>NZ_MCSD01000046.1:0-229956 GCF_002872555.1 Vibrio sp. 10N.286.55.E10
CGGCTTAGTTCAACAGCTATTAGACCGAAAAATTCTGCATTTAAATATAGAATCTTTCTATCTAGTTTCATATGCACGGCAATGTACCACGATTAATCACAGCATTTCAGTGACTTAAAACATAGATAAACCCATTGAATGACAAAATGCAGAATATTCCCATATAGTATGAATTTCGTAAAAACCCCGAATGGCTGGATATAAAAACAGTACTCGTGTACGTACCCCAAAAACAAAAAAGCCTGCCATTTATGAGAACATAAATGGCAGGCTTTATACGTTAGTTAAGCTTGTGAGTAGCTAGCTTACGCGGCTTCGAATGCGAGGGCTTTTTTCTCTACCTGACGGAAGATCAGCGTTAGTATGCCGTTCACTGCTAAGTAAAATGCGCCAGCAATGCCGAACACGGTGAGCGTGTCGTAGGTTTGGCCGTTGATACGCTGAGCGTAGCCCATCAAATCCATGATGGTGATGGTGCTTGCCAGTGACGTACCTTTGAAGACTAGAATCACTTCGTTCGAATAAGCTGGAACAGCACGGCGCAAAGCGTATGGCAGTAACACTTTAAGCGTTGCGATTTTGTCCATGCCTAGCGCGCGACATGCTTCCCACTGCCCTGCTGGAATCGCGTTGAACGCACCTCTGAACAGTAGCGTGCTGTATGCGGCGGTGTTCAAAGCTAATGCTAGCATCGCACAGAACCAAGGCTGGCTTAACCAAGCCCACATGAAGCTTTCACGAATCCAATCGAACTGACCCGGGCCGTAATACACCAAGAAGATCTGCACCAATAATGGTGTGCCAGTGAACAGCGTGATGATGCCGCGAGTGAACCAGTGAATGGCTGGTATTCTTAGGATTAGCGTAACCGTCATCAGCAATGACAAGATACAACCAACAAGCAGTGAAGCGCCTGTGAGTTGAATACTGGTCGCTAAGCCTTCAAGCATTTGAGAGAGGTATTGTTGATTCATGCCATTGCCCCTTTGTTACCCAAACCTTGAATAGAGAACTTACCATCAATCACTTTTACTAGTCTTTGTGTGATTAAAGTGATGACCAAGTAGATTGCTGCTGCTGTCGCGTACCAAGTAAATGCTTCGTGCGTTGCCGCTGATGTTAGTTGTGCTTGTTTCAGCAAATCTGTTACACCAATCAGCGAAACTAACGCTGTGTCTTTCAATAACACTAACCATTGGTTGGTTAATCCTGGCAGTGCGTGTCTTACCGCTTGAGGTAACACAATACGAAAGAATGCACGAGACTGAGAAATACCAAGCGCGCTTGCTGCTTCTCTCTGCCCTTTGCTTACTGCTTTCAAAGCACCACGCAAGGTTTGCGAAGCGTAAGAAGCAAAAATAAGTGACAGTGCAACAACACCAGATAAGAACGGGCTCACTTCTATGAAATCGCCAGTGATCATGAACAGAACTTGTGTCGAACCAAAGTAGATAAACAGTACGACCAGAATTTCTGGTAAACCACGAACAATCGTCACAAATGCAGTCGTTGGCCATTTGATTGCGATACGACGAGACATCTCACCACTTGCAAACAAAACTGCTAGAACCAATCCAACCAATAGGCTTACGAACGCAAGCTGAACAGTCATCCAGCTTGCTTCGACGAGCCCTAAAGAGTAACCCGTTAATTCCATAAATTACTTACCGAAGTACTTGTTGAAGATCTTGTCGTATTCGCCGTTCGCTTTCACTGCTGCCAGTGCAACGTTAAGCTGGTCTACAAGCTCTTGGTTGCTCTTGTTTACTGCGATACCAAAGCCGTTACCGAAGTACTCTTGGTTTGTTACTTGGCCGCCAACGTACGTTAGGTTGTCTTCTTTCTTGAACCATTCAGCTACAACAGCTGTGTCACCGAATACAGAATCGATACGACCGTTCTTCATGTCGATGAATGCATCTTGGTAGCTTGAGTAAGGTACTGCTGTTACGCCAGTCATTTGCTCAAGTAGGTAGCTCTGGTGAGTCGAACCATTTTGAACACCAACACGCTTGCCTTCTAGAGCGGCTTGGTCTGCTACTTTGCCTTCGAAAGAGATGAATGCTGCAGAGTTATCGTAGTAAGCGTTAGAGAAGTTTACTTGTTGAAGACGCGCTTCAGTGATGTCCATTGCTGAGATAGCGGCATCGTAACGTTTGAATTTAAGTGCAGGGATCAAGCTATCGAACGCTTGGTTGTGGAAAGTACATGTCGCTTTCATCTCTTCACAAAGTGCGTTTGCTAGATCTACATCAAAACCTTGGATTTGGTTGTTCTCATCCATGTATTCGAATGGTGCGTAAGTTGCTTCCATTGCGAATTTGATTTCTTCTTGAGCTGCTGCGTTGAAAGAAGCAAGGCCGATAAGTGAAGCTAGTAGAATCTTTTTCATTTTGTTACTCCGAATACTGTGTAATAGCGGCCTGTGGCCATTCTTATAATTTGATTGTTTTAATTGATGTTGTGTTTAGCTAAATCTAGTGAGTCAACTTTCTTTTAATAACTGACTTACTTAATGAGTAAGATACTCAGCAAACTCTGGAGTCTGCGGGTTAATAAATGCGTCGTTGGTACCGTGTTCCACGATGTAACCCTTCTCAAGGTAAAGAACATGGCTTGCAATCTTCTTGGCGAAATCAACTTCGTGAGTCACAACAACCTGAGTGATCCCAGTGCCGCTTAGCTCTTTGATGATACTAACAACTTGGTTGGTGATCTCTGGGTCGAGTGCTGCCGTTGGTTCGTCGAACAGCAATACATCTGGCTTCATCATAAGAGCACGAGCAATCGCAACACGTTGTTGCTGACCACCAGACAGTTGAAGTGGCCAAGCGTCTGCTTTGTCAGCAAGTTGAAGTGTCTTTAGTACTTCTTGAGCTTGCTTAATCGCTTCTTGCTTATCCAAACCCGCCACTTTGGTTGGTGCTTCAATCAAGTTCTCCATCACCGTCATGTGTGGCCATAAGTTGTATTGCTGGAACACCATGCCGACTTTACGACGAAGTTTAAGCCCTTGCTTCTCTTGGATTTGGCTTGAAAAGTCGAATTGCTCGTTCGCAATGTCTAACTCGCCGTTGTCCGCGATTTCTAGCAGGTTCAATACACGCAGTAATGAACTCTTGCCCGCGCCGCTTGGGCCAAGCAATACCAAGGTTTCGCCACTCTCACAGTCGAAACTGATGTCGTGAAGAACTTGGGTATCACCGTATGATTTGTTGATGCTCTTTACTTGAATACTCATGCCACAATACTGCATTAATTGTCATTTGTTGGTTATTCTATTCAATCCGAGGTTTTATGCAAGAAAAATGTATAAAAAACTACTTTGTTGAATTTTTGTAACAAACATTGCACAAAAAACAGTCGCTATAACTGGTCTTACAACCAAAAATTGCAAGTCATTGATAAAGTTAATATCGAGACAAAAAGCAATCGTTTCGCTATCAATTTATAAATCATCGTTCGATTGGTAACTTATGAGTGCACTCTCCTATAAACGCCAATTTACTTGCATAAAAATTAGGGGTAAATCCCCTGCTTTGGTATCGAGCTGACTGAATCAGAATGCTTAGTTTTCCTTTCAGGTCGTTTCGAATTATTCATTTAGAGGTGAGGAAATATTGGAAATTGAGTTTCCTAGGGAGCGTCACAGCGCAATAAATGCTTTAATGGGTTCTATTCTCAATAGCAATTACTTCCCAGCGAACAACGCGCAGTACAGGCAATAAGTCATAAACCATAAGCAATAAGTAATAAGTAATAAGTAATAAGTAATAAACCATAAGCAATAAGTAATAAGCCATCTATTTTTAAAGCGACAACACATTAAGGCAGTCATATGCAAAACGATGTCTCTTCTACGCTCGACTCAAACCAGCGACAGACTCAAAAGAATCCCGATGCCAAACCTGAGAAAAAAAGCCTCAGTATTTTGTTTGAGCTCAGTAAATTCATTAAGCCTTATAAAGGTCGTGTTATTGCAGCGTTGATCGCGTTGATCTTCACGGCAAGCTTAACCCTTTCCGTCGGACACGGTATTCGTCTTCTCATCGACCAAGGTTTCAGCCAACAATCACTCTCAGATTTAGGCAGCGCGATTCAATTCATCATGGTCGTGGTCGTGTTAATCTCGATTGGTACTTTCTTCCGCTTCTATTTGGTTTCTTCTGTTGGGGAACGTGTGAGTGCGGACATTCGCTTATCGGTTTTCAATCATGTCGTGACGCTGCATCCGAGTTACTTCGAAACCAATGGCAGTGGCGACATCATGTCGCGCATCACAACGGACACCACTCTGCTTCAAAGCATCATTGGTTCATCTTTCTCTATGGCGATGCGCAGCGCGTTGATGTGTGTTGGTGCAATCATCATGCTGTTTGCTACCAATATTAAGCTGACGTTGATTGTATTGGCCTCGGTGCCGTTTATCTTGATTCCTATTCTTGTCTACGGGCGTCGTGTAAGAGCCCTATCTCGCCAAAGCCAAGATTCAATGTCTGATGTGGGTTCTTATGCAGGTGAAGCGATTGAACACATTAAAACTGTGCAAAGCTACAGCAGAGAAGAGCAAGAGAAATCGTCATTCGCGGTAGAAGTTGAAAAGGCTTATGAGATTGGTCGCCAGCGAGTAAAACAACGCGCGATTCTTATCTCTGGCGTTATCGTGATTGTATTTAGTGCTATTGCAGGCATGCTTTGGGTTGGCGGCAGTGATGTCATCAACGGCACTATGTCAGCAGGTGATTTAGCCGCGTTTGTGTTCTACGCAATCATGGTTGCTTCGTCATTAGGTACGATCTCTGAAGTGATGGGCGAACTGCAACGTGCGGCAGGTGCGACCGAGCGATTAATCGAGATCCTACAAGTTGAAAGCCATATTGTTGCACCAGTTGCGAATCCAACTTCGCTTGCTAACGTAACGCCAGAAGTCGCATTTGATGATGTGACCTTCTGTTACCCATCAAGACCGGACCAGCCCGCAACAAGCAACCTCACGCTCACTGCCCATGAAGGCAAAGTATTGGCATTGGTTGGCCCATCTGGCGCAGGTAAAACCACCCTATTCGAGCTGCTGCAACGTTTCTACGACCCACAAGTGGGTAAAGTGACGTTAGGCGGCGTTGAACTAAATCAGTTTGATCCTAACGAGCTAAGAAAGCAGATGGCATTGGTGCCGCAGCAACCTGCTCTGTTCAGTAATGATGTGTTCCATAACATTCGCTACGGCAACCCGCAGGCAACAGACGAGCAAGTTATCGAAGCGGCTAAGAAAGCACACGCGCACGAGTTTATTCAGAACCTACCAGATGGCTACAACAGCTTTCTTGGTGAGCGTGGTGTAAGGCTTTCTGGTGGACAGAGACAGCGTATTGCTATCGCTCGTGCCATCTTGAAAGATCCGAATATTCTATTGTTGGATGAAGCAACCAGTGCACTAGACAGTGAAAGTGAGCATCACGTACAACAAGCGTTAGAAGAGTTAATGCGTGGCAGAACGACGATCATTATCGCCCATCGATTATCAACAATTAAACACGCCGACCAGATTGCGGTGCTCGATAAAGGACAGCTAGTAGACATCGGCGACCACCAGTCTCTCATCAATAGCTGCGAATTGTACCAACGCTTGGTTGAGCTGCAATTCAAACACCTTAGTGCCTAACCATTGCGTGCAGGTGTAACTAAGTGACTGACATTGTGTGGTTTCGAGCTTCAAAAACTTGAATCACACGTGTTGCAGTTTTGTTAATTTGGCGGTAGGGTTTTTATTCCAATAACAACTTATCCCGATGAAGGGTAAGTCGATAACGTTAATTACACAGATAAGCATAAGAGAGTTCGCATGGAAGCACTATTATCTGACTACCCGGTAGTAACAGAAATCCCTGTCGCTTGGGGAGAAATGGACGCACTCAATCACGTTAACAACGCCGTATATTTTCGCTATTTCGAAACCGCTCGCTTAGATTTTTTCAAACACGTCGAGCTAATGGAAGAGATGGCGATTACCAAAGTTGGTCCTGTTCTAGGTGACACTTACTGTAAGTATTTCCGCCCAGTCACGTATCCAGATACCTTGATGGTTGGCTCACGTGTTACCGACATTCAAGATGACCGGTTCACTATGGAATACGCGATTGTCAGTAAGGCTCAGCAGAAACTGACGACCATCGGCACCGCAACTATCGTGATGTTTGATTTTGCTTCAAACCAAAAAGCCCTGCTCTCGTTACGCTTAACCAATGAAATCGAAAAGATGAACACGTTGAAAAGCCCATGCTTCAAACAAGAAGCCGTGACAGAATAACGTATTCGCTGATTGAGAAAGACTCAGAAAGTTTCAGACATTAAAAAGGCCACTCGATTGAGTGGCCTTGTGTTTATTGGTTCAAAGTGTTTATAAGCAGTTACACGTTTAAGCGTTATAAACCTTGAACCCTATAGACCTTGGACGTATTGAGCGTTAGTTCTAACTTCAACCATCTGCTCTAGGTTCTGTTGTGAACCTTCAACGCCGTTAAGTAGCGCTTCGAAATGCTTGATAAGCTCGACTTTATCTTTCACTTCTTTAGAACCTGCACCGATGTTGGTTAGGTCAATGAAGAACTCGTCGAACAGACCAGAGAAATCTGTCACTGCGTCATGGTTCAAGAACTGCTCGTGGTTGTAAATGCTTGGGTAGCCACCCTTCTGTTTATCAACCGCGAAAGAGATGCCTTTCACGTTGGTAATCGTGGTTGCTTTCTCACACTTCAACATACAACCCGCTTCAATACTTGGCTTGTTACAACCCACTGTTCTTTGGAAGAAACACTGACGGCTAGTCATCATCAAGATTGGGTGGTAAATGCTGTAGAACAGTTTGAAGTTCTCTGGGCGACGAATATGACGAATCTGACCTTTGTTGATCTCGTTCGAAATGAATGCGCCAGCACAGTTAAGCTCTTCTTTCAAAGTAACCAGTGCGTGAGAGTTGGTTGTGTTCATGAACGGGCCTGCAACCCACTCAATTCCCATCTCATAAGCTTTGTAAGCAATACCCGTGTTGTTAGTCACGATGCGAGCTGGCTTGATCTCTTCTAGAATACGAACCGCTTCGTCGTAATCTTTACCGATCAATACCGCTGGGAACCAAGGAATCAAACGTGGGTTTGCTGCCAAGATGTCGATGTATTTGTTACAACGCTTCTTGAAGCTTTCTGGCAGTTTGAAGTAAACATCCGCGTCAGTCACATCACATAGGTGTAAGTCTTCAACGTCAGCGATAAGCATCGACATAGTCGGCTTCTCGTTCACTTTAGGGTGTTGAGGCAGTGCAGACACTTCAACGTGCTTAATCACTTCCACAGAACCGTTCAGAATGAAGTCGATCTCGTCTTTCAGATCCGAAACCTCTTTAAGAGGAATCAGCAAGCCCGCATCCACTTCACTGAAGTCGTGGCTCTCTAGTGTGTGAACCGCACTCTTCACGTTTTTGAATCGCTTCTCAAGTAGCTCTTGAGTAATAGCCTTCTCTTCAACCGCTTTCAATAGCGATTTAGATTGAAGGGTAAAGTTCTCTTTTGGCGTGTTCACAGTCACCGTAAATGGTTGACCCACTTTTGCACTGAACGACAGGGCTACTGGTGTCTTACGAATATCAAGGAACTCGATCTTGTCACGCATTTCGTTACCAAGAACGTCTTTCGCTTGGTGAAGTTCGTTGGTCACTTCTTGAATTTGTACTACTGAGATTTCGTTGTTCTGCTCCGTCGCTTTCTCAACAGCGTAGTTCATGCTGTTGTCGCGCGGGTTATCGATGAACATGTCTTTCGTTAGGTTGCCCTTTAGGAAAGAGTTGGTGAAATCACGGTTGAATACTTTGTGCAGGTTCGAATCGTCTTCGATCAACAAACCACTTTCTACAAAGCTATCAATCTGTTTACGCCATGTGTCTACCACGGTGTAAACGTAGTGTGCGCCTTTAATACGGCCTTCTACTTTCAGTGAGTCGACTTTCGCGTCAACCAATTCAGGTAGGTCGTAGTATGCTGAGTTATCTTTCAGGTTGAGTGGGAACTTGTTGCCTGCATTGGTGATTTCGTATTCATCACGACACGCTTGGCTGCAACGACCACGGTTACCTGAGTTACCCACACTTACTGAGCTTGAGTAACATTGACCAGAGAATGCGATACACAGAGCGCCGTGTACGAACACTTCGGTTAGTACATCGTGATCGTGTGCCACTTCCGTCAGCATCTTGATTTCAGGCAGGTTCAACTCACGAGACAAGTTAACGCGCGTCGCGCCAATCTTAGACAAGAACTTAATCTGGCCTTCGTTGTGCGTAGTTAACTGAGTCGACGCGTGAACGTCTAACGATGGGAAATGCTTCTTAACCAGGTTGAATAAACCCAAGTCTTGAACAATGATGCCATCGACTTTGGTGTTCACAAGCTGGTTCAGCAGTTTGGTGATGCTCTTAGTCTCGTGCTCCAGTAGCACAACGTTAAGAGTCAGGAACACTTCACAGCCGTATTCATGAGCAAGGCGAATCACACCATTCAATTCGTCTAACGATAGGTTAGAGGCTCTGTTACGAGCGTTGAATGTGTCTAAACCACAATAAACTGCATTAGCACCCGCTACGATGGCGGCTTTTATCGCTTCTACATCGCCACCTGGGGCTAATAACTCAATTTTTCTGCTCATTTTTGAAGTCGCTCACTTACTTATAATTTTTAAGCCGCGTATTCTACCCACATCACGATCTCTTTACCACCGTACAACACTTTTCAAACTAAATGACCTCAATAATGCCGAACGAATCCGATCTACCTATCCTTTATTCTTTGCGCCGTTGCCCTTATGCAATGCGCGGACGAATGGGCATCGCACTATCACAGCAAAAAGTGTTACTTCGAGAAATCATTACCAAAGACAAGCCTAGCGAACTATTAGCCAGTTCGCCAAAAGGGACAGTACCGGTATTGGTGTTACCCAACGGACAAGTCATTGAACAAAGCTTGGATGTGATGAACTGGGCACTTCAACAGAACGATCCTCAAGATCTTCTGCGTTCAAGTGAGCCAATACTTAGCGAACAAGTGCAGCAACTCATTAAAACCAACGATGAAGAATTTATTAGCTATTTAGAAAAGTATCGTGCATCGGTTCGTTACCGAAACATCGATGTTGAACAACGCCGACAAGCCTGCGAAACCTTCATTAGTCAGCTGGAAGCGCGACTCACCGATCAGCCCTACTTTTTTGGAGAAACCCCAAGCTTGGCCGATTTTGCGGTGATGCCTTTTGTCAGCCAGTTTGTGCGAGTCGAAAAGAAGTGGTTTGTGAAATCGGAATATCAAAACGTAGGACGTTGGTTAAGAGCGCATCTCGAAAGTAAGCTCTACACCCAAGTGATGAAGCAATACCCTTTGTGGAATGAAACCAAGCACGATTGTCTTTTTGGTGGATAATGGTAATTCAAGGATAGAGAAAGCGTAGTAATCAAGGTAAGTACGTGACACTGTATCTTCTTTGTAATGAGCAGATATTCAAAGGCTTAACTGGGTTTCCGTTGTCTCTTTACCGGTAACTACTGTCTCTTAACTAGCGACCACAGTCTAAGCTAAGCCTTTTGTTCATTTTAAACCAATCACTTAATCGCAATCGAAATCTCGACTTCAGTTTCACCTTTGTAGAATTCGAAATCTGTTGTGTAAGCTCGAACATGTGGGCAGTCTGCTGCGTTGAAATACGCCCACACTTCACCCCATAGGTCGATCACAGCTTGCGGTAATTCACCCTCAGCAGAAAACGTTAAGTACTTGCCTGCTTCGATATTGGTTTCAACTAGATTATCTAAACTATTATCGGTAAGCGCATTGGTACACGCGATAACATCAAACTCGCCCGTAAAATCTGACTCGTAGTTGGTGTAAACGCCGTATACCTTTGAGTCTGGGGTCAGCTTAGGAAAAGCTTGTTCGAAAAAGCCTTGCCACAATTGCCCAATTTGCGCCTTAGCCGGATCAACCTCATCGGTATTGTTGGTTCTTACCGAAAAACCATATGCTTTTATCGCTTCTAATATTTGTTCTTTCACTCTTCTATTTCCTAAGCCATTTTCTTAAACCAGAAGGTTCAGTACGCGTTGAATCGAATTCTAATCTTGAATCTCTTTGTGTCCGCACTTTTCACACACAACATGACGAGAAAACTCATCCATAGAGGCGATAAAAGGCCCCAAAAACCACCCTTTAATTACGCCTGCGATAAATTCATGTCGCTTTTGGTTTGGCTTGCCTGCAAATGCACTTTCCTTTCTAACCAAAACAACAACGTGTTGCGTGCGTTCACGACAAGATGTGCAGTAGCCTTGTTCTATTGAATTATTCATATGTCACCCTATGACGTTTTGAAAGATATTTGCTTAAAATGAGGGTTGTCGACACACACTTCTAATTCGATAATTTCAGTCAACACAACAAGTTGTTCTCGACCTTCAACACTTAGCTTGATGCACTCTTCTCGGTCTTGGTTACGCTTAGTATCTAAAGCAACACCTTCAACCCATTCACCAGAATTCAAAGTCAGCTTAATTGGGTACCGGTGCATACACACAATTTCAATATAATCGTAATCACTGCAACTAATCATAATGCCTCCCATTCATCCATCACGCTAATGCGGCACGCTGTACTATGCAAACTGTTTATAATCAATCATTTACCTAGATCACATTGCTTACCTTTAATCACATAAGCGAATTTAAGTTAAGTTTAGTCTCGCTGTAGTCATTCACGTTTCTTTTACTCACGCTTATTTATTCTTGCACCGTTAAATAACAATCGAGAATAAAACAATGAAATACATCAACCAGTTACACGTGTTAGCTTTGTTGGGTTTAGTCGCTTCAATGATGGCGTTTAGTGCGAGTGCTGCCTCAGAAGTCGATGCGAGCCACTTCGCCAACGGCAAGACAAAATATCGACAGCTTTGTCAGGTGTGTCATGGCGACAAAGGTCACGGAGACGGGCCTACAGCCGCTTCATTGCCACACAAGCCCGCTAACATCGCTAATAAATTGAGCGGCTTTTTTACCAGTCCAAGTTCTTTGGCGGATGACATTTTAGAAGGCGATGTAGAGCAAGGCATGCCAGCGTGGCAAGGTGTGATCACAAAGCAAGATGCTCTGGATATTCTGACGTACGTAGAAGCAATTCAGTAAGTTTTCACTTGTTTGAGTATTCTTGTATAAACATCATGTGGGAATATATTTTCACGCGAAGCTATATCGGGAAGGCGACTACTTGAGCGCCTTCCAGTATTGGTAAAGTCCGCCGATATCTGAAGAACACATCAGCGACATTGCACCTTTGATTTGCTCTTCGCTCCATTCCCACCATTTCATTTCTAGTAGCTGTGTAATTTCCGCTTCGCTAAAGCGGTATCGAATGTGGCGTGCTGGGTTCGAACCGACAATCGAGTATGGTGCAACGTCTTTAGTCACAACCGCTCGACTTGCAATGATAGCCCCATCACCGACCTTAACACCGCTCATAATCATGGCCTCTGTGCCAATCCACACATCGTTACCAATCACAGTGTCGCCTGAGCGTTCAAAGCCGTCTATCGCACCTTCAAACTTCTCATCCTCTTGATAGAAAAACGGGAATGTACTCACCCACTGGTTTTGATGCCCTTGGTTGCCCGCCATCATGAACACGGCACCAGAGCCAATCGAGCAATAACTGCCGATGATTAACTTATCGATGTCTGTTCTATCAGGTAAAAGATATCGCGCACAATCATCAAAGCTGTGGTTGTGGTAATAACCTGAGTAATAGCTGTGTTCGCCCACAATGATGTTTGGGTTAGTCAATTGTTCTTTGAGTGACTTGCCAACAAACGGGCTTTCAAAATAGTTTTTCATGTTTGTACTCTTAGTTTCGTTCTTTTAGTTAGGTACTTTTGTTGCGTGGTTCTTCACAAGCGTTTTTTAGAGCCTACGTTCTCTTAATTTTAGAGCCCCTAAGCCCTATCGACCGCCCGCAATATCAATAAATGAGCCAGTGACATATGAAGCTTCATCTGATAACAACCAAGCGATAGAGTTCGCGACTTCTTCTGGTGTGCCACCTCGTTGTAACGGTAGCTGCGAAGCTAGTCTGTCTACGCGATCAGGCTCTCCGCCGTCTGCGTGCATCTCAGTATAAATACAACCTGGCCTTACGCCATTCACTCGGATGTTACGCGCTGCAAGCTCAAGTGATAGTCCTTTGGTCAGTGAATCCATCGCACCTTTCGATGCTGCGTAATCCACATACTCAAACGGTGCGCCTGTGCGAGAAGCGGCAGACGATACATTCACAATCGACCCTGCACCATCGGCTTGTTTGATAAAGGCTTTACTGCATAAGAAACAGCTTGAGACATTCGATTTCATGACCTTTTCAAAGCGATCAATCTCGATGTCTTCTAGTGCAGATTGGGTAAATAAGATGCCAGCGTTATTGACCAAGTGGGTAATTGGCCCAAGCTTATGACGGGCAATTTCGAACAGGGACTTTACGTCAGATTCTACCGACACATCGGCACGCACACAGATAGCAGTACCGCCCTGATCGCGTATCTCATTCACCAGTTCATCAGCTCTTGATTCATTGTGTATGAAATTGACACACACCGCATAGCCTTGTTTTGCTAATAGCTTCGATGTAGCGGCACCAATGCCTCGGCTTCCGCCTGTAACGATTACGATCTTGTTCATGAAATCTCCTAACTAGCTGACTTTTATTTATCTGATTGTTGTTATGCACATACTCTATTGTGAGCTTCGTGTTATTGCATTTGGCCTTGTTACTTAAGTGATTTAGGGCTCGCTATCTGAACCCACTTTGCACGCCACGCTTGTGCAGCAAAGCCATCTGGCCAAAACTCAGTTTGCTTTTGGATTAAACCATCAACAACCGTGTGAAAGGTAATCACGCGATCGTTTAATACGCTGTCCGTCACTGATACATCGGTCACGACGGTATCACCTTCGCAAACAATCGAGTTCAGCTCAAACTTCCAAATCCCATTCGCTGGGTATTCAGAGTTGATCGCTGTGAAGTTATCACGCCCTACCGTCAATTCAGACGACTGAGGCCAATAACCTTGAAAATCTTCCGCTAGCCATTCGGCCGCTTTGGCAAAGTCGTTGGTGCGCATTGCATCCCAAAAACCTAATACCACGTCTTTTGATGTCATTATTCTTCCTTAAATTATCAAGTCCGTTAAAAGCGATTAAGCATATTTACCAATGATCGTTAAAAGATCATCGACATTATTAGCAATGTAATCGGGTTTGGTTTGCCAGTTTTCGGGTTCAGAGCGGCTATAACCCGCTGCTACCGCAATGACTTTTGCTTTATCGCCAAGTGCAGCTTCGATATTGCGTGCAAACTGTGTGTCCGCTTCATGATCGCCGATATACATCAAACAGAGTTCATCGGTTTGCGCTTTATCAAAGATATTTTTAACACACTTGATACCACCGAATGGATGCGGTTTTTGGTTGCCATTTGATACGTCGTCATAACCGACAACCGATTTAAACAAATCACCAATGCCATAACTGTCGAGTACACCACGAATATTCAATTGAGAGTTTTGAGAGCAAATACCATGAGGAAGATGGGCGAACTGGCTAATCACCACTTCCATTCCATCAAACAGCGCGACTGGCGTTTGATTTTTCTCTTGATGCTCGGCCCACATTCCACCCGCTATCAACATTTCGTCATGTGATAACCCGTAATAATCGACATATAAGGCTTGCCAGTTTTTAGCGCCGTGGTTGGCTTCATGATAAAGCGCTTCACTCAACAAGTATTTGGGTAAATTATCACCTGACAAGTGTGGAGCAACCGCAGAGATTATATCTTTGGTAATCGCGATATTTTTGGGAACAGAATTGACTAAGGTTCCATCATAATCCCATAGAATGGCATCTAATTTCATACACTATCTCTTTGTTTAAATTAACAATTTGAATTTATCATTCAAAAGCGTATTAAGGGAAATCTTATTGTCTTGAATTTCAAAATTTATCTAATCAGAGCAAAGCTAGATAACAATCCGTTGCTCGCGAGCAAAAACCAAACAGCCTTTACTCACATCACTGCTTTATCAATTGCAATATATGCGTATAATCCCCGCTCCATTGCGCTATCGCCATTAAAAATAGCGCCTTTCAACATTTTTAATGAGTACCCAATGTCGAAACTATTTTTCAAAGGCCGTATCGAAACAAGACAGAACCACGTTCTTGCAGGCTACAACGTAAACCGCGATGTGAAAGCGGGTACTGAAGAATCTCCAATTGCTGTAATGGTTCAAACTGACGCACGTAAAGCAGAAGTCGAAGCACTAGCTGCTGAAAATACTATCTTCGTTACCGTTACAGTAAACGCGGACAAAGAAGAGAACACCATCGAGCTTGATACTCTACTAAACAAGCCAAAAACGATGACGTTTGAAAAGACCCCTAACCGTAATGATCCATGCTCTTGCGGTAGCGGTAAGAAATACAAGAAGTGTTGCGCATAAGGCTTCTCACTAAAACTACCAATAGCGCGATGAATTAAGTAATACCTAACGGGAAGATCATTGAAGTCTTCCCGTTTTTATTTGTATAAGCCAAACTCAATCTAAGTTGTCTGGTGTACGTAAATTGGTTCCACACTTTGTACATTTATAGTCACCGTTTCCGCCACTTGAAGATAGCGACGATAAAATCATTCCAAGCAACCCTGGCTTCTTTTCATGTTGTGGCGCTTTTTCGGCTTGGTTACTGAACATAGTGTACTTGTGGAGTGTCAGTTCCTTACAGTTACAGCAGAACGCTCTCGTCTTCTCACTTCCATACATAATATCTATCGCCTTAATTCAAAGCACAAACCACATATATGACAAATATGCCACACGTTGAATTAAATCTAAACATATTCATGAAGTTATGAGCAAACCAAAACGTTGAAAGCAACGCGCGGCATTAATGACCATTACACGTGTCGATGAACAAAGTTATTCAATTCACTCACGCTTCTGATTATGTGAACCTCTTTCACTTTTGCGTGAAATTCTAATCGCGCTCTAAAGTCATCATTCCAAAATTTTGGGCAGAGTTTTAGTGTCTTATAACTTTGTATCGTACCTTTTATAACTGAACTTCCATCAGGCCAGCCTTCAGGTTTAACGAACATCCCTTTTAGCATTCGCTTTGTGACGAACCAGTAACTAATGGGATAAGAAAGGTCGATATAAACCAAAGTATCAGCGGCATCTAAACGTGCGTTGAATGAACCTAATGGGCCAAATCCATCAATGATCCAGCTTTCTGACTTAAGTATACTCTCATGGGCCTGCTCGAATACTTCACGTTCAACAAACTCTCCACTGGCCTTATAAACAATAGAGTCCAACTGGTGAAGCTCTATACCTGTAGCTAGCGCTAACGCTTTGCTGACTGTGGACTTTCCACTCCCAGGCTTGCCAAAAACCGCGATCTTTTTCATATGACTTCCTCTCTATTCAGATAAAACCCATAAGACAGATACAAAAAACCCACCTTACGGGTGGGTTCGATAAACAAAACGCATCAACAATCCCACCATTCCTATGGAATGATGATAATTCGTTGGTTAGATGGCGCTAAATTCAGTTTCATAAAACTACTTTTATATATTGTTGCTTAATTGTCAACACAATGACTAATGAGCGATATCATCGTCATATCGCACCCACTAATAGTCTTAATGAGTGCTTATTGGTCTTGGTTATTTAGCTTTCTTTTTCGCCACTGCCGCTTCCGATAGCTTGCTTAATACGCCCGATATTTTCTTAACTAACTCGTCACAGCCATTGATCGCGTGACGTTCTACCAAGTAATTAGGATCGTTGTAAGATAACCATACTTTCTTACTAGAATCTTCAGTGACTAACACCTTCTGCGGTAAATCTATCGCGACTTCTTGAGCACATTGCATTAATGGTGTCCCTACTTTCGGGTTACCAAAGATGATGACTTCCGTTGGTCTCAATTCAAGATCGACCTTACTCGCGTTTTTCTGATGGTCGATTCTCGCAAACAAGGTCAAACCTTTGCTCTTGGCGATTTCTTCAAAGCGGTCAGCAGTCTCTTTCACTGAGTAATTACTTTGGTATTTAATCAAACCATCAGAAGCCGCAGCTGAAAATGATGCCGAGAGTAAAATGGCGCATAGTGGTAGTAATTTTTTCATCGTCACCTCTGAGATTTAACCTAATCAAACTTACATTCATAGCGCCACCTCTAAAATCAGCGACGTAACCCATGTCAGTATAGACGCGTTTCCATTCTCAGTTTGCAGAGAGGATCACTTTTCTAATGCGTCTTATTATCATCAGTTTAGGTTAACTCGACGCTAACCATTGGCTTTGAAGCTTGAATGTTTGGTCATTAAAATCAATAGTACCTTGCACACCTAGTGGCGTGACTAGCATAGGATGAGTGTGGCAACTGTCGAAGCCATATAGGATCGGGACATTATTACCATTCAGTACTTCAACAAGTACATCGAGTGGTGTTCGCCCTGTCCCTTTGTCATCAAACAGTTCATGTTTGCCGAGTACAATAGCGCCTACTTTATCGAATACTCCGCAAGCCAATAAGTGTGCGAATGAACGCTCGACCGCTTCAATGCCTTTTAGTGAATCTTCAATAAGAAGAATGTCGCCAGACTGAATTTCTGGCATGTATTCACTGCCCCAAATCCCCGCCATCGTACTCAAGTTGCCACCAATCACGCGACCGCTGACTTGACCTCTTCCCATGAAGTGCCATTCGTTATTGTAAACTGGCTTTGCAGAGTTTTGAGTTTCCCAATCGTATTTAATGTCCGTCCAACTCTCAGGCATCGTGTACTGATGTTGGCTCGAATCCGAACATAAGATGTCAGTAAACGATTGGAAGGTTTCGTCGACTAACGGTGGGAGCTCACCAAATGACGCGACGAGTGCCGGGCCATAGAAAGTCACCAATCCGGTTTTAGCGTAGATGCCTAACAGTAATGCTGTGGCATCTGAATAGCCGACGATGATCTTAGGGTTGTTTCTAAGGGCATCATAATCGATGTATGGCAACAGTGAATTGCTGTTGTTACCACCAATGGTCGACATAATGCAGCGCACGTCAGGATCTCGAATGAGCTGATTGAGTTCTTCAGCTCGCGCTTGAATGGAACCAGAACGATACCCTTCTGACTCTCCAGTTAACGAACCTTCAACTAGAATGAAGCCCTGCTTTTCCAAATAACGTTTAGCACGAGCAAATCGATTAGGTGCAAAGACAGTTGCGGGCGATGACGGTGAGAAAAATCCGATTTTGTCACCGATATTTAAAGCTTTTGGGTATATCACTCGTTTGTCCTCCATAACAAAAAGGAAACTGCAGAATGAGCCTTTTTAGCTGAAGTTTTAGATGCTAAAAATTAGGTGTCGAATGAAACCAAATCCAATAATATCAATGCCATGACTTGGTGCCGCACTTCTCACACAGATATTGATATTCTTGGTCTATGAAAAAGCCAGGCGTGTCTTTGTCGTCTTTAAAGAGCAGGTTTACGATATACTCCACCAACATCCCTATTTTCCACTGCCTTGCTTCTGATTCCGCTTGCTCCTTTTGCTCCTCAACAGAGCTGCTCATAGCAAGGTGTGGAGTCATTGAGTTACAGTTTTCACAGTAGTATGGGTGTTTAATGTACTTACTATCAATCATTTATATAAACCAATACGCATTTATAAAGTTGATTGCATAGTAACAATCTAACGTTGGATTATCTAACTTATTATATTGATCGGCGTCTCATGTATGTAGTTACGCTGCACAATGCAACGATAATGCCATGGCTAATGTGTCAACTTGCTAAAGAAGGTTAACTATAAATCGAGCTTCTTAACGGTGACGGAGTATGTCCACACATCAGTCTCGCCATCACCAAAACTCATACTCGCTTCACCACCCTCATGCTTGAGCACAAAATCTGGCATCTCACTGTAGCTTGATCCACTATCATTAGTGCATGACATCGTGGCCGATAGAAGAATCGTATCGTCGTCATGTTGAGAGAGCGTTCCAGTATACGAACACTCATCAACGCTCGTGGTAAGCGTCTGGCCAAGGTAATCAAACTTAACCGATGGAAAGTCGCGCTTTAGGGATTGCTCTTCAACTGCAACGGTCATTTCATAACTACTGCTTGGTAATTCACTGTCAGCGAATACACTGCTTGATAGGCCAAGCAGCGATAACGCCAAGATTCTATTTTTCATTAATTGATGTGTTCCTTTTAAACTTGAGGCTCTTTGCATAACGCCATGGTAGAGCCACGAGTTTTTATTACATACGCTTGGGTGGAAACTTCTTTGTCATGCCTTGGCTAGAAGGAGATACAAGCTTATAACCGAGTTTCTCATAAAACACCGGTTCATCAGCAATCATGGAAACATACGACCCTTCCAGTGCAACAGAAGATAGGTAATTGTCGATGTATTCCATCACTTTTCTGCCCAAGCCCTGCCCTTGATAAATTGGATCGACGGCGACATCAACCACTTCAAAATTACACGCACCATCGCCAACGACACGCCCCATCGCAATGAGTTGATCACCATCTCGAATAGAAATGCCGTATAAACTATTTGGTAAAGCGATTGTGGCTGCTTTCAGTGACTTCGGTGATAATTTTGCTTTCACCCGCATCTCACAAAACTCGGCTGGATTTGGGACTTTTTCTTCGTATTTGAACGCCATTTTTACTGCTCCTTTTGATGAGCAGTGAGAATACACACGATAACTGTATAAATAAACAGTATCTCAGTATTTTGATGAGAATGTCACAATCGAAAGGCCATATAGGAACCCAAAAGGCGGGGGTGATGTCATTCCTTGTCCATCACCCTTGGCAAGCTAAATTTGAATTTACTTCAATAATCCTCGGTCGGCAGCCGCTTCAAGTTGAACTTCTAGTTCGCTCCACAGTGCCTTGCTGCCTTTAGAAATACGGTCACCGTTAAATGTCAGTACCTTATCTTTGGATATATTGTGCTTCCTCCAGCTATGACCGCCACCATGGATGTTATGAAGTAAAGGGGGAACTCTATCGATCGCTTTACCGAACCTTGCTTCCGGTGACTCACCCGCTTCAAATTCTAGCCATAACTCCAAATATTCGGATCTTAGATGGCTCGGCAATGACTCAAGTAAACGCTCGACACAGTTTCTCTCTTTAAGTTTGTTTTCTTCTGTTTCACTGGCATAGATGATCGTGTCACCTGCATCGATTTCACCGAGATCGTGTATCAGCAACATCTTCATCACTCGGGTTATATCGATCTCTTCATTCGCATAGTCTTTCAACATCAGAGCACTCAAACAGACATGCCAGCTATGCTCAGCGGAGTTTTCATAGCGATCCAGACCAACTGGCTTCGTTTGTCTATGAACATCCTTCAACTTTTCCACTTCAGCCATGAATTCCAAAATGCCTTTGATTTCTTCCACGATACGCTCCTTAACTTGAATTGATGTTTTAGTGATGCACAGGCTTATCGATTCGCCATTGGGTGATCTGGATTTAATTGCAGAAGATCCCATAGGTTTCCATAAAGGTCTTCGAATACCGCTACTGTGCCGTAGCCTTGCTCTTTCGGCTCTCGAACGAATTTGATTCCAAGAGACACCATACGTTCATAGTCACGCCAAAAATCATCAGTATTTAGGAATAGGAATACACGTCCACCAGCTTGATTACCGATAAAATCCAGTTGCTCGGGCTTGGATGCTCTCGCCAATAGTAGGCTTACACCGTGTGAATTAGGTGGAGCAACAACAACCCAACGCTTATCTTCTTCTGGTAAGTAGGTATCTTCGATAAGTTCAAACTTGAGTTTGTTTACGTAGAAATCTAGGGCTTCATCGTAGTCTTTTACGACAAGTGCAATATGGACAATATTCTGTTTCATAACATACCTTGTTGAGGGGATAGGATGTAATTGACATGTTCCCTCCTTAGAACAAATGCCGCTTTATATTTTACCTTTTGGTAAAAAGGCCAGCTACAGCTGCCAAAAACCGAGCTCAACACCACTTTGAATGACAATGGCACACATTCCGTGACGTGGTAACTCCATTGGTGGAACGGCAACTTCAGCACCCAACTTTTCAGCTGCGTTTACTGCGGCTTCAATGTCTTTCACCAACGTGTAATGGCGAACGACTGGCTCCTCAGTTTCACGGAGTGGTCCCCTCACACCAATCACTCCACCATTAGAGAGCTTAGCGGTACGAGCACCACCTAAGTTCACATCCACATCACTAAACTTCACATCGTAGATCTGCGCGTAAGTTGCACAAACCGTATCTACTTCAGAGGTAACAATTTCAAGATATTGAACTTTCATGGCCTTTCCTTTGATTCCCAGTTGCCTTTTGATAAACAGATTTAAGTTAAGCGTCAATGGCTCCGCGCATAATGAACTGTGGGCCAGCGGCACCGCCTAAGTACTGTTCATTGGTATCTTCAAAACCACCTTTAACATAGCAGTTATAAGCTGCGGGATTTTTACAATTAACCGTTAAGTAAATCCAATCATACCCTTCGTAATTGGCTGCTAGATACGGAAATAGAGCTTTCACCGCGCCAGTACCTAGCCCCTTTCCTTGTTGGTTGTTATCAAGCGCAAACGCCCTTAAGCCGATACTACCTTCAGGGCAAAATTTGTAGCCAGCTGGGTAAGCAACATCCAGCTTAAAGAAGCCCACCACCTCACTGCCATCTTTGATAATATGTAGATGCGTGGTCTCGCTGCCGTCTAATAGAAAGTCCGCTGCTGTTCCTGCGAATTTAACCTGCTCATCTGCGAGCTGAATTTCGTTAACTTGCTCAATATGAGCATCATTAAGCCTTTCGATAGTGATCATTGTTATTCCTTTATTCGCTATCTAGTCGTGTCTCATTACAAGCGATATTTTTACGAATGCCTCGTAAACCAATCAGATTTCCAAAAGGGTCCTCGACTTGGCACATCGTTAATCCGCCCTCGATCTCCATTGGACCTCTGTATAACTGAGCCCCAATTAACTGAAAATGCAAAAGTGACTTGTCAAAATCCTCTGTAGACCAATAAAGGACTGTTCCCTTTTTGCCAGAGCCAACTTTCTCATCCGCTTGTACAATCTCAATAGAAAAACCATTGATATCTAGAGTTGTAAAGTCAGAAGACGGATGATAGGTCGCGACAGACTCAGGAAAGGCCGCTTGATACCAACTGAGCCCCTGCTCTACGTTTGGGACATAAATCAGAATTGCTATTGGTCTGCTCAAGTTAGTCTCCTGATTGACTTGGATCTTTTACCCTTTCGTCTCCAACGTCATTGTTAGTTCAGACACCGACTGACCATCAATTCGATAGTAGTCTTCCATTTCGCCGACAACCGTAAACCCTGTTCTCAAATAAAGATTTTTAGCCGGAAGGTTGTTTGACAACACGTTGAGGTCTAGCCAATCAATCGCTTCGTTCTCTCGGCAGTATTGAGTCGCCACATTCATTAGCTTGGAGCCTAAGCCTTGCTTTCTCACGCTGCTGTCGACACCCATACCAAGTAACACACGGTGAGAGCAGTAATTGCCATTATGATAGCGCAAGTCGATATGGCCACGAATAGCACCATTCGAATCTTTAGCTAACCAAATTTTTCGCCAGCCGTTCGCTCCAAACTCAAACTTAAACCCATCAGAAAAGCGAGCCTTGTGTGCTTCCGACATTTTACAATCGGACTTTGATACTGGTTGGAATAGCGGTGTTTCTTCTAATGCGATTTCTGACAACTGTGTATCCAGATACACGAACAGACTCTCTAAGTCAGAGTGTTTTGCTTCTACTATTTTCATTACTACTCCTATTCCAACTTCGCCTTAAATGGCTGAAATATTTTATCGCGTTACTCATTGAATATCGTTAATGCCAAAACTAAAGAATCAACATCAATTCAAGACAGTGCTTCACTGGTCAATTAAAACTCGTCACAGGTATCGCGAGAGCTCCTATCTGGAAAATCGAAATTAAGATTATTATCGTCTTCCAAGATAAACAGAACACGCCCATTTTCAACGCCCGTTTCATTTCTATCAGAACATCCAAGGAATAGCTCCCAGTCGAACGCATATTCAAGACGATACTGGTTATGATTCACATGTTGCACGCTTTTTATTTTGATTCCGTTGGCCACATGTGCCATATCATCAATGTACGACAAGTCTGGAACCAGTTTTTCCTCAAATTTACTCTTATTGTCAGCTAAAAAATCGGCCAGCTCAGAGCATAATTCTGGGCCATGAACCAAAGGTTGAGATTTATGGATAAATAACATTTCCCAATATTCCTGTAGCGAGTTGGAGTGAACGTACAAAGATCAGCCGTATAAATGCGACGTCCAGCCTGTTAGACAACGACCTTTCTATAACTATTTCTGTCCATATCAACCACCTCAACGGTGATCGATGCTCTACTAAGGGACAAAGACAGCAATTGCGTCATCACTGTCTCAGATAGCATTGCTTTGTCTGTGTCACTTCGACCAGACAATATACGCACAGTCACATGGATAAAATCTTCTTTTTCTGTACCCGTTTGGTAGCTCTCATAAGCGATACTTCGGACTTTTATGTCTCGCCCATAGGCTTCGAATAACTCTGAGTTAAGTGCTCCTAAAAACACTTTATTGTTCAGTTGCTCGGCATTAATCGTCGACGAGTGTTCGATAATACAATGAGGCAAATCTTGCTCCTTTGGTTAACCTGATTTTAGTTATGTGCTGCTTTTGCTGACAAAATAGAACCGTTAGGCGTTACTGTTACTCGAGCTATTAAACGAGTACATCCGCACTTCATCACGTGGAAACCAGCCTAACTTTTCATAGAATTTCTGAGCGTTAATATTATCGTTATACACGAATAAATGTGTCTTGGGGACACCTACCCCAGCCAATGCGTTAACCGCTTCAGTTACTAGTTGGCAACCTAGATTTTGTCCTCTAAATTCAGTACTTACCGCTAGATGCTGCAAATAGCCACGACGGCCATCCGTCCCTACTAACACCGCACCAACCACGCCTTGTTTAGACTCCGCAACGAAGCTCAAGCCAGGGTTGCGCTCGAGATAAGTCGAAATGCTCTGTTTTGAATCTGCATCGCGAATACTCATACCTTCGGTTTCGCACCATAGGTTAATCACAGAATCATAATCGGCGATGTACATCTCTCGAATATTAATCACTTCACTTTCCTTGCGTCTGTTTGTGTTCATCCTTGCCCTATATGATTACTCTGTTAGCGACTTGGTGAGGAACGCTAATGATGAGTCTAGAGGGTAATTCTCAAGCACCATTTGGCATTGGTAGCCATGCTTCTCATAAAAAGGTTTGGCCTGAAAACTTAACGTGTCGACCAGTGATGACGTACAGCCTTGGGACTGTGCGTACTCTTCTAATCGTTGCAGTAACTGGCTGCCTACCTGCTTTCCTCGCATTGAGTCATCGACCCAAAGAAACTTGATTAATAGCCAGTTTCCCCAAAGATCCGCAATAACACCACCGACCTTAACATCCCCTTCCATGGCGTAATAACCGACTTGAGATTTAGGTATGCCTTCAAGAAACGGCGTATTGTGCTTGATTAGGCCTGCGCGAACTTCGCTGATGTCACTATCTGATGGCTCGGTATCTAATGTGTATTCCATTTGCTGAGAATTCCTAGTCTGTCGAGTTGTATCAAAATAACTGGTTCATTAATGAAACTTCTGTCGGGGCAGCAAGCCAACCTTCAAATTTTTTGGCGACATCTTGTGTATAGGGTTCTTGATGATGGCTGTGGAGATCTACCTTGTTCTTCCATTCTTCGTAAAGGTAAAGGTATCAACCACACTCTGAAGCATGCAATTCAAACTGGATACAACCTAATTCATTTCTAGTCGCGTCTAACATACCAAGTAACTCCGACTTGGTTGATTAAAAATACTCTTGCTTTGGCGTAATCTTAGCCATCACAAAAAGATGTTTATCTGACATTCGGTCTCCGTTTGTATTTAGGTGAAATGGCAGCGATTTTCTAGATGATATTGTAAAAGCGATGCTGCGTGTTGCTTACCCATTGTTTCAATTTGAGTACGTGCCGTTTCTAACATCTCAATAGATCACCTTTTTAGAGTGCCAATCCGCATTAGTTTGTTCGTTTGAACAACCCAATATATTAGGCTCATAACCCAATGCATCTAGATCGACACCTTGCTCTGACAGTAACTTCTCAAATAAAGGCAATAATGGACCTAAGTTTTCATTTAAAGTATCACGCACCGTGTCGACAACAACTTGAGTACCACGCTCGATTTCGATATTGACGAAGTTACCTACTGATTTCGATGAGAAGGCGGTCATTCGACGGGTTTCTGGGATCAGCCAAACCTCAAACCACCCTTCGACTTTATTAACGTCAGAAACGGTTAAGCTTGCCCCATTGATTGCAATATAACCTTTTGGGAATACATATCTTTTCCACTCATCAGGAAGAGCTAAGCGCACGCAGTAGTTATCTTCAATTTCGGATATTTGGATAATCGCGACATTAAAATCAACGTGACCAGAAAGTGGGTGACCGCCAATTTCAGCACCGTCTCTTGCCGCCCTCTCAGCATTCACTGATTGACCGACTTCATAATTGCTTAACGTAGTAATTAATAGGCTTTGCAACATGACGTCAAACTTTACTCGAACATCTGACAGCAACTCAGTAACGGTTAAACACACGCCATCAATTGCGATACTGGCACCAATTTCCAAATCGTGACAAGAGCCTGTTGGAAACTCTATGACGAACGTTCTTATTCCATTGTTATCGCTGACTTCAGCAATGTTAGCAACGGTTTGTACAATACCTGTAAACATATCTTCCCTGTTATTGTGTTTAGTTTTGGCACAAAGTGACGTTTGACTAATACCCAACGCCACTAACCTAAATGAAAAGTCTGTTACTCAACACAGAACGGCTTACGCACAAAGCTTGGGTTGGTTAATCTCAGGCTTTATGTTTTTTGTAAGCGCGGTGTCATTCAATTGTTGAGTGATTAAGTAAGTTATTGGTGTGCAATTTTCGGGGAGCTCATCACGGTCAAACCAACGCAACTCTTGGCATAAATGGGGCTCAGCATTCTGTATATCGCCAGCCCATTCATGGCATAGGTAGAAATAGTGACAAATGGGTAGCTCCGGGTCAGAGACAATCGCGAACAATGTTAAGTTCCCAGCGTCAACCGCAACCTCTTCTCGCGCTTCTCGTTCTGCTGCACTCCGAGGCAACTCCCCTTGCTCTACTCTTCCGGAAGGAAATCCCCAGTATTGATCGAACGCTTCTGTGTTTTGACGAAAACCGAGCAGAAACTTAGAGCCCGACATAAAGATAATTTGAACTACATTCTTCATGAGTATCACAGTGTCGATTGGTAATATTTGACCATATCGTCTTGATTGATCGCTGGGTCTTCTAGGTTTTGTTGATCTTTCATGATCTGTGCCAGTGAAGGCAGAATAGAACGCTCCACTTTAAACGTATCAGACCAAAGCTTGCCTCTCATTACCGCCTTAGCACAATGAAAGTACATAGACTCTACAGCGATCTTAATCACGACTTTTGGGGCTTTCTTCCCGTCAGGGCAAGCAGCAAGCAAATTTGGATCGGTATGGATGCTAGCTTTACCTTTAAGACGTACCACTTCATCAATCCCATTAACCATCAGCAGTAATCCAACTTCAGGGTTATTGATGATGTTTTTTAAACCATCAATTCGATTGTTTCCCGAGCTATCCGGTATTAGGACCGTAGACTCATCGACAACCTTAATAAAACCGGGCTCGCCGCCTTTTGGAGACAAATCCCCAAAGCCTTGCGAGTCTGTCGTCCCCAACACCGCGAAATGACAATGATTGATCAAAGTAATCGCATGGGCATCCAGTGCTGGAAGTACTTTATTTTTAGCCCTTTTACTCGGCTCGGCATAAAGTTCATTTAATTGTTCTAATGTTTTTATTTCACTCATTGTTAAGCCTTTTCGTGCACTTTTGTGCATCTAATTTTTACTATAAATTACAAGTGTTTTAATGACTCGTGCAGTTGCTCTATACTTTGAATACCGAGTTCACTACTCAGCCAACCGAACTGGTCGCCCTCAAATCTTGGAAAGATATGTAGGTGGTAATGAGACAACTCATTAAAGTCACCGTTATTTTGTAAGAATGAAATACCATCAGGTTTAAACGCCTCTTCAATACGTCTATACACCTGCCTAGCGACAGAATGAATTTCGGTAAGAACACCTTCTGGTAGATCGATATAGTTGGCGTACGGATGTGTGGGACAAATCAAAATATGCCCAAAATTAATAGGATTGTGGTCTGCAAAAGCAATCACGTTATCGGATTCATAAACGATGACGGCTTCTATTTCACGACTAACAACTTTTTCGACTATCGTCATTTTAAGCCTCATGAATTCAGTTTTAACGGTAACTTTCTTAAGGGACCAGAAGTCGATCTCTATTACCTTTTAAGCGATTTATACATGATATAGCTGCTCACTGCCCCTAATTGAGGATGCTTATAGGCCTTGGGAATCGATCCGATAATACTAAAGCCAAGCCTTTCCCAAAGCTTTATTGCCGTTTTGTTTGTCGACACAACACTGTTGAATTGCATCGCCTCAAAGCCTAAATCAATGGCGACTTGTTGAGAGTGTTCACACAAAGACCGCGCGATTCCCTGCCCCCTTGCCTCTTCGGAAACCATGTAACCACAGTTACAAATATGACCGCTTGGACCCATTGCATTAGGCTTTATATAGTACGAGCCTAAAACAACATCGTTTTCGGTATAGACATAAGTTTTTGATGGCTGTTCACACCAAACCGAAAAGGCTTGTTTCATCGTCATTTCTGGATCAAATGCATAGGTTTCTTGTGCTTGAATCACTGCCGAAAACGTAGGCCAAAATGACTCAAAGTCAGATTTAGACATTTCCCTAATCATGAATTTCCTCCAAAACCAAATTTATGGCAACACGGATTCTACTACCGCCAAGTTGACACATTGATGTGGTACTTATTTATCGGAGGCGCCCTGTTAATAATTAGTATGTTACGAAAGGAGATCACAGCAGCACAAGGTCAAAACTGGGTGGTTAAAAGAAGTTATAAACCTTCGCTAACTGGCTAATATATTTCCGTAACGTACTGACTACCATAGCAAATATGCCACCAGCCCGGATAGATGCGGAAGTGCGTAGTGATACACATTATTAACAAAGAGCTGCTATTGATAAAACGTTTTTATGAGCCAGTTTGAGGTAAGCCAGCCACTAACAAGTTCCAACAGCAGATTATCTTGATACCTCTTCCTCACTGAAAGTCGCTAATAAGTTCTGTCGATTCGAATAAAGGGCTAACTGGAAGGGTGAACACTATTGTCCCTAGAGTACCGAAATACTTCCAAGCCACTTTCTACAAATACGTTATAATGTGATGACCGATGTACCCATTGGTACCTGATATCAAAACTCTCATTCGTTCCCTCAATTAAATGCCAAGCCTTAGATTTCAAGTGCTAGTCATTATTCTTGCGAAAGAGCTCACATAACATGTGCGGTTAAAAATACCCAGGCAGTGTCTCTTTGAACGCCCTACCATCACTCGTAATGTACATGCAGTCAGAACCTCCAATCACTGTAAACCCTAACCGCCTATAAAACGTTTTGTCGATATCACTATGTAAGAACAACACCGTATTATTTTGATTCTGGAGTAACTCATTCTTTATCATGTTAATTAACCTTGAAGCATAGCCTTTGCCTCTTAGCTCTGGAGGTGTAGCAACGGAACCAAGCCCGCAGCTGCCATCTACAAGACCAAACACTCCTTGATAAACAATCAAGGAAGATAAGATTTTTTGATGTTCAATGAGCACATACCAAGTTCCCTTCTGATACTTATCATTTTTATTACAACAAGCTAGATACTCATCGACTGATGCGGAACCTCCCCATACATCAAAGCCCATAAGATAAATATCATCTAACTCATGAGTGTCTGCAGTTCTTAAAGTCATCATATTGAATTCCCAAATTTACTTATTGCTATTTTTCTTTCAACACCGCGCTACCTCTGCGTGTCGGCTCCGCGAGATGAAGGTAACGGGTAAATGTGTCCTTTGGGCGTTCTAAATTGTTTTCAGCTAACACTTTAGAAGCCATGCCTCTGTGGTTATTACCGTGTGTGAGTAAGTGGAGAAGGACTTCTTCAACAGACATTGTCCCTATATCACCATCTACGAAGTTAAACTGAATGACTTTGTCTAACTCATCTTTTGAGGCTGACATTGCATACTGAACTAACCTAGTATCGTTATGAGCCATTCGCTCTCGCAGCTCTGAAAAGGAAGGAGTTTCAACCGTATTATCAGCAGTGTATTTTTCCGGTTCTCCTAGGATTCGGCTTGTAAATAGACTATCCACTACGGTCGTATGATTCAGAATTCTTACGAAAAATATGCCATCGTTTTCCGGCAGTTTGAGAATTGTCTCGCTCCAAAATCGAGTAACTGACTATTTGCCCATTTTTTGTATTCAAATGCCTTAGCAAACTGCATTTATTTATCCTTTTTTGTTTGATTGACTCCCGTGTATTAAGAGCTCCCTACCCTTTGAAATCAGTCGAATCAACTATATAGTTTTGAAGTTCCAACTCTTATCCGAACACGGGAACGGGGCCACACTTGGTTTGATGTCAAGTGCTATAGTTTAAAGTTCCGATCACTTGCACCCTATTCAGGGTTGCGGTATCAAAACAATGTTCTAAATGATTGCTCACGTTTTATGGTTATCAGGTTCTTTTGCAATGAGGAAAGCATCGCTTCATACAAGAAATTACCCATGCTGATGCGCTTCACGCCAAGAGCCTCTAACTCTTTAAAATTTGGTAATTCAGGAACACACATGACATTTATGGGCAGCAACGTGCTATCTACAACGGCTTTGATATCATCGGTTCCTTTGATACATGGAAGAAAAACTCCATCAGCACCTGCTTGCTGATAGGCTTGGATTCTCTTGATGCTCTCCTTTAGAGGCTCTTTTACATTCATTAAAAATGTGTCAATGCGGACATTAATGAATACTTTTAGGTTGGCTTTGTTGAGCATACTTTTAACTTTTCTCAACGTTTGCGAGAACATCATCAAATCACAAAGTCGCCTCTCACGATTATCGACTGCGCTATCTTCTATATTGATTCCGACCACGCCAGCATTCACCAACTCAGTAATATTTTCATAAATTGCCTGCGGCGTATTTCCGTAACCTGATTCAATATCCACGCTCAGAGGTAGATCTGTTGCCTGTGCAATAGCTTTTACCGCCGATAGTATCTCTTCAAATTCGATATTTTCACCGTCATCAAGCCCGTGACTGCGTGCAATCGCTGCACTCGATGTCCCAATCGCTAAAAAGCCGGTTTGCTCTGCAATTAAGGCGCTTGCTACATCCCAAACATTACAAATAACGAGTGGTTTTGATGCGGTATGCATTGTCTTAAACATGTCTGATACTCCTTAAAGTGTTTTGGTTTCAGACATAGGCTAGCAACAGGCAAAACAAAGAACTCGCCAGTTTCGGAAGTGAATAGTAAATATTTACCCCAGACTCTTTATATACCGAACAACAATAAGGCCATCGAACATGCCCATCAGGTGGGTTGCTTAAACCAAACCACACACGTAGTAGATTTTAGCCATAATTCCTCGTCGGCTTGTGTTATTGGGTAACTAGTAGGAAGCACCATTAATCTTACGAACAGGAATACGCGAGATAACTTCATTTTCAGCCATTTTCATATTTACTGCCAAAATATCTGCGGAGCATTTCTCTGTCGTTACATAGTGCGTCAAACATCCACATTAGTTACAACGGTGAAACTCTACTTCTTTGTCTCCCCAACAGTAAAAATCAGCAAGTTCAATCATATTGATTTGAACTTGCTCGGGAGAAAAGTACGCCCAAGCTGCAGCATAACGACGATAAATAGAACAGTCGCACTACCAACCTCCTGCACAACTAAAATGTGTTACGGGAATTAAACGAAATGCGGCATTAAGTGGAGAGCACAGCCGTCACAGATAGGCTTTAGACACTAAAACGAACGCACAGTGTAGATGACACGCGTTAAGAATCAGCCTCAAGTTTTTTGTTGTGCTTTTTTTCATATCTATCGATAGCAAATACAAACTGTGCAATACAAATACACAGATAAACCAAAGTTATTCCACCAAACGCTCTACCACTAAGCCACTTCGTAGAACCATAAATAGAATAGCCATTTTTTATGATATTACTTACCTCTATAGGCTCTCTCTCGCTTGAGACGTGTTTTGGATTAAATAGAACTCCGACTTTTCGATTATAATATATTTCTCCCTCTTTAAATGTTGATGAAAGGTTTTTATCAACTCTGAACCTGGTCGGCATATCATCTAAAGTAAAAATAGATTCGCATATACGGCGCCGAGATCTATTCTCGCAATAGGCTGACTCAATATTGATAACACCGACATGATGTGTGAATGAGGACAAATCACTATCCAATAAAGACATCCCATAAAAACACAAATAGAGTAATGCAAATAGTACGACTTCCTTCATAAAACACCTAACCAAGTAAGCTAAAACTGACTCAACACCACACTCTACTGCAGCTAAAAAACGACGCGTTAGTGGTCATTCTGAGCCCATGCCATGTTCAGGTACTCAATGATTGCCATCGATTCAGAATAAATCAGACCATCAACAGAAAGTGCCGGGACATAACCAAACGGGTTAATATCGAGGTATGTTGTCGTTAGTTCATTAGAGCTAACTTCAATTCTATCGTAAGCTATTTGCTTGAAATTAAGCACCCACTCTACCCGTTCAGAGCTATTCGAGCCCTTTGCGCTATATAACAAAATTGCCATACCCCCTCCTTCAAAATGACATTTGATTGGAACCAGCTTGAGAGTGACTACACACTTATACAGCTACCTGTTGGAATCGCCTCCAGGCGTTCTCCCAATACTTCTTTTAACAACTTATACGCTTTTTTTCCGGTGCAATGCCCCGTGTAGAGCTTACCAATTGGATACTCTGATAACGCAAGTCCAAGGTCTTTAATGTTTTGCTTTGTGCCACCAATACTATTGAACAATGGTAACCCCACTAGATGGAAGCCCCCGACAACGGCTTTTATTCTCTCTCCTGGGAACAGAGTAACCGCTGTATCAATCATATTGAGAACGCCACTATGCGCACAACCAGTAAATATAACTAAACCGTCCGGCTCTTTAATCACTAACAGTAATTCATGATCGAATGAGTCCTGCTTCCATTTGTCCTGGGATTTTGTATAAAGGTACTGATTCCCGTTTGGCTTTTCGTATTTATCGCTGATATCAGTAATGATAAATACATTACGCGTAATCTCTGTCGTCTTATTCACGAATTTCAAGCGACCATTACTATTTTTCAGTAAATCCGGATTAATACCGACATTATTTTTAAAACCATAAGCGCGGAAGTAGTAGCTACGCTCATCACTGCGTTTCAAAAACACTTTGGCTTTAGAGTTATGAGCAACAAAATCGGCAGCACCATTACAATGGTCATGGTGCCTGTGTGATATGACGGCGAGGTCTACATCTTTGATATCAATCCCCAGTAACGGGGCGTTTTGACAAAACGTATCGCCACTTCCCATATCGAACAAGATCTTTAGCGATTCAGTTTCAATATGCAGTGATAGTCCGCGCTCAACGGCTAAATCTTTCCTATTATCCAGTCGAGAGTTATCAACCAGCGTCGTTATTTTCATAGTTCTCTTTTTATGTGATCACGAATCGTACATTGCCCAACGGAAATAAGGTCTTTGACCATCCATTCGCTCAACCTCTGCACCCAACCTTTTGTAGAAATCATGCGCTTTCTTATTGTGCGGACTTGCCGTCCATGAGATGTGAGAGGCGGACGATGACTTCGCTTGTGACTTTAAAGCCAACATAAGTTCACGGCCATACCCTTTTGATCTTTGATTTCCTGTAACCAATAGGTCGTCAAGCCAGATTGATGGCTCTCCACTGAAGGATGAATATCGATAGTGATACAGTGCGAAGCCAAAAGGCTCACTATTCCGTTCCAATATTAAAGCATGGGCAAATGCGTAATCACCGAATAGTGTGCGTTCGATTTTCTCTATAGTTGTCGAGATCTCACCGCTAAACCCTTTCATACTTCGGTCAAAGTCAGCTTTTTGTTCAATAAACTCTAACAAGATACTTGAATCTTCTTTCGTCGCAATCCGTACGATCACTCTCTTCTCCATGGGTTAATTTATTCGTTATTGTCTAACGCTTATTAATAGGTAAATATGCCGCGCATTACGAATCAGCTTACAGTGCTCTCAGTTTTTTGTTTCGCAGACGTTATTGCTTGGGCTATTTTGGCCCTATGGTTTATTTCCCACTCAGCGAGTGTTAATGACGCCTCTTTACTTGCTTTCTGTGAAGCCATTAAAAACACTTCGTCTTTCCTTGATTTAGGAATAACCGCAATCCCCTCTACATCAGCAACAATGATATCTCCCGTAGAGACCTTTGCTCCCCCGCAAGAGATTGGAGCACCCAATTCAGAATAGACATCTTTCTTTCCCGGTACTGGATGAACACCTTTCGCAAAAACTGGAAACTTCATATCTGAAATTTCACTCAAATCTCGAATGACACCATCAATAATAAAGCCTTTGATACCTCGACTCTTAGCGACTGCACATACATTACCGCCAGCTACTGCATATTCGCTATCAACTGCATCCACTACAATGATGGAACCTTCTGGTGCTTCATATATGGCTGAATGAAGCATTAAATTATCACCAGACGTTAACTGGACAGTAAACGCTTCTCCACAAATTCGCGGCATTCCCTGCCAAAGAGGACCAATACTAAAATTAATAAAGTGTTCGTTACTTAGTATGTTTCCGTAATCGGTTGTCGCTAGTTTAGAAAAATCTGGCTTCATATTTACTCTCCACTTTCAAAGTGGGCAAATACTTCTGCACCAGTCATATTTTGTGTTTCATTTTTAAATTCGTAGTATTCGGGCTTTTCATCGATGAATATCTGATGAGTTAACTTGTAGTCATCCCCAGGCATCAATAAACCGACAGGAAGATGATATTGATTATTTGGCACTAAAAAGTAAAACAAGTGCGTACCACATTTACCGCAGAATCCTCTTTCCGCCCAATCTGATGACTTATATCTCACTACATTTGATTCACCTGATATTTTAACTGAGTCAGCGCAATCAATGACTAACATCGGACCGCCAGACCAATTTCTACACATACTACAATGACAAGCCCCCAATTCATTACTGGCGTATTCTACTTCCAACTCAACCGAGCCACATAGGCACTTTCCTTTAGCTTTCATGAATCCTCCAATCTTTGCAATGTGTGTAAATGAATAGCGGATAAAGCTGTTTATACCGTTGACTTAATAAGAGAGGCTATTTTTTGTTTCCCTTCTCCGACAGATACGCGGCATACTTTTTAGAAATCCACTTATGGATATGAAGCCCTGTTTTACGAACAAGATACCAATCTATCGCAATTAGAATCACCAAACCGATTACAGTTCCCATTGTAAAACCTCCATACTCATTGAAATGTCACTCTAGCAAATGGGTAAGAAAACCTGCGAACTTACACAGGCTATGAATCCGAGTTCTCGTTCTTTACCTAACCCTGTATAAACACTGAGACATTACAGCTATCAAACAGAAAAATTCTGCACTTAAACCTAGAATAATTCTGTCTAGTTTCTAAGATAGGCAAGCAATATGCAACTAAGCCGTTGCATAACAATGGCTTATGTCACAGCTAATTTCAGGCGTGTGAAAAATCGCTTACTTTAGTTCATCAGGAATGCGGCGATCTTTGTGGTAATACTCTCGGTCGCGTTCGTTGATTTCGCGAACCACACGGCATGGGTTGCCGACTGCGACGACATTGGCTGGGATGCCTTTGGTGACGATGCTCCCTGCGCCTATTACTGAGTTTTCACCAATGGTGACACCGGGAAGCACGACGGTGTGCGCGCCAAGCCATACGTTGTTGCCAATACGAACGGGAATATTGAACTGCGCTGCTTTTAGCCTGAGTTCTGGGCTGATGGGATGTGTGCCAGTGGCAATGGTCACGTTCGGCGCAATCATCACGTTGTCGCCGATGAATACGTCTGTGTCGTCAACCAGAGTTAGATTGAAGTTCACGTATACGTTATTGCCTAGGTGCGTGTGACGCCCCCAGTTCGCATGTAATGGTGGTTCAATGTAGCAGCCCTCACCGACTTCGGCGAACAACTGCTTCATGATCTGCTGGCGTTTATCACCTTCGCTCGGGCGAGTGTGGTTGAAGTCGTATAGCACTTCTAAGCATTGAGTTTGCTCAGCAACCAAATCAACGTCGTCACAGTAGTAAACGTCTTGGCTCTGCATTTTAGCCTTTATATCCATGTTTGAACCTATTTGATCATTGCCTTATGTCGGCATAAATAAAGAAACAGATGGATAATTTGAAGTTTTCACTGGCCTTAATGCAAGTTGGATGAATTAACGCGGCCTAATGTTTTCAGCCACACGCCACAACACACCACTTGGGTCAGTGATACAAAACTCAAGCATTCCCCAAGGCTGTTCAACAACCTCGGAAATGCTAACTTCAAATTCCGACACTACATTAGAGTTTTGGATGTGTTGATACCAACTTTTTACGTCTTCAACCAGCAAGTGCATCATGTAATTGTGACAGTGCTCAGGTTCATAAAAATTTTGCAGAAGGAACGCACAACCGCCGTGACGTAGATAGGCGATATCGTGAAATTCAGACATCACTTCGAAGCCGATTGACTGGTAAAAACGCTTGGATAAATCGAAGTCTTTCGCGGGTACGAAAGACTTAATTTCTGAGACTTTTAGGTTTTCCATCCTACATCCTTATAGTACTGATACTCCGGTGCTGACACCCTTAACGCTTTAAGTGGTTACGGCGCTTATTCAGAGCTCTTATTCAGAGCCTTGTTGAAATGAGTCGACTTCGGCTTTAGTTAGATAACGCCACTGGCCTGCTTCAACATCTAAACGAACATCACCAATCTGTTCACGGTGTAGGCCAACAACTCGATTCCCTACCGCAGCAAACATTCGTTTTACTTGATGAAACTTACCTTCTGTAATGGTCAACAGCACTTCTTTACTGTTAATCACTTCAAGCTCTGCCGGACGCGTCAGTTTTTGCTCGCCCTGCAATTGCATGCCCGCTTTGAACTTGTCAGCGACATCGTCTCTGATATCTCGTGACAATGTCACGCGATACACCTTCTTACACGACTTGGTTGGCAGCGTGATGTTGAATGACCAGCGCCCATCATCGGTAATCAATACTAATCCTGTGGTGTCGGCATCTAAGCGCCCTGCGATGTGCAGTTCTGATGCTTTGTCTATCTCGATGTAGTTGAACAATGAAGGATAAACTTCGTCGATGTTAGAGCAGATAGTACCCGCAGGCTTGTGCATTAAAAGGTATCGAAATTCACGTAACTTAAGCGGCGTGCCATTTAACAAGATAATGTTTCTTTCATGAACCTGAGTCGATTCATCGGTGACTGTTTCACTGTTTACGTTCACTTCGCCATTATGGATGCGTTCAATCGCTTCAGGCTTGGTTAGGTCAGTGCTTTTACATAGGTATTTATCAAGGCGCATTAATCGTCGGCACCACATTTAGCACAAGGCTTGTAAGTTCGTTCACCTTGCTCGATAACCACATAGCCACCAACACACTTGTCACATAGCGCCAACTTTGGGTAAGCGTCTTTCTGTTTCTTTGCGTTGATGTTGCCTTCGGTGGTGTATACGGTTCTCATTTTGATGCCTTTGCTTGAATTACGTGAGAGACGCAAATTGTATCACTGTTTACAGCCTTGATTGGAGTGGTGGTGCATAGATAAATTGATTTTGAGTGCCGCTATTCCAAGTTCCCGCCCCGTAACGGCTTAACCATGAACAACAAAGTCAACGTGCCACGCCTATCAGTGGTAAAATGATAAAAGCTCACCAACTTATGAAGTCGATAATGAAAGATTGTAATCAATGCGGAAAATGCTGTATCAAATACGGAGATGGCGACCTTGCCGCGACTCAAGAAGAGATCGATTTGTGGGAGCTGTTCAACCCAGACATCTTTGAATATGTTCGAGGAAGCGAGATTTGGTTTGACCCTGAATCTGGCGAACGTTTAACTCGCTGCCCTTTTCTGGAGCTGGTTCCGACGAAAGACACCAAGGCTCAAGCCAAGTACACATGTAGCATTTACTTAGACCGACCAGAAGATTGCCGACACTACCCAAGCCTAATTAACGAGATGGTACGAGATGAGTGTGAAATGATTGAGGTGGTGGATTTACAAGACACGAAGAAAGCTCAAAGGAAACTCGACCTGTTGATGAAAGACAGCCGCCCTTCAAGCTATTCGTAAGCGATGATCTTTTGAAGATCAATTTTCAGCATTAGCTAATATCAGCCAAAACCTTAAGCCAAATACTGGTTCGCTTCTAACCAATCAAGCGCAACCAGTGCTGCCAGTGAACATACCGCTCTGTCGTTGCCATCAACAAACTTAAGTTCTTCGATTTCAGCCTCTGGAGACAGTTCGCCAGTATAATCAGCAAGGTAACAAGTCAATTGCACCGATACACCTTCCGCTTTACCATCAGCTTGACCTGTAAACGTCTCGACGTATTTGATGGAATCAGGCACTAAATCGACTGAGATCTCTTCCTTGATTTCGCGAAGCAATGCTTGCTCATCACTTTCGCCAGCTTCACGCTTACCACCCGGTAGGTAGAACAGTTCTTTGCCTTTGGATCTCACCATCAACAGCTTGCCGTCTTTGATGAATATCCAAGCCAGCTTATCAATTACCTTATGCATGTCGTTAGACCTTATTTCTGTTTTAGTTCTCGTTATTACTGAATCTAGCCACACCATTAACCGCGACCAAACAAAGCCTGGATATGTTACACGCTGGGATGAATATACTCTATTGAATCGATTAGGAAATATCATATCCAAAACAAAAAATGACAGCTTTCGAGACAATGCTCGTCAACTGTCATTAGCGTTGTTTACGGATTGCTCTCGAGCTGTCCGCAGATGGAATCAATCGACTAGCCACTTAAGCGCAGAGTCATGGTCTTCGAATGACTTGATCTCACCAGACACAAACCAGCTCCCTACTTTTGAAGCGAATTCTTGCCAGCTTTTATCACCATAAATCGCGATTTTGTCTATCTTCGAATTGAGCTCTAATCCCAGTTTGAAATCATCCCAAGCAGCACGTAACTCCCAACCCGTTAAGGTAGAGATGTCGACCAGCATCTTGAGTTTAGATGAATCGAGTTCTTCTAGCGTGGTATTTAGAATTGGCATCATTGCTTGGTAGTCATCGTGTGTGAGTTTGCCTTTCGCTTTGAACACAACGATGGTTTCACCGCTAACACGTTCAATTCCGACCGATATTCCGTGACGTTCGATACGCATAACTTAGCCCTCATAGTGGAAACTAGAGTTAGCTTAGAGGATTAAACAACAAAGAGATGAGAGATTGGCGTCAAAACAGACAAGCGCTTTATCTGAACTTAATATCAGAGAATTAATCGCGCTTCTCCAACAGTTCGCTTAGGCTTTGAACTTGCACGATACGTGGATGCTGTGACTTAAGCTCAACTCCTTCCGTGTTCAACCACACCGCTTTCAAACCCGCTTCAAGTGCTGGGTAAATGTCTTTCTCTAAGGTGTCGCCAACCATGGTGATATCTTGTGGTGCAACACCAAGTTTGGAAATGATGGCAGGATAAAAGCCCGACTCGAACTTAGAAAAGCCAATGCTCGCCTTACAAAAGTAACCCAAGATATATTGAGATAGACCAACGCGCTCAAAGGCACTAATGATGTCGTCTTTACTGGAATCACCAGCATTGGTGGCAACATAGACTTGGTGAGTTTTCGATAGCTCAGCCAGTAATGCACGAGCACCACTCACTTCTTGTACGGTTTCCCAGTCGCACATCTTTCCTTGTGCGTCTGTGAAATCGACCATCAGCGTATTGCCCCAGTCGAACAAGACTATTTCTGTTAATTCGATTGGCTTTGTCGTCTTGTTCATCTTGCCTCCTGCATTGGTCATAACTCTTCTACAAGCTATCTTTTTGATAGGACAGAATGTTGTCGAAGGCGATATCAAAGTAGAGTTCGTAGCTATTTTGTTCAACATAGCCCAAATGTGGAGTCGCTGTGACGTTTGGTAGGGACAGTAGCGGTTCGGAGTCTGTTGTTACTGGCTCACAATCGAACACATCAATAGCCGCTGTTTTGGTCGGTACCTCGCGTAGTTCATGATACAGAGCCATCGGTTCGACTAACTCCGCGCGGCTGATGTTCACAAGCAGTGAGTCAGGCTTCATCAAGCTAAGGTCGTGTGCTGTAACACATCCTCTGGTGACACCATTCAAACGCAAATGCAAAGAAAGCACATCAACTTCTCGGAAGAAGTCTTGTTTGGTTGTTGCTGCTTCAAAACCATCTGCTTGCGCTTGATCACGTGAAGCTTGGCTACCCCACACTACGACAGACATCCCAAATGCTTGGGCATATAGTGCAATGCATTTGCCGATTTTTCCGTAGCCCCAAATACCTAGCTTTAAGCCCTTCAAAGTTCGACCTAACCCTAGCGAGCCAGAATCTTGCCACTGGTTTTGCTTAAGGTTTGAAGCGTAATTGGGAATGTGGCGCGATGCAGCCATAATCAACGCCCAGCATAATTCAGAGGGTGCGACTGGCGAGCCTCGGCCTTCTAACACGGTAACACCAAATCGTTCGCACATTTGCGGGTCGATATGGTTACTCACTTTGCCCGTCTGGCTAATCAGCTTGAGGTTTGGGAGCTGCGATAACAAAGATTCGGTGATCTCAGTTCTTTCACGAATGAGCACAATGGCTTCAAACGAGACCAACTTAGCGACGAGATCTTGCTCTGAGTATGTCTCGGTAAATACCGTGACATCGTGTTGTTCGAGTTTTTTGAAGCAATCGAGGTCTTTAACGACGTTCTGGTAGTCATCCAATATCGCTATTTTCACATCACTCTCCTTGTGATTGTTAGTTATCTTGTATTGGTCAAATGAAGGCTAAAGTGCCATGCCTTCCGATTCAACACATCACGAGCGGGGACTTCACTATTGATAAACCACTTTGAAGCGTTCTAATACGAGTAACATGTCTTCACTTGGTGAGATCTTGAGCTCTTCACATTCACGAGAGAAGAAGTTCCAGTGCGCTTCTCGCCACCATTCAAGTGTTTTATCACCCTCGCCTTCGGCGGCAGCAAACTCAGCAGTAACTTCGTTGTATTTGCACTGTGAGACTGAAGTGATCTCTACAATGCAAACCGGTTTGCCATACCAATCGGTGACGACTTGTAAATGCCCTACGACAGGCATCACTTCTCCTTCATGGCTGTACCAATATTCAAGGCTGCAAGACGCCTGTTTTTCACCCTTGAGGATTAACTGTGCGCAGAGATTGGCGTTGTATTCATCAGCACAGTAATAGTCGGCACTGAAAGAGGTGTATTGCGAAGCAACGTCTGCTGGCAATGTGTTGAGGTAGCTATCAAGATAAGCTTTGCTTCTTTCTTCCATGATCTTTCCAAATTCAATATTAGGTTGAGCCGATAAACACTTATAGATTAAGCATCTGGCTGCATTGGGAGTAACCTATCAAGTCAGGTTATCGCTGTAAACCGAGTGAATATCAAAATGTGGGCTGAGAAAGAAGAATATGGATTGGATTTTAAGGCTGATACAGAAAGAGCTAAAAGCGTCTTTAGGCTGTGCTTTTAGCTCTGAATATCTCGTTATTAGTCGCTCGTAATTGGCAGGATACTAACGGTTCAAGAAGTCGACCGCTTTGTCTGGGAAGTCGGTAAACACACCATCGACTTTGACTTGGTTGTAGAAGACATCCAACATGCCATCAAAGTTATCAGCATAAGCTGGGATTCTTCCTGGGTCGGCACGGAACGTGTACGGGTGAACATCTAAGCCCGCGTCTTTTGCTGACTTCATTAACGGTTTAATAATGATGTTATCTTTGGTCGATGCATCGTCTACCAACATTGGCTTCCAAGGACCAATTCCTTCCGCATAAGTCGCCACTTTTTCCATGCCACCAGCTTCAAACATCCAGTCGTAACTGTAAGGCGTTGCTTTGTCACCTTGGTACGTCATGGTTTCATTCCAATCTGTATAGGCCATCAACTGAACGAGCTTAAGATCCATTTCCATCGCAGGCATGAGCTCATCGTTAATACGTTTAAGTTCATTGGCGTCGAAACACTGCAAATACACTTTGTCGCCTTTCGATAGGTAACCATATTGATGCAAGGTCGCAAGTACCGCTTTGGAGATGTCTTTGCCTTCGTGACGATGGAACCAAGGTGCTTTGATTTCTGGGTAGATACCCACGTTATAACCAAGGGTCTTATTCAAGCCTTGGATCAGCTCGATTTCTTCAGCAAAGGTAGCGACACGGAAATCAGACTGCCACATTGGGAAGCGCGTTGGGTACCCTGCTACTCTATTACCTTGTTCATCTAAGTTAAAGCCTTCGGTCACCTTTAATGATTTGATCTCAGCGAGCGTAAAATCAATCGCGTAATAGCGGCCATCTGTACGAGCGCGTGTTGGAAAGCGGTCCGCGACATCGGTGACTCGGTCTAGATAGTGATCATGCAAAACCACCAATTGGTCGTCTTTGGTCATCACGACATCTTGTTCGATGTAGTCAGGTTTCATCGCATAAGCGAGCGCTTTAGCGGGCAATGTGTGTTCAGGCAAATAACCAGAAGCACCGCGATGCGCAATCACTAAAGGATCGGCGAATACATTTGCAGATAAGCTTAGTGCTAATAAGGTCAGAGACAGTGACGTTGTTTTCATTATTGTTTTCCTTGATAAAACAGAAGCAGGATATACCTGCCTCTGTTGTTATTTATAGATGTGATTCAGTAAATACACTACTGAGCTAGCGCTTCTTTCTCTCGTTCGAGATCTTTTTGTTTATGGTGCGCACGCTCACCTAAGAAGGCGTAAAGCAGACAGATGATTGAAGCCACACAAGCGCCGACCAAAATAATGAAGCCGCCATCCCAACCGTAATGGTCAACCATAAAGCCGAGTATTGCGTTCGCAGCAACCGCGCCACCTAAGTAACCAAACAAACCTGTTAGACCAGCAGCTGTACCCGCCGCTTTCTTAGGTGCAAGTTCCAGTGCATACAAGCCGATCAGCATTACAGGGCCATAGATAAGGAAACCAATCGCAACCAATGCCAACATATCAACCGTTGGGTTACCCGCTGGATTTAACCAATATACCAACACAGCGACTGTCACTAGCACCATGAACAAGATACCTGCAGGTGCGCGTCGGCCTTTGAATAACTTATCTGAAATCCAACCACACAATAAGGTGCCAGGAATACCAGCCCACTCATACAGGAAGTAAGCCCATGATGATTTATCTACTGAGAAGTCTTTTGCTTCTTTTAAATAAACCGGAGCCCAATCGAGTACGCCATAACGGATAAGGTAAACAAACGCGTTAGCAATCGCGATTGACCACAACAGCTTGTTAGAGAAAACGTACTTGAAGAAGATCTCTTTCGCCGTCATTTCTTTCTCATGAGACGTATCGTAGTCGTCTGGGTAATCGTCTTTGTGTTCTTCAATCGGTGGTAACCCACAAGATTGAGGCGTATCTCTTACGGTAAACCAAACAAAGATAGCAACGAGAGTGGCAAAAAATGCAGGAACATAAAAAGCGGTTCGCCAATCGTCGTTAAAAGCCCACAGCCCCAACAAGAACATTGGACCAATCAAACCGCCACCCACGTTGTGAGCAACGTTCCATACCGACACGATCTCACCACGTTCTTTACGTGACCACCAGTGAACCATGGTTCGCCCACAAGCTGGCCAACCCATACCTTGGAACCAACCATTCAAGAACAGCAGAATAAACATCGCAGTGATGCTGCCTGTTGCCCAAGGCATAAAGCCAAAGCAGAACATCACCAGTGCCGACATTAACAAGCCACCGCTGAGGAAGTAACGAGGATTAGACCGGTCAGAAACACTGCCCATTAAGAACTTAGATAAGCCGTAAGCGATAGATACCGCCGCTAATGCAACCCCTAGCTCTCCGCGGCTAAAACCTTGTTCAATGAGATAAGGCATCGCCAAACTAAAGTTTTTACGGACTAAGTAGTACCCCGCATAGCCAACGAAGATGCCGAGAAACAGCTGCCATCGTAGTCGTGTGTAGGTGCTATCGATCTTATCTGATGACAAGCGATCGATATGCGCCATAGGTTTGAATATTCCAAACATAGGAACCTCATAATTATTGGGCGAAGGAAGAATTAAAATGCTCGAACGAAAAAATTTAGCGCTCATTCGAAATCAAGGGAATTGTATGTGCTTCAGGATTAATTTCTGTGATAGAGGTAGTTATTAACAAAAAATAACTTTAAATACAGCATATTAGTTTCATTTAATTAGACTGCGCTTCATATTTTCGTTTGCGTTGTTCTTAAGAACAGAGCGCGCTTGTACAGAAAACAACCTTTCGAGTGAGCAAATATCGAACCTTTCAAACGAGAATATGCAATTAAGCTAAATGATTATGAACATAACCAACCTATTCGCACCTAATTAGTGTGAATAGATAATTGGCACATTGCCATTTGCAATGCATGAAATCAACAATACATAGCAGAACGTGATGTGTTGTATTCTTCTTCGTTTATTTATCGAACTGACTCGATTGTTTATTGTATGTCTCAAGCGATGCAGCAATGTCTATACGCAAAGCGTGTAACCATCACCTAATAGTGAGGTTAGTCAGTGAGCATCTTACGAATTAAACAAACGATAGGAAATATCATGAACAAATCACTTATCGCACTCGTTCTTGCAGCTGTCTTAGCAGGTTGTTCATCTAGCGGTGGTTCAGAACCAGCACAACCTCAATTTGATGGTGATTATGGTTTCGAAAATATCGATCCAGGTTTTGGACTAGACGATTCAGATAACGATGACGGTTATGAGAACCCTGAATCAGACCCTGGTTATGGTACCGATGCCCCAACTTTAAGAGACAAAATCGCTCAAGCAGATTTAGGTTTTGTTCATATCCCTGAGTTGGGAGACATTCCTTTCTTTAACCGAGATGACAGCGATGCGCATGTCTCAGCCGTTCGCGAGCAGGTTAGCGACGAGCATACTCTCTACAGCATCTACGTGGATGATAAACGTGTTGGTGAAATCATCATTCGTGACAACTATGTCACGGTTAGCTCTGGAGACAAGATGATCTCAGGCAAAAAAGATTCCGTCACTTATGCCGACGATGATTACACATTTTGGACGGTTCGCGATACTAACGATAACGTAATTGGTGACTTTAAGCGTCTCGACGATGGTGTTTGGGTGTTCCGTGAAGAGATGAATCGAGAGACATTTGTGGTTAAGTATCACGACGGTCAGTGGAACTTCATCCCAGTCGCTGATATTAAGAACAAGGTAAAAGATAACTTACCTTCGCAAGCAGAAGTTACCAAAGTTCGTGCAAAGATGCAGGTCAATAAGCTACGTACTTTGAAGTAACAATTACCCCCATTCCCATATCAAATAGGCATCCTCAAACCTAAGAGGATGCCGCTCAAAGCACCCACAAAGAATACATAACTAAAAAGCTCAAGGAAGATCCGGACTAGGTTACTAATTTACTGGCATTCAATACTTTGAATTCGCCGATATTTTGTATACACAAGCGAGAGATCCAATGACCATCAAAAAGCTTCCCCTTCTGACATTAACCGCTGTCTTGCTGTTCACTGTGGCTAACGCTCAAGCCTATGAACAAAACCAAGAAGAAACTGCGATTACATTTGGTCTATCGGCTGAACGTGGGTGGAGAGATTGGTCTGCTTCTTACATCAAATATCGCGGCCCGGGAAGCATAGGTTATGGCATTGAGTTTACCCGATCAGCTTATAACGAAGATGAAGGCTCGTACGAATACAAACAACGCGATAACGAATATCAGTTTCACGCCCCTATTGGTATCACCGAAAACTTATACATCACCCCAGGTTACGGGATTAAGCGTACCCACACGGACGTAACTTTAGATAGCCGTGAGTTCTCTGATAGCTCAACCAAACAAGTGGGTGGCTTAGATGCAACCTACATTATGGACAGTGGCTTTGTTGTGACCGCAGGTTTCGATAAAGCAGAAGGTGAAGACTTGGAGCTCTCAATTGGTGCAGGTATCGCTTGGTAACAGTAATAGCCCAATGGATTTGAAAAACAAAAAGGGTCTAGATTTCTCTAGACCCTTTTAGGTAATAACGCTTGGTGGTTTTGTATTGACTAATTAGACCAACATTAGCTAATTACACGAAGTATTAGCTCACCACACGAAATGATTATGCGTCGATGTAAAAAGCTTCTACAGTGCCTTTTAGAGTAATAAGCATTGGCTGACCAAAACGATCTAGCGCTTTTGGAGAAGGGATCTTAACCCAACCTTCGCTGATGCAGTATTCTTCAACATCAGTACGCTCTTTACCATTTAGACGAATGCCAATTGGGTATTCGAAACACTCAGCAACGTGGTGTGGGCTGCGTGGGTTACCTGCAAGATGATCTGGTAAAGCTGGTCTTGAATTAGTATCGCTCATGTTCATTACCTGTATGTACGTAAATAAAAAAAGTGCGTCATTCTAGTCAATATAGGCTTTGTGCTCAACAACTGCTGCAATAAATCGTCGTGATCGTTTTAATCGACAGCGAGTTGTTTGATTTAAAGGCGATATATGCATAATTTCAAACGAAAATTTAACAGAGTTATGAGGTGTGGATACAGCGAGCACTTCATTACTTGAAAAGCAGATACCACACAAGTAGGTTTTTATTGTGAGCCTATTGATTAAGCTCAATACTCATCACTTTATGGTTTGGCTCTGATTCGATGTCGACAACTGACCAACCTAGCCCTTGATAAAGTCCCATGATATTGGTGTACGCGTAGAGTTGAGTTTGCACTGTAGAAGATACTTGTCTGACACCACGATTAATCAATTCACTGGCAATACCTTGGCCGCGCCATTGAGGGGCAACAAACACGGCGTTGATCCAAACCACGTCCCGAACTTGATGAGGTTCCTGAAAATAGGAATACGCCAAACCACCAATGACCACATTATCGCGAAGTGCTGTGATTACCGGAGGGAGATTTACGTTTTCTTCATAGGTGTCTTTAAACTTGAAATCCGACCATTCGCTTTGAAATAAGTCTTCTAATTCACTCCAATAAGGAGAGCTTTCATCGCAATTTCTAAAGATTACTTTCTGCATTTTTCCTTCCTTTGACAGGGGTGATTTGGCCATCCTAGCCTTGGTTTATATCAGAGTCGATAAAGCTACTCTTCTTCGTCATAGTCGTCTGCAGGGTCTTGATTAATCTCTTCGCCGCATCCTAAGCACTCACCTTGTAGATCCGTAGGCATCACAATAATCAAACCACAATGCGGGCAAAGATCGCCTTGTTGAAACATCCTGTATTCCTTCTACTTCATGGCTATTGCTTAGGATACTGTTGCTTACTCGCTTCTAACCAGTCGTGAATAACTTGGCGAGCGGATTCCGACGGCGGTGCATTTCGTTTTCCGCAGATTTGGTCGATTTCAAACGGAAATGCTTTGCTCGGAACGCGGCGTAAACCTATGGTTAAACGTTGAGGTTTGAGCATGCGGAACACCACATAACGATCGCTCATGATTCGATTGTGATACACGCCAATACAGTGCTTCTGCTCTATACCTTCATGTTCAAGGTCGTAATAATCCGTGAGAGGATGAATGTTGTCATTACCTAACAAAGGAACGGGATAAGGGATGTCTCTATCCATTGGGCGATTACCCTCCAAACGACGCAATTGACGTTGCTCCGTCCAGCGGTCATGAAGCTGTTCAAACATCGCAAAAGAGTTCTGACTAGTAATAGCGCGCAGAGGATCATCCATCTCTAAGTCTTGCCCTAGCAATATCGCATCTTGGAACATTGCCATCTTAGACGGTGCATTAAGTCTGCCCTCTTCCACCATTGCAATCCCTAGTCGACTGCCGGTTAGAAATGGATGAACTTGGTCCAAACGTAGGGCTGTGTATCCAACTTTTGAGTAATGCTTAAACTTAAGAACTCGTCTTTGCAGCGGTTCGAGAATACGAACAATGTGGTCAAGCTCATCACCAACATTGTAATGCAATTCTAGCTTGTCGATGAATTTGAGTGTCGCTTTACTGCTGTCTAAGCCCAACTTAGCAAGGATCTTCTTTTGCCCTAAGCGACTTAGTGCCAATGCTTTCTGATTATCGACGCTGTATTTCATGCAGATCAACGCCAGAATAACAGGCCTTAGTTCAAGTAGCTGTGCAGCCTCGTATGTGTTCGCAGCTAACCACAACATTTGGTATTGATACTCTGGAAAGTCGTCGGTGATTTCACGATAACGAGCAGGCAAGGATTCTAACCAGCGACCATTCACATCAAACTGCTCAACGAGGTTTAGGCTAAGCCCAATGCCCCCATCAAGTGGTCGTCTACCATCTTCGAACACATGAAAGCCGACGAGTTTTTGAGACCAATCTCGGATCTCAATATCGTAGTCGAAACCTAATGTTCGAGTGGGAATGGTTAGTAGTGCTGTCATTGATGCCTCTTCGTAATTGGCGCATTGAACTATCAAGCCTATCTAAGAGCATAAGCTAACGCATCAACCACTATATCAACCTTTTGTAAATTTCTTATCAATCAAAGCGATATAAATACGATAGTGCTTAGAAGAACATTGAATGATAATTTTACGCAATATGAGATCTCTTCGATATCATTTGCTCTAACAAAAACTATGCTTGTTACATAACTCACAACAAGAGGCTTTAATTATGGATTACCGACATATTCTGGTCGCACTTGAACTGTCTGACGACACCAAGATTCTCATTGATAGAGCGACTTTCTTCGCAGACAAGCTCGAGGCTGGCATTTCGTTTGTTTATATCGATGGTACACATGGAGAAATTTACCCAGAACTCGTTGACATTCAAGCAAATGATGGTGATTTACCGATCAATGAAGATGCCGTTAAGCATTTGAAAGAGTTTGAGGCCTACGCCAAGCACCCAATCAAGCACATTTTCGTGGGAACCGGCGATTTGAACGATAAGCTCAAAAATGTCATCGAAGCAAACGGCATCGACCTATTGCTATGTGGTCATCACCATGATTTCTGGCATAAGCTCATATCCCATTCTAAACAGATCATCGATACTTCCCCTATCGATATTCTCGTTATTCCTATGGAATAGAAGCTGCAGTTCGAAACTCAAAAATAGCCTGCATTGCCAACCTCTATCGGTATTATTGGTTGGCTTGATACCCTCTTAAACTCCCTTATCCTGGCCGAAACCTGCTATTACCCACTCAGAGTGTTCATTTGTGATCTTGTCAGCCTATCAACTCGTAAGCGTCTAATAATTAACAAAACACGAGTGTAGGCAATGAAAAAGATTGGTCTCTATCTTTTTACCAACGACTTAAGAATTAACGACAACACACTACTTAATCAAGCAAGCCAGATCGTCGATGAGCTTGTTTGTGTCGCTGTCGAACCAGTTCTGTCTCACTATTCTTCACAATTCGCTCAAGAAGAACAATATGGCGCTCCCCGCGCGGCTTTCATTTCACAGTCGATAAGCGACCTTGCAATTAACCTCAGCACGTTAGAACAAACACTTATCGTCCTAACACAAGGCCGAGACCACAGCGATAACGTAAAAGACTCGCTAATCGAAATGATCTCTGAACTAAACGTGACTCACTTATTTGCGAATGCTCACTGTGGCTATGACGAGCAAAAGCTAATGCAGTCAACGCTGACTGACTGCCCCAACTTAACTGCGATTCAATCTCATAACTCGCCTCTGTTTGAACTCGATGACTTCCCTTTCACGTTAGAAAAATTCCCCCGTTCGTTTACCAAATTCAGAAAACTCATTGAGCCTCTGGCTATAGATACACAAAGTTTGACCATAACCAATTTACCACCGGCACCAGACCTAACAAAAATGTCACACTGTAACTCCAAAGAAACCCTTTTCAAGATTGGCAACGTGGCACGAAACCACAGCCTCAAAGGCGGTGAAACATCGGGATTACTGCATCTCGAACACTACTTCTCACAGGATTACGCGAGCTGCTATAAACAGACAAGAAATGCACTGGACGGTATCGAAAACTCGACCAAGTTTTCACCGTGGCTCGCATTAGGTTGTGTCTCACCTAAAACAATATGCAGACGCCTCACGCGATTTGAGTCGCATCATGGGCCCAACGATTCAACCTATTGGATCTATTTCGAGCTGTTGTGGCGTGAGTATTTTTATTGGAAGAGCATGTCGTTGAAGGCTTCTCTATTTACGGGCTCATACACAAAACCCGTTACAGCAGAAAATATCACTCAATCAGCAAGCCTTAATTTTGCCAAATGGAAGAGCGGTAACACCAACTATCCGATTGTCGATGCATGTATGCGCCAACTTAATGCTACGGGCTACATGTCCAATCGCGGAAGGCAGTTAGCCGCAAGCTGTTTGATTTACGAGTTGGGCGTCGACTGGCAACATGGCGCAGCCTATTTCGAAAGCCAACTTGTCGACTATGACGTGGCGTCAAACTGGGGAAATTGGGCGTATATCGCAGGGGCTCTCAATAAACCAGCCCACAACAATCAAAATAACAACCATACACAGCCTAAATCCCGCCATTTTGATTTAGCCAAGCAAACTGAAATGTACGACCCAGACCATGCCTTCATTAATCAATGGACAGGCAGTAACGCAGTCTCAACAAGCCTCACAAACCAGGACGCATTATGAAATTTAAAACGGTAAGACTTGTATTAGGAGACCAACTAAACATAGAGCATTCATGGTTTCGACAGGTTGATGATGGCGTTGTTTACATGATTGCTGAGCTAAAACAAGAAACGGATTACGTCGCATCTCATATTCAAAAAGTGGCCGCATTTTTCTGTGCGATGGGTTACTTCGCTGACGAGCTGAGACAACAAGGCCATCAAGTACTTCACTTGACCTTAGATGACACAGCCCAATTTGAAAACCTAGATACACTTCTAAAGCACTATGTACACGAATTCGGCGCAGAGAAGTTTGAATATCAAAGGCCAGATGAATATCGCCTCTTAGAGCAGATGAACAAGCTCAAACTCACCAATTCAGCCAAAGGCTGTTGTGATACTGAACACTTCCTCTTTCCATTCGAAGAGATCGAACAACAGTTTCCGAAAGATAAGCGCATCATGATGGAACACTTCTATCGCCGAATGAGAAAGCGTTTCGACATTTTGCTAGAAGACGGAAAGCCCGTTGGTGGCAAATGGAATTACGACGCGAGCAATCGAAAGAAGCTCAGGAAGCAAGACATTGAAAAACTGCCTCAACCTCTGATGTTTACCAATGACATAACCGACATTTTGCAGCGAATAGAACGCCACCACGTACAAACCATTGGTCAAGTCGGCAACCAATTATTATGGCCAGTTAACCGCGCACAAAGTTTGTCTCTGCTCGCTCATTTCTGCCAAGTCTGCTTACCGTTATTTGGGCACTTTCAAGATGCGATGACTACAGAACACGACTCTAGGTGGAGCTTGTATCACAGTCGTATTTCGTTCTCATTGAATAGCAAGATGCTCAACCCTAGAGAAGTCATTGATGCGGCACTCTCAGCTTATCACGCCTCTTCAAAGCAAGGCGCTACCACTATCGATATCGCACAGGTCGAAGGATTCATCCGTCAAATATTGGGGTGGCGAGAGTACATACGCGCCGTCTATTGGGCGAATATGCCTGCTTACGCCAACAAAAACCATTACTCAGCAAACAACAACCTGCCTCACTACTTTTGGGACGGACAGACCAAGATGAACTGCATGAAGCATGCGATTGATCAATCCCTTGAATTTGCTTACGCGCACCACATCCAAAGGTTAATGATCACTGGCAACTTCTGCTTAATCACAGGCATAGATCCTGACCAAGTCGACAGTTGGTACCTCGGCATATACGTCGATGCGATAGAATGGGTTGAAATGCCAAATACGCGAGGTATGGCACTGTTTGCGGATGGCGGGATCGTCGGAACCAAACCATACTCTGCCAGCGGTTCCTATATCAATCGCATGAGTGACTACTGCAAAGGCTGTCATTACCAAATAAAAGAGCGCAGTGGAGAGCAATCCTGCCCTTTCAATAGTTTGTATTGGCGCTTTATGAACCAACATCGCGATGAGTTAAACCGAAACCCACGCATGGGCATGCTATATCGCTCTTGGGACAATATGGACGAGCAAGAGCAACAAGCAATACTCGATACTGCAGAACAACGAATAACAAACTTGGAGAATTTATAATGGTTGAGCAACTCAGACTACACATATTGGTGGTTGGCGGAAGCGGCGGTATCGGCTTTGCTGTGGTTAAACACCTATTATCTGAGCTGTCTCGGTTTGATTTTCTTGATGTGCATGTAGACGCGACTTTCCACTCTCAACAGCCGGAACTTGAAAACAGTCGCTTGAACTGGCACAAAGTTGACGCCACCAAAGAAGCTGGTATCAAACGTTTGAGTTCTGAGTTTGAACAACTTGATTGGTTGATAAACTGCGTGGGTATGCTTCACACTCCAGACCTTGGTCCGGAAAAGAACCTGGCGTCCATTGACCCTGAGTTTTTCCTGAAAAACATCTCAGTGAATACTCTGCCCAGCTTATTATTGGCAAAGTACTTCACACCTGTTCTTAAAACGAGCGACAATCCAAAGTTTGCCGTGGTTTCCGCAAAGGTCGGGAGCATTTCAGATAACCGATTAGGCGGCTGGTATAGCTATCGTTCGTCGAAAGCGGCGCTCAATATGTTTATCAAAACCATGTCGATTGAATGGCAACGCACCATTAAGAAAGGCACGGTGTTGGCGCTACACCCAGGCACAACAGATACAGCTCTGTCGAAGCCTTTCCAGACTAATGTCCCTGAAGGTAAGCTGTTTGAGTCGAGCTATGTCGCCCATCAATTGGTCGATATCATTCGCACTGCCACACCAGACAAAAGCGGGCACTTCTACGCTTACGATGGTGAACAGTTAAGTTGGTAGAAACCAATACCACTCGTCGTCTTTGATAAGTGCTAAAAAAGAAAACCCAACAGAGTGTTGCTCTATTGGGTTATTTTTTAGAAAGAACGCATAAATTTTTTCAGGCGTTATGACTGCTATTTAACTAAAGCTCTAAGCCGATCATCACGATTACTCAGCCCAATTGAACTTGCTGTCGTCGACGCCTTCTTTCTCTTCTTTAGCTCGCTCGCGTCGGTGTTGTTCTTCAACTCGCGCAGCGTCTATCTCTTGCATAATGGCTTCAATATCGGCCAAATCGTCCGTTTCCGTAAACTCGCCTGTTAGCTTGCTGTCTGGCTTTAGGTCGCCTTTCTCGTAAAGCGCCCACATTTCCTTGGCATACTCGGTTTTCGCCAATTCAGGAGCAAACTGAGCGTAATAATCACGGATATTATTGATGTCACGAGCCAACATCCACTCGGCATTATTGTTAGCGGAAGCATCAACGGCTTGCGGTAAATCGATAATTACCGGGCCGTATTCATCCACCAATACGTTGAACTCAGACAAGTCACCATGGATCAAACCAACACACAGCATTTTAACCACATAGGTCATCATCACGGCGTGATCTTCGATCGCTTGCTCTGCTGACATAACGACATCGTTCAAACGTGGGGCAACATAGCCTTCGTCATCAGTGACCAACTCCATAAGCAGCACGCCATCAAAGCAACCATAAGGCACAGGTACACGAACGCCCGCTTCTGCCAGTTTATACAAGGCATCCACTTCAGCGCTTTGCCAAACCTTTTCTTGTTGCTCACGGCCAAAACCAGAACCTTTTTCCATCGCTCTAGCACGGCGGCTGTTTCGGACTTTTCGGCCTTCACGATACGCAGTCGCTTTTTTGAAACTACGTTGGCTAATTTCCTTATATACCTTGGCACAACGGATCGTATCGCCGCAGCGCACAATGTACACCGATGCTTCTTTGCCACTCATGAGTTGGCTTGTCACCTCGTCGACCAAACCATCGTCAACTAAAGGCTGTATTCTTTTAGGTATCTTCATGCCGCCTTTATACATCACTTATCTTACAGATAGAAATATTAACTTAAGAAATGAATGACCAAACGATTAAAGGAACATCAAAATGATAACAAAGGAAGGAAATATCGGTTTACCGGACTTGGCTGATAGAGAATAGTTTGATGTATTCGAGTGTATGAAGACTAAGACTTGTTGCGACGACAACGTTCCGAACAGTAAATAACACCGTCCCAACAACGCTGCCACTTTTTACGCCATGCAAAAGGCTTTTGGCAAACGGGACATGTCTTGGTCGGTAAATGAGGCTTCTTGTGCATGGTCGTTTCCTTTTGGATGAGTCCACTTCCTGCGTTTACTGGAGATTCCCTATTACGCTCGTTTCTCATTTTAGGGAGTGACGGCTACTTTTTGAACGCTCCTGACTTTAAGGAGTGGCGGCGGAATGATTGATAACAGCCCCCGACTCCGTCATCCTCGAGAAGGAGGAACGACTGAGTCGGGGGATCTGCTTCATCTAGCTCTGTTTCTATTTCTGCACTGATGAATATAGCAAGAACCTAAGCGACAACCTTGTACTGCTTCTCCATCTCACTCACACCTAAGCCAGAGTGTTTTGTCACTTTAAGCTGAACGGGCACTCGCTCCTTCAGTGCTTCAACGTGGCTAATAACACCAATCATCTTTCCAGACGCATTCAGGTTATCGAGAGCGTTTAGGGCAATGTCCAATGTGTCACTATCAAGGGTGCCGAAACCTTCATCCAAGAACAAAGAATCAATACTGGTTTTGTAGCTGACAAGATCAGAAAGCGCTAATGCCAACGCTAAACTCACCAAGAAGCTTTCGCCACCTGATAACGTCTTCGTGTCACGCATCACATCGCCCTGCCATGTGTCCAGCACTTGCAGTTCTAACCCATCGTCGGCTTTACGTTTAAGTTCGTAACGACCATGCAAACGCTGCAACTGCTTATTCGCAAGGTACACCAAATTTTCCAGCGTTAGACCTTGGGCAAACTTACGGAATTTGTCGCCGTTCTTAGAACCAATAAGCGAGTTAAGACGTGAGATATCATCAAACTCGACTTGTTGCTCATCGATTTGCTTGAACAGATCTTGCTGATTGCTGCGGTTCTGGCTATCAGTTTCAAGATTGGCAGAAATCGCGCCGATCTTTGTTGCATGACTTTGTTGTGCGTTTTGGCATGCAGTCGTCGCAAGTTCAACTTGTTGTTGGTCTTGCTCTTGCCATGTTTTAGCATTTTCGTGGTTTTGTAGCTCCACCTCCGTCGCCTTGACAGTGTTCAACCTAGCTTGTGCACTGACAATCGCTTCATCTATAGACTTCTTCAGGCTTTGAAGTTGAGTTCTAACCTCTTCGTCTAATAATGCTGCTTCAAAATCAGCCTCTCCTTCAAATGGGCTAGTTTTCAGCGCTTCTAACCAAGCATTCGATACTTGTGTGTGATTTGACTGCTTGCTGGTCAGCTCTTCAGAGAAGCTGGTGTGTTTAGTTTGCTCGGTTCGATGTTCAAGTTCGCAACGGTTAAGCACCAACTGAGCGGCATCAAATACACTAACCGCTTCAGTGACTTTTTGCTTCATCGCATTACTGGTGGTTTGAATGTCTTTGTCACCAAATAACTTTGTTCTTTCAGCAGTTACACGAGTGAGCTCTGACACTAGAGACTCACTCTCTTGCGTCAGTGTCGCGAGCTCTTTCTCTGCGCTACTTAGCTTGTCATCTAAGGTTTTCAATTCGGCATTTTGAGTAATCAGTTGCTTCTCAATATCGGCCTGTTGCTGTTTGGTCTGTTGCCATGTGCTTGATGCTTGCAATTTCGCAGCAAACCAATCATCGATATGGTCAAGTTCAGGTGCTTCGATAGCGGTTTGAACAATGCTCTCTTTCAACGAATGCCATTGCTGATCTTTCGCTTGAGCTGTCTTAACTACTTGTTCGTTTGTAATGTGGTTTTGCTTATTCAGATCAGCTAAGCGTTGCTCGGCCAACTCAAGGTTAGATTGCGCCTTGTCAGCCATAACACCTACAGACAAGCGTTGTTTCTCAGCTTCCGCATAGTGCGCTTTGGCATCACCCAATGCTTTCAGTTGCTGCGAGATCTGACTTAGTTGAAGTTCACACTGCTGAGCAAAGGTCGCGACCGTAGCTTCATTGCCTAAATCGTTAATCGTTAGCAGAGCTAGCTCTGGAGCCGTGCCAGCGAAATCTGATAAGCCCTGTTGAAGCTTACCAACAATGCCTTGCCAATTCAGTTGGGCTTGTTGAATATCCGCTTGTGCACGCAGGATGTCATCGTTAAGCGCTGCAATCATAGGGGCAAGAGAATCTAATTGCTGACGATGCTCTTGGCCTTCTTTCTTAATGGCTGCCAACTCTAGGTTTTCCCGATCTTTTTGCGAGACCAGATTTGCAATATCTTGCGACTGCTCGATCGAATGGTCTGTTGAACCACACAGTGGGCACTCAGATCCAGATTCTAAAGCTGCACGGTATTTCGCTAATTCGCCTTCTTGATCAATCAAACGCGTTAATCGCTCAAGAGACGTCTCTTTCTCTTTATATCGATTCACCAGCACTTCACGTTCTTTCGAAAGTTTGTCGACCAACTGATTGTTAGTTTGATGTGCCTGTGTTTTCGCGTGCAACTGTTGTTGAGCATTTAGGAAGCCACGATTAATTTCCAATAACGAGTGCGTATTACGATTCCAGAACTCCAGCAGGTCTTTTTGCGCATTCAACACTTGTTCGCTAGTGTTGCCTTGCCATGCTTCCCACTGTTGTTTTGCACTACTCTCTAACACAACCGATTCTGCTAATGCTTTGTCTTGCGTTACTTTTACTTCTTGAGCAGTTTTGATAGTCGCTTGCTGAGCATCCACTGCGGACAAAGCTTGCTTCGCTGAGTTTAGTAGTTCTGAATGCTGACGCTCTAGGGTACGAACTTGTTCAACTTTGGCTTGCCACTGGCCTAAGTATTTTTCTAAATATTGCTCAGCTTGATGTGTATTTAGGTACTCAGTGCTGAGTTGGTCCTGTTGCTTCAGTGCCTCTGTTTTTTGGACTATAACAGCCTGTTGATTGCGCTGCTGAGTATGTTGCTCGTTCAGCGTATTCGCTGCATTAACGGCCACAGTTTGTTTATCTTTAAGCACGGTAATTTGGTTGTCTAGCGGACGCACTAGATCAATGATCTTCTCTTGATCTTGTTGCTCGCGTTTAACCTGTTCGACAATCACACCGCTTTGCGTCAGTTTCGTTTGCGCATCTTGCTTTTCTTCATCACGAACAATAAGTAACTTGATGCTGTTATCTAAGTGAGCTTGAGTAGTGCTCACCTCTTGTTCGCAACGCTTTAAATCTTTGTGCATTGGGCGCAGTTTTTCAGCCGGTTCACTGTTTGCTAAACGCTCGAGTGAGGGTTGATTACGGTCTAGTTCATCTTGAGCTGTTTTAAGATCGTGTTCGCTGGTCGCAATAGTTTGCTCAGCTTTGGTCACGTCTTTCCACCAGCTTAGATGCGCTTGCCACTCTTTTAACTGCTCAGACAAACGCTTCTGCTCGGCTTCTAACGTTTCTCGATCTGCGGTTAGCTCTTGGATTTGCTCTTCAGACAGCAAACTCACACCCTCAGCTTTTGCTTTGAGGTGATTAAGCGACTCCTCACTAGACTTGAAATGATCGTAGATACGCTCGGAAATCAGGCTATAGATTTCTGTTCCCGTCAGCTCTTCAAGTAGCTCTGCACGGTCGTTAGCATTGGCATTAAGAAATGCCGCAAATTCACCCTGTGACAACATGATGGATTTGGTGAAGCGTGAGAAATCGAGACCGGTTACCTGCTCCACCAACTTGGTTTTCTTGGTCAGCATGGTCTCTAAGACTTTGTCGGTGTCAGCATCAGCAAACTCACACGTTGGCGTTTGTAATGCGCCATCGTGTTTTCCGCGAGCACGCTTTTGATGGAAGTTCGAGCGGTACGTTTTGCCCTGCACTTCAAACTCCAGCTCAGCGAAACACTCACCCGTGCCACGCGTCATTAATTCATTGTTGCCTTTGGCGATACTCTTCAAACGTGGCGTGCGGTGGAACAACGCCAAACAAATCGCATCAAGAATGGTGGTTTTACCCGCTCCTGTTGGGCCAGTAATCGCAAACAGGCCATTTTCCGCAAACGGTGATTGGGTAAAATCGAGCTTCCAACGCCCTTTCAAAGAGTTCAGGTTTTCAAATTCTAGGCTTAAAATCTTCATACTGGTTACTCTTCTACTTTGTTTGGCGCTTGAGCGCTCTCAGACACTTCAACCATCACTTGTTTAAACTTCACCGTCATGCGCTCTAAACGCGCTTTTTCAGAATCGGTTTCAAATTCTTCTAAGGCAATACGCTTCGTAAACACGTCCATCGGGCTCAATTCTGACAGCGTTTCTGCCGACTCTTGCTCTAATGCTTGATTGCGACGCTCTCTTGCTCTGCGCAATTGAAGCACTTCCACATTCAAACCTTCGGTTAGTGTGCGCATACGCTCTTGAAGATCCGACAAGTAATCTTGCGCTTGCACTTCTATCGATAACCACACGCTTTGGTCGCTATCTAAGCCTATATATTGATTCAGTTGAGATTCGATCTCGCTCAAGTCGCCTTTGATTTCAGCTAGGGGTTGGAACGTTGGAACTGGCAATTGAGAAATGGTGCGCTCGCCTTCAACAAACTCAACCACACAGACCTGCTTTTGAGATTTAAGTTCATCAAAGCTTAATGGTATTGGTGAGCCGCAGTAACGAATGTATTCACGCTTTGCCACCACTTGTGAACGGTGGATATGACCAAGTGCAATATAGTCTGCGTCTGGGAAGCCATCAGCGGCAAAACCATCAAGGTTGCCGACATAGATGTCGCGTACAGAATCCGATTGTTGAACACCCATCGCCGTTAAATGACCCGTAGCGATAATCGGCATGTGCTCGCTATTTTTAAACGTCGCACGTTTTTCTACAGCGGCATCATAAACACTTTGGTAGTGCTGTTTAATCGCTTCGCCGAGTTGTTTTTGGCGCTCAACACCGGTGACACCCGCCTGACTGGTCAACACATCGCGAGGGCGAATAAAAGGAATAGCACAAACCAGCGCTTCTACATCGCCGTTCTTGCCTTTTAGTTCGACAACCTGAGTCGCATGATCTTCATTGGTATTAGGAATCACGTCTGCACCCATGTATTTGAGTAACTGTTGGGTCTCTTTAAGCACAGAGACTGAATCGTGATTTCCACCTAACAACACCAATTGGCAGCCGATCTTGTTCGAATCGACCACAAACTTATTATACATCTCACGAGCGTAACTCGGCGGTGTGCTGGTATCGAAAATGTCGCCAGCAACAATGATCGCGTCGATGTCGTGCTCTGTAACTTGCTCAAGTAACCATTGTAAAAACCGTTCATGTTCATTCTTACGGCTTTTATTGTAGAAGTTTTGGCCAAGATGCCAATCGGACGTGTGAAGAATCTTCATTGCTGCTCACTGGAAGTCGGTAATACCTTTAATCTACCAAAATAGTCGACATAATTCCCTTTTATAAGCTTGTGAAAACCAACTAATTTCAGGCTTTGGACCAACTCCGCCCACAGCGTGACCAATCGTTATTTTTGACATAAAAAAACCGCTCAACGTTAGAGCGGTTTAGGTGTCCATAGCTTTAGCTTTAAGCTATTTAACAGAAGCCATTAGAAATTGTACGAAGCACCCAGTGTTACTGTGCTAAATGCTACATCTTTGCTGCTTAGACGAACTTTATTGCCATTGATATAAGCGTAGTTTTCTATGTTCACAGCATCTGCTTGCGAGATCAGGCGAAGCGTTAAGTTCTCCACTGGGTTGTATTCCACACCGATACCAAAATGGAAACCTGCACCAGAATCGTCACCGTAAAAAGCACTGTTGCTAGAGTTCAAATCTACGTAGCTCAGACCTGCGGTTACAAACGGACGAATTGAATTATCAAATGTGTAACCTACGTTTGCTGCAACAGACAAAGACGTTGGTGAAAGCAGCTTAGTACCAAACTTTTCGTAGTCAGCGTAATCCGTGTAACCAAGTTCAATACCAACAATACGGTTAAATTGGTAACCACCGTAAAGGCTGTACCCCATGCTTTCAGCATCTAAATTACCTGCGCCGTCAGTGTCTGAGTCTTGATACACACCAAGGCCTGCGCCAATGTATGGACCGCCCTCAATACCGGCAGCAAGTGTAGGAAGTGAAACTAAGCCAACTAGGCCCAATAGAAATGATGATTTAAGCATGAAAATACCCTTTTTTTGTCTGTCCTACAGCAACGTTGATCAACCGCCAATAGTTTCCGACACTATTTCACCTGTTGCGCTACTGTTTAAAATAAATTAAATAATCAACTCCTAATGAATAATAAAACACCGTTCATTTGAGAAGCGAATGAGAAGGTATCACAAGATTTTTAGGTCATCAAACGAACAATCATAGATATTTAATCCAGTCTTATTTATGAGACAGATGTATTTCCTGCGGCGTAACGAGTACTAAAATACGTATAAACCTGATAGTAAACCTGAGCATAATACAAATTAAGTTGTTTATAATCATGTCGTTACAGCACTAACTAAATTGTTACTCGTTCTCAAAAACAACCTAAATCTTCACGCCTAAATATAAAAACTCATCCTGCTCCTCTCTTTTTACAATAAAAGATATAAAGAGAAGAATTAGTTTAATTTTGGGAGGGCATTTATTTGGAACGACCTGCTATTAAATTATATTTCAATTTAATCTATATTATTAACGAACTTCAGCGAGACTAGCCAAGTAGTTATTCGTTAAATAGAAGCCGCTGAACTTCTCAATAAAGTCCGCAGGAACGGTTTTATCGGTCAAGTCAGATTCAATCAGCGCCGCTTGCCACTTCTGTACTTTCGGAAAGCCTTCAAGCATATCAAAACCGGAGCCTTCTTTAATCACTGACGCTCGGTGTAACAGTGGTAGCCAAGCGATGTCGACGTTAGAGATGTAATCGCCTTTAAAGAAGTCGCTGTCACCAAGCTTGTTCTCGGCCTTTTGGAAGGATTTTTGAAGATTCGCTAAACGTGTCTCAAAGGTTTCTTTATCTTTACTGCCCATCGTTCCACATTGCGGCATGTAATGTTTGCTTGCCTGATAAGACCAAGCGCGATCTAGTGCTTTTTGCTCTGGAGACACCTCTTCTATCGGCGCATATTTATCGTCTAAGTATTCAACAATTGCATCTGACTCAAACAGAACTGTGTCATTTTCTGTAATCAATACTGGCACTTGTCCGTTTGGCGAAATATCTAGGAACCATTGAGGTTTATTGTTTAGCTCAATGTATTCAATTTCAAATGGGACATTTTTCATTACCAAAGCACCCATTACACGTTGAACGAATGGGCAGTTTTTAAAGCTAACAAGTTTAATCATGGTTTACTCCGAATTAGGTCATTAATTTGTATTTGTACCCCTAAGACGAACGCCAAAACCGAAAGACGAAAAATAATTCCATTTTTGTGGAAATAATTAAATACGAAGGCAACTAAAGGCAGTCACTTTAAGTCGTCACTTTCGGTAGGAACTTTAGATAATATGTTTGAATGCCTAATTACGAGCGGCTAAACGATCAAAGATATTGCAATAGACGCCATGATCATGCCGACGACAAACTCCAACACCTTCCATGCTCTCGGGTTCTTAAACATTGGAGCCAAGAAGCGTGCGCCATATCCAAGTGAAAAGAAGAACACAAACGACGCCGATACTGCACCAACACCAAACAACATTTGATTCGGTTGGTATTGCGTTGAAATAGAACCCAATAGAACAACCGTATCCAAATAAACATGTGGGTTTAACCAAGTGAACGCCAAACACATCGCCATCGCTTTAGTTAATGAGTCTTTGGTTTCAGCAGTGGCTTCTAAGGCGTGATTTTCAGTGAATGCTGAGCGGAAGCTTAAGAATGAATAGACACCCAAAAAGATAGCCCCACCATAACGGGCGAACTGCTCAATTTGTGGGAATTGCTTAACGATTGCGCCGAAGCCTGTTACACCAAAACTAATGAGTAAGGCATCAGAAATTGCACATACAGCGCAAACTGCCAATACGTGTTGATTCTTTAGACCTTGCTTTAAAACAAACGCATTTTGAGAACCAATCGCAAGGATTAGCGAAAGCCCCAGAGAGAAGCCAGCAAAATAAGTCGTCATAGAATGTACTTCGAATCGGTTAGAATAATCATAAGTTACTATAAAACAGAGTAATTTTTCATAAAATTTACAATATGATCACATGCGCGTTACACAGCACAAAACCAAAATCTTTAATTTGCAACTGAATGCATACCAGGGCTACTTTCTGTTTTCGATTTTAGGAATGTAATCAAAGGAAGAAACATGATTAAAAAGCTGTGTTCAACACTGATAATTTGGGCAATAGCCAGCCAAGCACTCGCAACATCACTTTACTATATAAACCGCACCGACAAACCCATATTAATAAACTTTTCGATAGACTCCAGTGAACCCGTAAGTAACGGTTACCAATACAGGTTGACTGAAAATGACTTAGTTATTTGGCCTTATCAAAAAGCTAAAGTAGCTGATTTTAATCGATATTATGGGCTTGTTAATGGCGCAACGTATGACTACTTCCTAACAATTTCACGATTAACAAACGAAGGTTCTTGGGAACCTAAGCCGCAAGAACCTGTAAGTCAACTTAGGTTAGTTGGTCACGGTTCAGGCTCAACGTTGTCTTATGGGTATAAAGATCAAGGGATGATGACCGACTACAACCCATATATTCTTCATCGTTATAACCAAGATGGATATCACTCTGAGTTCGGTGTTAAGGCTATATACACGTCAGGTTTCGACGACGTTGAATTTGTAGTCTCAGAACATACGATCAATGATTTTGATCAAGACCCAAATACCTTGAACGTTGGGTCATATAACCTATGGATGCTCCCCGGCGTATCATCAAACATTACAAGTCGTGCAAGTGTCTTGGACCACACTCTCTCCGGATATGACGTACTCACACTTCAAGAAGCTTTTTCTTCAGACCGAGAGATCCTATTCAACGCTCTAGCAGAGGAATATGCATTTAGAACAGAGGTAGTAGGAGGTGGCACTAGTGCGATGTACGACGGAGGCGTAGTCACTTTTAGTCGCTATCCAATTATTGAAACCGACAGTATAGTTTTTGAACACTGCTCCGGGACTGATTGTTACGCAGATAAAGGCGTCGTCTACACAAAAATCGACAAAGATGGTCAGATATACCATATATTCAACACGCACCTAGCATCATTCAATACGCCTGCGGCCAAAAGACTAAGACGCTTACAGCTAGGGCTGATGCGAACCTTTATGCTGACTAAAGGCATACCTTCCAACGAAGCGGTTATCTATGCTGGAGACTTCAATATCGATAAAAATAGCGACTTCGTGGAATACCTTCTAATGCTAGCTACGTTGGATGTTGATCCTCCAGAATTCAGAGGCTACACCAATGCAACCTTTGACCCGACGATTAACCCGTATGCCGCTTATAAGTATTCAGGTGGCGCTGATGTAGAGTATCTGGATTACGTTTTTGTTAGCAGAGTGCATAGACGAGCAACAAGTAATACTAATACGGTCAAGCTTCATCAAAGGTTGAGCTCTGACACTTGGGGAAGTTGGCACCTTTCAGACCATTTTGCCGTCAACGGAAACTTTGAATTTAGCTCTCACGACGACTAAGCTCCTTGATCTTGGCTCTTTCAAAAGCACTTCAATAGCTGAGTGAGAGCCAAAACCACCCCCTGCAATTAACATACTAATCAATTGATTCTAAACACCTTTAATCCCAATTCTTAATTTTATAAATATTGGTTTTATTAATAGAGTTTAGCTCAAACTTTGAGACTTTAAAATCGATCACAGTGAGACCTTCCTACCATTTCATTGATCAAACGAATGATACAAGTCTGATTGCATATTATCTTTTGATTGCTTTTGAGCGGGCATTTCCCTCTCACAGAACTGACTGCGTGCTTTCATAAAGCTTCGCTAAGGAGTCAGTTCTAGTCGCACAACTATTCAGTCTCACAATGATAAGGATGCAACACAGATGAATCACGGACACAGACTTACCACGCTTTCTTTAGCTATTATGGCTTCGGCTCAAGTATCTGCCTCGGCTCTTAATGAGAGTAGCCCAGAGCCACAACCTGCCAACTCACCTTTCATCCAAGATGTAAAAGGGACAATTGTTGAGGATTACTCGCGAGAAACTATTCTACCTTCATTTTTCTCAATGAGAATGATGAGCAACGCTGATGAACAGCGCGGTGATTGGTTTAACTTAACGGCAAGCTACACAAGAATTCAGGGTGTGGGTTCTGATGTGGTATATGACTACTTGATGCCCCCTCTTCAACCACAACCAGTCATCGTTGCCGTTCTTGATTCAGGTGTCGACGTTGAACACGAAGATCTCAAAAACAAACTTTGGACCAATGAAGACGAGATCCCAGACAACGGGATTGACGATGATGGCAATGGTTACATTGACGATGTCCACGGCTGGAACTTTTTGGGTAACTCGTTAGGCATTAACGTTAACCAAGACACACTAGAAGTCACTAGAGAATACAAAAAGTACCTTGAGTTAAAAGAGAACGGACATTGGATTCCGCGTAAGAAACGTGAGTATTATCAAGATGTTGAATCCGATTACTTGTCGTCTCTAAAAGATGACCAAGATGCGTTGAATCGTGTAACGACAGCAACTGACCAAGCCAATGAGTTCAAAGAACAGATTCTTCAGTTCGTCGATCAAAAAGACTTTTCTACTAACGGTCTGAAAACACTGTTAGATAGTGAGAATGCTAGCGTCGTTACTGCAGCTGAAGGGCTTTTGAGTGTGTTTGATTCATGGTATTCATTTGAATATCTGGAATCACGTCGTAGCCGTTACCAAGACTCTCTGGATTTCCACCTTAACTTAGAGCTCGACACGCGTGGCGATATTGTTTGGGATGACATCTCGAACCCTTGGGAAAAAGGCTACGGCAACAACGATGTGAAAGGCCCTGTTGGTTCGCACGGTACACACGTTGCTGGAATCATCGCTGCAGAGCGTAACAACTCAGTGGGTATTGATGGTGTGGCAGATCATGCTCAAATCATGGCGGTACGTATGGTGCCAAATGGCGATGAACGGGACAAGGACATTGCCAATGCAGTGCGTTACGCCGTCGATAATGGCGCGAAGATCATTAACATGAGCTTTGGTAAAAGCTACTCGCCACGTAAATACATCGTCGACCACGCATTCCGTTACGCGGCTCGTAAAGGCGTTTTGATCGTTCACTCTGCGGGGAACAGCCGTAACGATAACGACATCAAACCAAGCTTTCCAAACCGCTACGCGAAGCACTACCGTTCAAAGCCTATTTCAACATGGTTAGATGTGGGTGCATCAGCAAAATATGCCGACGAAACGTTAGTGGCGAGCTTTAGTAACTTCGGCCAGAAATCAGTTGATGTGTTTGCACCTGGGTACCGCATTTTATCAACCACTCCGGGAAACACCTACGGTTCGAAAAGTGGCACAAGTATGGCTGCACCTGTCGTGTCCGGCGTCGCGGCATTAGTTTGGTCTCGCTACCCTGACCTATCCGTCAAAGAGCTTAAGGCAATGTTGATGGGCGAATCGAAAGTCTACCCAGAGCTGTTAGTTAAAAAGCCTTCTAGCCCTGAGGATTTGGTTCCGTTCAACACACTTTCTATCTCAGGAAGTATTGTGGATGCTGAAGCTATTTTCGCAGAGCTAGAAACTCGCTAACGTTTTAGCCATTGGTCATTGACCGTATAATCGTCATTCCCTAAAGCGAGGGACGAGCGTGATAGGGAATCTCTCTTTGCGGTTAGAGATTCCACATACCTCGTCCCTCGGTTCTGGAATGACGCTGGGGAATCAAGTCACCCCAGTCCTGGAATGACGAGAGGAAATAGCGTGAATATTGTATTCGTTATTTCTGACTACAGAAGCTACAACCCCGTCATTCTCTAAAGCGAGGTACACCCCCTCCGTCATTCCCTACAGTGAGGAACGAACGTGATAGGGAATCTCTTTTTGCGATGTAGTCACTTCTAACACAATTCGATACTCATAAACTGGCTGTGCGGGTCCAATATATAATCTGCAAATGGTTCACAGTATCCAAAGCCAAACTTTTCATACAGGTTACGCGCCGCCTTAAAGTAGTCTTCTGAACCTGTCTCTAAACTGATTGTCTGATACTTGCGAATGGCTGCGGTATCCAATACATGTTGTAAAAGTTGGCTAGCAACACCTGACTTTCGAGCAAACTGTGAGGTTCTCATCGATTTGAGTTCAGCGTGTTGGGTATTTAACTCTTTAATCGCAACACACCCAAGCAATTGACTGTCTTTCCAAGCACTAAAAAAGGTAATCTCTGGCGACTTGAGCCCATCCAGATCCAGAGCATGAACACTTTCGGGTGGTGATGTTGCGTACATATCAGCGAGATGCTCTTCTAGTAAGCCTATTACTTCCCCACCCGATAAGTCATCAAGCTTGATGATTATTGAAGTACCGATTTCCACAGAGTCCTTTGCGTTTGGTGCTGATTCCATTGTCTTAACTTTCCTTGTTTAGCTCGCTTATTTAGCTTTAATTACTGATCTACTTTCCTGAATTGTTTCCTTTTCAAGAACTGGGTTAAAACCAGTAAAATTACTGATTTATCATAAAATTTTAAATGTCACACTTAGTTTACCTAGATACCATAATTTTCCAATCTAGTCTCGTCATAAAAGAGCTCCGCAAAGACCTTGGGGTCGCTACATCGAGTGAGAAAAACCTATTTCAGTTAACGAATAAGTAATCCGGTAGATATGAGTATTCAACTAGATTTAACCACCACTTTGGCCTGTCAAAACTTCGACTCAGCACAAGGGTGTATGACACTTCAAGATCATCGAGTTGTTGATGTCGACAACGAGATCGCTCAAATCTTTGGTTATAAAAACCGTGGTGAGTTATTACGCAATGTTGATTTTGTATATGCCTTGGTACCTGATAGTTACCAAAATCTAGTCAAGCAACGCTATCTAGAAGCAATAAAAGGCAAGCTTAAGAAAGGAAAATTGTACACAGACATTCCCACTCATGGCCGTAATATCTCCATATTTTGCTTATCGAACATTGTTGAATTGAATAACAAGCCCGCTCTTAAAGTGAACATCATTGACATCACCTCTGTGGTAGAAGCGCAACGTCAACGCCACGAAACCGATCGTATGTATAGAAAGCTACTCAGTACATCGAAGCAAGGCATTTTGATTCATAGAAACTTCAAACCTTTGATGGTTAACCAAGCTTGGGTTGAACAACAAGGTGCCAAATCCATTGAGCAAGTGCTTGCGATGGATTCAATCATTTCAATCATTCCTGAAGCAGAGCGACCAATTGCAATCAGACGTTACGAGAGCATTCTCAATGGCAACACACCCAACTTCAGTTCCGTGGTTACCAACCATTGCTTTGATGACTCCTACAAATACTTCAATCTCTATGACAACGTGATTAACTGGGAAGGTGAAGACGCCATTCAAGTCATTCTTGAAGAAGTGACAGATAAAGTATTGTTGGAAAAAGAATTACTGCATCGTGCTATGCATGACGACTTAACGCAGGCACTCAATCGTCGGGCGATTTATGATTGGATAAAGAAGCCAATGAATCAGAGAATCGAAATGTCTTGTATGTTGATTGACATTGATGACTTTAAGTTGATAAACGATCAGTTTGGTCACACCGTTGGTGACACTGTCATTAAGCACTTAGCTGACACTATAAAAACTCACGTTGAATTGCTCCATGGCGTAGTGGGACGCTGGGGTGGTGAAGAGTTTATTGTGTTCATTCCTAATGCGAAACCTGCGTATACCCAAATCATTGGTGAACGTATTTGTCATTCATTTAATCAACATATTTTTATTGGTGCTAATCGCCGTCCGTTTAGGTCCAGTGTCAGTATTGGAATGACCAGTCGATATATTTGTCATTCCTCGAACTCAGTCAATACTCTCATTAAAGTCACCGATGACGCACTTTATAGAGCAAAAGCAAACGGCAAAAACCAAGTTTCAATAAATAATGAATCGGTTTGTATCGAAGCGTGTTCGTAACGGCTGAAGCTATCTCGCTTTGATGATATTTTTCCATACTCCTAACAGTGAATCATCAGTGTTTAGTTAGTAACAAAGTTGGAATTAAAGTGCATGAGCATGTTGAATATTTTATTGCGAATTCCACATTTCGGTATATGATGCGCCACCCCAATTTTTTCAGCAAATGCTGCAGGCAAACATGTCCGCCAACGCGCTCTATACCGACCTATCGGGTTACTATGATTTAATGTGTGTTGATATTGACTACCAAGCGCAAAGTCACTGCGTTCGTAGGCTACATCAGATTTTTGGAAATGAAGGAAAAACTCACCTAGACCTCGGTTGTGGTACTGGCCCACACGTTCGTCACTTTATTGATTATGGTTATCAAAGTAACGGGCTTGACTTAAACCAACCCATGTTAGATATCGCTCAACTACGCTGCCCTGAAGCCAGCTTTTCTGTTCAGAACATGAGTAATTTTGAAGTCTCTGAGCCGTTCGATCTTATTACTTGTTTCTTGTATTCGATCCACTACAACGATGGCATCGAGAAGTTAAAAGAGTGCATTGCTAGCGTTCACAAAGCGCTAAAACAAGGCGGTGTGTTCTGCTTTAACGTTGTCGATAAAGATAAGATCAGCAATGATCTGTTTGTTCGACACACCACAAACCAAGAACAAGATGACTTTACCTTCCGTTCAGGGTGGTACTACTCTGGTCACGGTGATAAGCAAGCGCTAAAGCTTAGTATCGAAAAAACGACTGCAGGTGAAACTCAAGTTTGGAATGATGAACACCCGATGGTGGCATTCTCGTTTAAGGAGTTAATCGAGATATTAAAGCCCTACTTTGAGGTTAATATCTTCGAGCACGATTACGACAAGCTGATTCCTTGGGATACTCAGTCCGGCAATGCTCTTGTCACTTGTGTAAAAATCTAACACTCTTCGATACCTATGTGCACTCAATTACGAGCGCCCAAATCAAAAGAACCCACACGACGTTAAGTCATGTGGGTTCTTTGTTTTATATGTATCTACCTACCGAATCAAACACAGATTGATTAGAAGTCAGCGGTCATACCTATGTAGTAGGTACGTGGCTCTTCAACATAACCAATGTACTCTAACTCATCTGATACTGACTCATCCGTTAGGTTTGAGATACCTGCACGTAGTCGTACTGAGTCATTCACATTGTAAACCGTACCGATGTTCAATGTTGTGTAAGCGTCTTGCGTTAGGTCGCTGTCAATCTGGCGCTCGCCACGGTAACGTGCACTCACGAAAGTGCTTAGATCATAAGTTGGGTTCCAGTTAAGTTTCACAAAGCCTGAATGCTTGTAACGCTCAAGTAGCTCTTCACCTGTCGACTTGTCTTCTGTATCTAGGTAAGTGTAGTTACCAGAAACGGCCCACTCGTCAGAGATTTGGTACATACCGCCAAGCTCAACACCTTGAATGATAGCTTCAGACACGTTTTGGTGCGTCTTCGCGCCCAAATCTCCCGTTGGTGTACCGTCAGGGTTTTCACATTGAAGAGCACTTTCGTTCCAATCACCACCTTGCGGGCAGTAACCTTGTGTTCTTTCGATAAGGTCATTAATCTCATTGCGGAATAACGCCGCTTCTACATTCCAACGTGGCTGTGTGTATACCGTCGCAAGTTCGTAGTTAATGCTTGTCTCTGGATCTAGATCTTCATTACCCACCAACGCACAACCACCCTTGCAGCTTGAAACTGTGTAGTCAGATTGGTTTTGAGTCAATGTTGGGGCCTTGAATGCCTTGCCTACACCACCTTTAATGATTAGGTCGTTCGTTGTTTGGTGAACCAAGTACACACGTGGGCTGAACTCTTCGCCGTACAGTTCGTGTTTATCCAAACGACCACCGAACGTTGCGGTTAGGCTGTCTGTCATGACCCATTGGTCTTGCACAAACAATGCGCCTTGATATGCTTCCGACATTCCGCTCGATAGGTTTTCTTTGTTAGTTAGTTCACTTAACTGGTAGTCCATTCCAAATGTCAGCGTGTGGCTGTAACCAAGGTAAGTGGTAGCAGATGCTTCAACAATTTGAGTGAGCTCTTCGATATCGCTGCTGAAGTTATTGCCTAGATCGGCTGCATCGTTATCAGTCACGTTCTCGCGCGAATAACGAACTTGAGTATCACCCCAGCTCCAGAAACCACTGTGTGTAATTGCTTGGCTGTGACGCACGACACGAGTGTCTGACTCAATAACCGATTTCGCACTTTCTGCCGCTGATTCACGTTCGTCATCGCTGTAACCAAAATCAAAATCGATGGTTTGGTTATCTGTCATGTGCCATGTCAGGCTTGCAAGCATGCTTAGCGTGTCGCGTTCTTCTAGAGCTGTTACGTCTGAACGGTCGTAGCCAGAACTGTGTGTACCAGAATATGGTTGCCATGCATTACGGCTTGTTTGATTAACAGAAAGTCGAGCGAACAACTCATCTTCAATCAATGCACCAGACGTTGTGAAGCCCATTGAGTACTCTTCGCCCCCATCACCATCAAGCGGCGATGAAGTGTCCATGCTCAATGTAGAGCTCCAATCATTTTCTGGAGCCTTAGTGATGATGTTGATTGTACCGCCCATACCATCTGAACCATAAAGTGCAGACATTGGGCCACGGATGATTTCAACACGTTCGATTGAATCTGCTGGGATAGTAGAAAGGTCGAAGTCATTACCACGGATGATGGCACTTGCCGAGCTGAGACGACGGCCATTTACCATGATAAGCGTATAATCAGAATCCATACCACGAATAGAGATCATCTGACGACCAGCACGTGTGCTATCGAAGTCAGACTCAACACTGGTTGATTCAGCAACGATGTCAGCCAAGGTAATACCTGGGCTGTCTTCAATGTCTTGTGCAGTGATAACCGACATTGAAGCAGGCGCTTGTTTTAGTGCCATTTCGGTACGAGTTGCCGTAACTACCATTTGCTCATCTGTTGCTTGCGCTTCTTCTTGCGCTAACACGTTAGCTGAAAGTGACGTACAAATAACAGCGACTGCGATCGAAAGGGGTTTACGAACCAAAAGAGGTTTGCGAATCAAAAGAGATCTCTCAGACATGATATTTATTCTTATATGTGATTGGTAATGATAATGGTTTGCATTAAACAACCTAGTACCATTCTTATCAACGAAAGTTTCATACCAAAAATTGATTCTCGTTATTCACCTTTCAAATAACAAAACAAAGATATATTCATTTCAATGGCACTATTAAAATCACATTCACCATCCAGATAAATCAGGTGTATATCTCTTTAAATAGATTGCGAACCCATCGACACATAGGATCATTGTGGAAACGCTTGTGCCAATATAGATACACATCTTCTGATGGGCTTCTGATGGCTTTGGGTACGCGTTTACAAATTAAATCTCTTTGATTAGCGGCTTGTGTGGCAAACGGTGTCGGTAAGTGAAAGATGATGTCAGTCGTCTCAGCGATATCTGCAGCAATATTAAAATTAGACAGCTGAATCGGAATCGATAGTTGGCGCTGCTTATCAATCAAGCCTAAATCTTTAAAGCGATTTTCAATGGAGAGTTTTTTGTCACCTTGCAGCGAGATCTGGCCTAGTTGGCTGTTAAGTAAATCATCGACTGTGATCTCTTTGTCTGCCAACGGGTGGTCTTTGCTCATCAATAAGCGATAATCACGGCTAATAACGAACATTCGATACAGATTCTGCTCAGAACTTAACGGTTCATGCGTTGACAACACGAAGTGCGCATCGCCCGACAACAAAGGTTCGAAGTGACGTTTAGGGATGGAGTCAATATCAACAACCATGTTCGGTGCTTGTTTTCGAATTTGTGCCACGACTTTTGGCAATAAGTGAGAAACCTGAGGAACCAAGCCAAAAAAGCGAACGGTATTGTCACTAGTCTGAGGTTCAAATACGTCTCCGTGAACCAGCTTTTCTAAGCGCGTAAGTACAGAATTAAGATCTTGCTTGATCGCTTCCGCTTTTGGCGTCAATTCATAGCCATAAGCCGCTCTCACCAACAAATCATCGTTAAATACAGTGCGCAGTTTTTGCAGCGAACGACTCACCGTTGGCTGACTCATATCGAGTGCCAATGCCGTGTTGGACACATGCTTTTCTTCTAAAAGGTGCTTAAGGATGACTAAGAGGTTAAGGTCGACTTGCGCTAGATTCATTATTTAGATATTCACAAAATTGAAAATTCATTGTGCGCATAGTGCATCTATCAATCCATTAATACAATTGATAATCACTCTTATTTTTATCTAAAGCAAAGTCCTCTATCGACTTAGCCATTATGTGTGACAACAATGAAAATGAGCCCATGATTCCATTTCGTTTAAGCAATAAAAAAGAGAGGCACATGGCCTCTCTTTGATCGTTTCTAGTTTCTAGTTTCTAGTTTCTAGTACACAATTAACTTAGCTTACAGCTTTGTCCAAGCATCTTGCCAGTATTGGCTTTCTGCAGGAGCGTAAGATGCGCTTGCACACCAAGCCGTGTATGGCCAAGGCTTACATTCATATAAACCATTATCACTGCCCACTACAATGTCACCTGCTGCGTAGTTTGTGCCCGCTTCATATGGAGGGTAATCACCTGGAGGTGGTGTACCACCACCACCGTCTTTCACAGAGAACGAATTATTCACCATGACCATTTCACCATCCGAAGCAGTACCAACTACTTCAAGTGAGTATTGGCCGTCAGTTACGTCATTCAAAACGATGGTGATTGTTTGGCTATCTACGAGGTTTACTTTAGTCTGTTCAACTAAAACACCTGCACTATTTAACACCATTGCAGTCACATCCATTGCTTCGTTTGACGTTAGTGTCAGATCCAAGCGGACATCACCGTTATCAGGTGCGTATTCAGACTGGAGACCCGAAACTTCAAGTTCAGGATCTGTACCCGGCTCAGGGTTACCACCGCAAGAAGAATCTGAAACCTTTCTCCAAACGCCCCACTCACCTGTCGTTCCCGGCTCTTCGCCACGAGTGTACCAGCCAGATCCCCACGTTGAACCGTCATGTGACACTTGGTCGCCTTCAACATAAACCGTTTCGGCATCCCATGCAGCAGCACAGTTAGAACCGTCAGTCACAGACACTTTACGTTCAGCAGTGACGGTTTGATGCGCACTGTCTGTCACACTATATACAAGCGAGTAGTTGCCCATTTCATTCACATCGACACTGCCAGTGTGTGTAATAGAACTCGTTAGGTCACCATCTTCTGCATCATTCGCCGTCACACCTGCCATTGGGTCGAATGCAGAACCAAGTATTACTGTCGTATCAGATATGCCATCGAATACTGGTTTTTGGCTGTAAACTTCTACCGTTCTTGCTTTGGTTGTCTCGTTGTTGTCACTGTCTTTCACACGGTACGTCAGAACGTAAGTGCCAATAACCGCTGTTTCAACATATCCTTCAACATCAATTGAAGACGTTAAATCGCCGTCTTCTTTGTCTGTTGCAGTTACGCCTTCCATAGGGTCAAATGCGCTGCCATGAAGAACACGCGCATTTTCAACGCCTTTCAGCACTGGCTCACCTTCAACCGGTGGCGGTGTCACTTGCCCATGAACAAATGGGCCGTAATCTTTGATGAACTGTTCGTTGTATTGTTGGCCGTTCTTATCGGTGCCCATGTCCCAGTTGATAGACCACGTCATTACACCACGCAAAGGTTGGCCTTGAGTCGTTAAGGTCTCAAATGCGTCGTAAAGATCTTGAGGATCTTGCACGAAGCCCGTCGCTGCAGCATCAATGCTCGAAGGGATACCAAACACTAACTTGTCGTGTGGGATCTTGTGGAAGCCACGAGTACCGTTGATTAGAGAATCAGAAATGTAGTAGATGAACTCTTCTTTCAATTCATCATTGTTTTGTGCAATCCAACCGATACCATCAACCCAAATACCATCGCCACCTTGATTGTAGAATTGAGGGTTAATCCAGTCGTAGTAACCTTCTAGATTGTCGATGTATGGTACATATTTACCACCAGACGTTAAGTACGGAAATTCAGGCGCCATCGTGATGAGGAAGTTTTTGCCTTCAGCACGGTAATGGTCTTTCACCAGTTTTAACGCATCAGGAATAACAGTTTGGTTGTTGGCTGCGGTTACCGCGGCTTGCTCCAGATCGATATCCAGACCATCGAATCCGTAACGCTCAGTCAGACGAATAATCTCATCAGCAAAGGCTCTTTCATCACCGGTTTCTAGTTCTACGTGTGCATCTGCACCACCCAGAGCTAACAGGACAGAACGACCTTGCTTGTTGAGTTCTGAGATTTGGTCAATAAATTGTTGCTCTGACAGCCCAATGGTTGGGTCCAGTTTAAAAGTTGGGATTCGACCATCAGCAACATCGTACACTTTCATGAATGACACATTCACGATGTTGTACATTGGGTTCACTTCGTCCAATGTTACGCAAGGCGCATTGCCACCTTGGTAACCACCACCATCACACCAGTTGTGCCAATAACCGACTACGACACCAGAATCTGGATTCGTCATATCTGAACCATTCGCATAAACAGCGCCAGACATTGCGGCCATTCCGAAAGATACCGCTAATTGCAGAGCTTTACGTTTCAACATCAATTCCATTTCCTTACTCAACAGCTGTGCCCATCACAACCGAATCAATTCATTTTAGCCATGAATATTTATAGACAAGTAATGGAATTTATTAGAAAAGGTGACCTTTGATTTAACTTGTGATTTTAAGTCACAGATTGAATATAAGAATCAATATGATTTTGACTTTTCATTCAAATTAAAATGCTAAAACATTGCTTTATTGGGCTTAATTATTGGTGGAACAAATGAATCCACAATCTTAATTCACTCGGGTAATTAAGGTGAATATGTAAAAATAGCAAAGTGGACACCCTGGGCTGAGAATAAGAGTAAAAGGTCTAGAAACCCTCGGATTTACTGGCCTGACGGAGATTTATCATTGCGAGTGATATCACTAAAATTGATTAGATTTATTAGCTATACATATGCTAGATGTGTACACGAACAACCAAAAATGTAGGTGACAATTATTGTATTTTCAGTTTTCAGATCGAGAGTTAACTATCGATACAATTGCCCAGCTGTGAATAATAACTCTCAATTGATGAAATAAAATTCATCTTATTTTCTTCAGTGAGTTGATTGATGCCAGCTGCTGCTTTTCTTCCCCCCCCCGTTTCAAAACTAGAGCAAATTTCGTCTGCACCCGTTCTATTTGATAACGGCGCTCTCAAGCTCACAGTATAAGATTCACCATCTTGGTTTTTAGTTAACACTGCTTGCGCTCGGCCTGGGTCTTGATTAACGATTTCATTGCCAAAGACACCACTAATACGCCTTGCCCAAGTCTCACTTGGCAATTCAAACACACGCGCGACTTCACTCTCATATATTGGTCCTAGGTTTGATAGGTGTTGGTTGTCACTTTGATAAGCTGTACGAAGACGATAGAAAACTGAACCTTTGTCATCTAGGAGAGAAAACGGATTCGGATATTGATAGAGAGCTTGGTAAAGCTTGATTGGCGTGAAGTGCAAGTCACTCAGTGACGAGCCGTAGCCGTTGTAATTAATGAGAGTACCCAGTTCTTCCAAAAAATCAGTTTGGGATCGGTCAAAGCCATTTTCTAACGCTAATTGTGAAGCTACCGCTTTTAAATTATCACCAAAGGCAGCAGCAATGGCCCACGCAACATACTCACCCTTTAACTTCTGATTTATCAACAAACTGGTGCAACATTCAGGTGCCGTATTAACTAAAGTCTCAAGATGCTTAGACTGAGGTATATCGCCTGTGCGATGGTGGTCGCAATAGAACACTTCAACGTTGGCCTCAAGTAACGAGTGTAAAGCCGGAAGGTTCTTCTCCATCGATACATCTAGGACCGTAACAGACGCAACATCCGCTTGATCGCCCTGCTCCGCCAATTTAGAGACCACTTGAGAAACCAACTTGATATCACGCTTTACACCAGTGATCAGTACAGTTTCTTTTGGCTCATTTAGGCGCAGTTGCAGCAAAGCGATGATGCCGTCTGCATCTCCATTGAATACGTCGTAGTGCATGTTATCCCTCTTCCTATAGATTTAACCGTTTGTCAGGAACGCGCCAGTACGTTCGTTTACTCGATAGTCTGTCATTATTTTACTTATATATCACAGATACTTAAGTCTATTTTGGAATGCCTTATTCTTATTTCTATCTGTTCATGAACTTGCCTATCCATTAGGTACAAAAAAGCGCAGATAATCCGCGCCTTTCGCTTGAGTTGTTTGGCTGCACTTCTTTAATGCAACTAGGTTGATTCTAAGATGTCTTAAACTGCGCGACAGCTTGGTCCATATCGTTTGCTTGCTCAGCGACTTTATCCACTTCGACTAAACAGTGCTGCGCCGAAGCGTTATTATCATTCGAGATAGTGTTCAGTTCAGTGATTGAGTCGCTTACTTGCGCCATTACTGCGCCCTGCTCTTCAATTGCAGAAGCAATACGTTCAGAGTTGCCTTGAATGCTTTCCATGTCACTTAAGATCAGCTGTAGGCTTGCATCAAGCTCTTCTGAATCTTTTAGTGTTAATTGACCTTGTTGATTGCACTCACCAATTTCGGTCATCGAAGCATTCATTTGGCTCTGAATTGCCGTGACTACACTGGTAATTTCAGTCGTTGATTGATGCGTTCTGCTTGCCAGCGCTCGTACTTCATCTGCAACCACCGCGAAGCCACGACCTTGTTCACCCGCACGTGCCGCTTCAATCGCCGCGTTCAATGCCAATAGGTTGGTTTGTTCTGCAATGCCTTGGATGATGTTTACTGCATCGCCAATTTGATCAACATGATGGTTCAGTGAGCTAATCGAATCTTGGCTGCTTGAAAGGCGTTCAGACAACTGAGTAATATTATCGATGGTCGCGACAACCACTTCGCGGCCCTTGTCAGCATTCACTTTCGCTTGATGAACACCTTCTGCAGCAACCGATGTGCTTTCAGAGATCTCGCCAATGGTAAGTACCATCTCTTGTACTGACGTTGTCATTGTCGAGGTGTGGTTTGCTTGAACTTCGAACTGTTTAATCACCGATTCAAGCTCATCATGCATGTTAGAAGTGCTTTGAGTTAGCTGCAGAGATTTTGACTGAGACGCCGCAATCAAGCCTTCAAGTTGATCCAACAGTTGGTTGAAGTACTCGCCTAGTGTACCAAGTTCATCTTTGCCATTTTCGGTTGAACGGATAGACACATCGTTAGAGTCAACAATGTTACGAATCACTGATAGCAGCGACTCAATTTTACCGATGATAGAACGGACAATTAACCAGCTGAACAGAATGATCGACACAAGCAACGTGACGCAAAGGATGTTGTTGATCAGCGATAGTTTGTCCATCTCTTGCTGCGTTTGTTGGTCTAGCACCGCCGAGAATTCTTTAAACTGACTTTCGATAGCGTGTGAACCAGAGCGGGCTTCACCTAGCAGGCCTTCGTTATGTTTTAAACCGATCACTCGCTTCTGTTCAACCACTTGACGCGCAGCATCTATCAAAGCACTTGAGCTTCCAGCGTTAGAAGTAATAGAAAGAACACTCGGATCGAACTCACCCTTTTCAATTAAGTCATTGAACAGGTAAAGCTCGATTTTTTGTTCAGCACTGGCTGTCGCACTGATGTTATCGAGCAAAACATGAAACTCCCCTAACAGGCCTTTGTCACGTGCTAGCCCATAAACTTCGCTCGCTTTTACTAGGTTAACAAAGCTGGTGTGGTAGGTTTCGATGTCTTCACGTAGGTGTGTGCTGTTGGCTAAGCCCAAATCTTTCAGCACGACGTCGAGCTCAGATTCAGACGCTAAGAATTTGTTGTAGTTTACGTCAAACTTGTCGAGGTATTTCATATCGCTACGCAGTAAGAAATCTTTCTCGTTACGGCGAAGGTTGAGCAGTCGTACTTCAAGTTCTTTTGTGAGTTGTTTGGCTTCGCTCATTTGAGCGGTGGTGTCTGCAAATTGTGATGTAGTAAACAGCAGTGAAATCATACCGACGATGGAGAACATCCCCAACGAATAAAGCTTTTTCTTTATATTCATATACATGGCTCGTCTTTACTAATTAACTATGAGTATCTAAATGAGTCGCATCAAAGAATGGATATTCAACTCGTGCGATCTGGTTATTGTTATGGTTTTTATATCGATAATGAGCGTCTAAAACTGTGGCTTCTAAGTCCACTAGCGATGACGTTCTCAATTGCATTTAAACAGCAAATGAAATAGCCAACTAAAGTTAATTTTATCAATAACACAAATCGATTACATGTACATTAGTTGAATGATAAAAGTGAGAGACAGCTATTTGACGGAGTGTGAAGCCCTGAATGGCTTGCTATGTAAGACTTTGAATTAAAACACTTTGTACCATTATTGACCTTGAGGTTAGAAGTGACAATTTTTTGGCTCACCAGAGGAGCACGAGCGAAGAGTAATATTAGAGGTTTTGACTTGTTTTTTTAAACGGGAAACCCATCGATTGGTGATTGTAACGTTGAGCGTAAACGGCGAAAAAAATGGACCTACTCAATTCGAGTCTGGTCCATTTTTGGATTTCTTAATCAATCGCTTTGCGGCTAATAAGTTATGCTGCGAACTTAAGGCCGACTAAAACGCTTTCACCATCTTGGTTAGGCACTTCAATAACACCGCTTTCTCGTCTTCTTCGATGTCTTGCGTCAGCTCATTAACCAAATTCAAGTGAAGTTGGTTGTGGTGAACATGGATCTTCTGACCTTCATCGGTCAAAGCCACCACAATCGCACGACGATCCGTTGGGTGTTCATGGCGTTCAATCAATTCTGCCTTAACCAACTTCTCAATTTGAACAGTAAGTGTGCCAGTAGTAATGCCAAGCTTTTCTGCCAATTCTTTCATTCTTAACGCACCATGCATACCAAGCACTTCGATGGTATGTACTTGTGCTAAGGAGTAACCCGTTTCTTTGACAACGGATTGCTCCCACGAAGACATTTTATCGTAGAACTCAGTCAGTATTTGATTAAGCTGTTCTATATTTTGCATGGCCGTTTGAGTGCACTTCGAGAGTAAGATGATTAATCTTATCAAACTTGGCGAGCATTTGTTTATATTCAGGGACGCTTTTATCGCTGTTTGATTCAAGAGTAATCGCCGCTGAGTAGTGATGCCCGCTCACCTTCCACATGTGTAAGTCGGTTACGGCGGCATAAGGAGCTAAGGCTTCAGTTATGCCGTTGCGGTACTCATCGTCAATATTCTGATCGAGTAAGATTGGACTTGTCTGTTTCATGAGGTTCATTGTCCATTTGGCAATCACAACCGCACCAACCATACCCATTGCGGCATCCAACCAGTTCCAACCGTAAAACTTACCAAATAGTAGAGCAACAATCGCCAACAGAGAAGTCAATGTATCGGCCAAGACGTGCATGTAGGCCGCACGCAAGTTGTGATCGTGATGATGCCCATCATGTTGGTTATCGTGACTGTGTCCCTTATGTTCAGAATGAGAGTGTCCGTGATCATGATGATGATCCCCTAGCAAAAACATACTCACTACATTCACTGTCAAACCAATACACGCAACAATAATCGCTTCGTTAAACTGAATCGCTTGCGGGTTGAACAAGCGATGTACTGACTCCACCAGCATCAACAACGCCACAATACCCAACGCTATCGCGCTGGTGTACCCGCCTAACACACTCACTTTGCCGGTACCGAAAGAGAAACGTTCACTGTCAGCATGCTTCTTGGCGTAACGGTATGCGAACAAGGTAATACCAAACGCTGCTGCATGCGTTCCCATGTGCCAGCCATCAGCAAGTAGCGCCATAGAACCATAAATAGTACCTGCAATAATCTCGACAACCATTGTGATGACAGTTAACAAGAGAACGTAGAAAGTACGTTTTTCACCTTGTTGATTGTGTGAAGAGAAGTTGTGTTGATGGCGTGTTGGAAAACTCAAAATGGCGTCCTTAGATTGTGTTAGTAGTTAGACGATCTTTCTCAATAAGAGAACTTTGATTGACAAGTAGTTTGACAATCAAAGCAATTGATTGGAATTTAGTTTGATAATCAAACTTTGTCAACGATGAATTTTAAGGCTCTGATTTACAGAAGGAATGGATGATGAGAGATTTAAGTTATTTCTGTAGCCTATTGCTTTGAGCAAGAACGGTGATTTACCGACACAAAAAAGCCCACACGAGGTGGGCTTAGATCGATCTGACTTAGCGATGGAATTATTGGTTTTGCAACAGGTTAATCTCATCATTCACCCATCCTAACAACTGCTTGGTCGCTTTCGACAAGACTTGATTCTGCCTCACAATATAGCCAAGGCTCGTACTAGAAAAGTTCGCCAATGGTGTGACTTTTGATTTCAGATGTTGCTTGGTTGATATTGCAAATTCAGGGACAATCGCCACACCAAAACCGGCTTCTGCCCAATCGATTTGAGCGTCTACGCTCCCTACTTCCATGACTCTGTGATTGGGTAGGTTTAAACTTGGTAAACCTTCATCGATGAAGTCACGTGTTCTCGTATCATGGCCTAGTAGAATCAAAGTGAGCTCTGCATCAGAATCTTGGATATCAAACCCATCGCCAAGTGCACACCAAGAAAGCTCTTGAAGCTTAGTGAAATATAATGACTCGTTGTGCTGTTCTTTGGCGATAACAAAGCCAATATCCGCCTGAGCATTTTTAACTAAACTCGATGCTTGAGATGACGTGGTATTCAATAGCGTAAGATCAATACCGGGATACTGCGCTTTAAACTTCTGGAACGGGCGAATCAACAAAAATCGAGAAATGATGTCACTCACGGCAATAGTTAACGTCCCGATTTTAAGGTCGTTAATGGCATTGAGATCGGCCTGACAAATTTGCAGTTCAAGTAACGTTCTTTGACTTGTTTCCAATAGTCGCTCACCCGCTTGAGTCAATTGAAATGGGCTTCTCTCAATCAACTTTATACGTGTTTGTTGTTCTAGTTGTTTTAGGTGCAAACTTACGTTGGGTTGCGTCATATGAAGTGCATTAGCCGCTTTCCCAAAATGCTTGTACTCCGCAAGCGTCACAAACGTCTTCAACAAATTAATATCGAGCATCATGTCCTCTCTCTCGTGTCACTTATATCATTCCCTAAAAGTAAAGAATGCTCCATCCGTCATTCCCTACAGTGAGGAACGAACATGGTAAGGAATCTCGCTTGTGGTTTGAGATTCCAGATACCTCGGTTCTGGAATGACGATCATTGGTAGATTAAGACTTTAAGGATATATGGAATCCTTATCAAGATAATAAAGATAATTAATTTCTCTTATCCACTTTGTAGGCCTAACATGATTTCTCAATCAGTTAGGAGAAAAATTATGCCATCTATCGTTGTTGTGGGCGCAAACTGGGGGGATGAAGGCAAAGGCCGCATCGTCGATTTTTTAGCAGACCAAGCTTCTGCTAGCATTCGTTTTCAAGGTGGAAACAATGCAGGTCATACTGTGGTAAATGACTTCGGTACATTCAAACTGCACCAACTTCCTAGTGGTATTTTTAATCCTGACTGTACAGCGGTTCTTGGCCCTGGCATGGTGATCAGCCCTGCGGCGCTAACTGAAGAGATTGCAGAAGTACAAGCGGCTGGCATCAAAGTAAAAATGGCAATTTCAGATCGTGCGACACTGTGTCTGCCTTTGCACGCTCTTGAAGATACACTTGAAGAAGAGCGTTTAGGCGATGGCGCTTACGGCTCAACACGTCAAGGTATTGCACCTGCATACGGCGACCGTGTGATGAAGAAAGGAATTCTTGTGGGCTGGCTGAATCAGCCTGAGATTTTAGAGCAGCGCATTCAATTCATGCTTGATTGGAAGATGCCTCAACTTAAAGCGCTATACCCTCAATGTGACTTCTCTCAGAGCGCTTCTGAAATGACAGAATGGCTACTTGAAGTGACTAAAGCTTGGCGCCCGTTCATCTGCAACGTAACTGAGCCGCTAAAAGCACTGCAATCGCAAGACGCGAACCTACTGTTTGAAGCTCAGTTAGGCGCAGGTCGCGACCTTGTCTACGGTGAATACCCTTGGACGACTTCTTCTAATGTAACCGCAGCTTACGCGGGTATCGGTAGTGGCCTACCTGCCCTTCGCCCTGAGCGTGTTATTGCTGTTGCTAAATCTTTCAGCTCGTCTGTTGGTACTGGTACGCTTGTAACCGCAATGGAAGAGCAAGACAGCTTCCGCGAAAGCTCTAACGAATATGGTGCAACGACGGGTCGCCCACGTGATATGGGTTACTTCGACGCGGTAGCAACTCGCAACGGTGTTGACCTTCAAGCCGCAACGGAAATCGCACTGACTAAGATCGATTGCCTGTCTGGTCTATCTGAACTTAAGATCTGTACCGCATACTCAGGTGAACATACTGAGAACCCAATTTGGCCACAAACGGCTGAGCTAAAGCCTGTTTATGAAGATATGGCAGGCTGGGACGAAGACATCACGGGTTGCCGCACGTTTGAGAGCCTTCCTCAAGCCGCACAAGATTACGTAACTCGCATCGAAGAGTTGATGGGCGTGCCAATCGTGATGGTATCGGTAGGTCCTGAACGCGAGCAAATGATCATTCGAGCTTAGGTTAGAAAGCTACGATCAGCATCTACATCAAAGCCCACATTTAGTGGGCTTTTTAACGTCTGCACAAACATCTAAATCTTGTTTTTCTTATTAAGGTACATGTTTTCATCGGACGACTTTATTAGATTAATAATATTGAAGCTTCGAGAATCAGCAATACCACAACCATATGAAAAGCCGAGTGAAACCTCATCATCACAATGAAAGCCTTCAATGAAATCATGGAATTCAGTGTGAATTTTTTTGACCAACTCACGAGCAAAACCCGGCTCTTCTGAGTGTATGACGACGATGAATTCATCACCGCCGACTCTCGCCGATATAGTGTTGTACTTTGAATTGTTTTTAATGCATGACGCAAATCCAGATATGTAATCATCACCTTTGAAGTGACCATACGTATCATTGATGTACTTCAAATTATCCAAGTCGAAATACAAACAAACAACCTCTCCATCGCTGATGTTTGCTTTGTTGAATTCATGGAAAAAGCCCCTTCGATTAAGCAGCGTCGTCATGATATCAAAGTGACTGTTTTTGTATAAAATCCTGCTCTCTTCTTTTAATAGGATTTCAGAACGCAATAGAGTCGATATGTTCTCAATCAAGTTAACTTGGCTTTCGGTATATGTTGTTGGGCTTAAATCAAACACTAAGAGCACCGCAAACACTTCTTCATCTATATCCCTAACAGGAACGCCGCAAAAAGACTTATAGGCATCTATTCCTGTTGCAGAGGCGGATTCGCCACCAGCATAACCACTCAAATAGACCGTGCGATTTTCTTTATGCACATACTCACAAAAACAGCTAATTCTGCTCTTATGTTGGTTACACGATATGTTTGAGGAGCTCCACACACTCTCAGAACCAGAGCAACTCAAATCAGAGATCATGATGATGCCCGCATTCGATGCGTCCATTATGTCTCGTATGTTATCCAATATAGATACCCAAGTATCGACATCGATATTTCTTTGCATCCCTTCAGAAGAGAACTTATCAAAAAGCATTAATATTTACTTAGTATCAGACGGTTAAACTTAATCGAATATTCATTAGTATACGTTGTAACAAAAACCCCAAGAGCGATGTTCTAGGGCGGTTATTACCTAGTACTAAGCTGCAACCAAGCACTAAGTAACAACCAACCCCAATCGTGCATCTCAATTTTCTAGTTCAGTGGCATCGTTCGCAGAGGCCCAAATTTCTGAGCGTCGATTCTTGGCTCTACCCTCTGCGGTTGAGTTAGAGGCAATAGGTTCACTTTCACCAAATGAACGAATAACAAGACGGTTTTTCTCGACACCATCGGCCATTAAGCCATCCGACGTCGTAAGCGCTCTTTGTAGGCCGAGCGCTTGGTTATAACCTTCTTCGCCTGTACTGTCGGTGTGGCCATCCACCGTAATTGAACTGCCGTTAGTCTTTAACTCACCAGCTAATTGACTCAATGCTTTGCTGCCCATCGGCGTTAAGTTGTGTTGATCAAAACCAAAATGAAGACGGGCCAACAACCCTTGACGCTCTTGATTACTGATCCAAGTCTTACATCCCGATTGATTCATCCCCAGATTAGATTGACTGGCCAAAGTTTGCTTCAACTCGTTGCTATCAGAAGGCTGCTCTATTTGTAGAAAGCTCTGTCTATGCTGTGCGATGCCGACGACATCATCAACTCTTACACTATGCTGATATTCACTGGATGCCGTGTCGCAATAAACGTTGATACCTTCTTCCGCATTAGCGATAAAACTAAGTTGCAATGTCGATAGGACGATTGAACTGATCATTAACTTTTTCATATTTTCCTCTAGTACAACTTAGTGATTCCGCTTGTTTTTGAGCCTTTACGGATGAGTTCTTCTATCTTTTCAATCAATTCATCTAGGTTAGATACATCGATAATGTCTTCATTTGGATCGACAACACAGTCTTGAAATCCACTCTGTTGGGACGCTCGAAAATCGATACCAATAACACCTATGTATAAGCCCGGTATCTCTTCTCTTGCTTTGTCACACATACCTCTGTCGACTAACCCTCTGAGGATGCCGTTATCAGGACTTTCCTGCCCATCACTTAAAATGAGCAGCATCTTGATTTTTTTGTTATAAGCCTGCTGTTCGTCTTGATCGGAACTGTTCGGGTCACCGTCATGGAGAACTTGAGAACCTCTCAAAATGCCTTGAAAAGCAGCCGTACCACCATCTGCCCACATCGAATTAATCGGATTCAAGTCTGAAAGCTTGTTCGATAGGCGAATGTTGGAAAACTGCGATGAATCGGAAGAACCATGCGCGTTAAATAGACGAGTTCCACTCACACCATAGAAATCAGGCTGTAACCCCGACTTATCAGTAAACATCGTCGAGACTGAACTCGGGAAATCAACGTAGTTGTAGACATCTGCAACCAAGTAATTATCTTGATTAATCACATCCTTGATACGTTTGGCGTACTTTTGATTGTCCGATTTTGGGTTTGGGCAATATGATTTCCAGTACGCACAATCAAGCACATAATCTTGCGAATAGGTACGCCAGTAATCCCAGTTAACATCGTTGTAAGAATAAGGCGATACGTTGGTTTTATAGTTATCTTTGTAGCTCAATTGGCTTGTCGCGTTGGCTCTATTACCCGAGACGATTTCCCTCGTTCGAACGTTAAATGGCACAAAGCCAACTCGGTTAAGCAGCTTGTCTCCGGTGGTATCTTCTCCGGGCTCATCACAAACGTATTTCCACTCTCCATCGACATAGTCTTGGTTAATCGACGTACAAAGGATCTTGTTTGATATTTCATCGATGGCGGTTTTCAAATCGTCGATTTTTCTGTTTCGATTTGAACCCCATCTGTCGTTCATTGAACCGGAAAAGTCCGACACAAAAACAATGTCGATGTTGTTATCACCAAGATACACCGGGTACTTTCTCGCTAACGAACGGCCCGCCAGGTCTTGCTGCTCATCAAAAGACGGGATAAAGCTACTCGCAAACCAAGAGTCGTGTGTCGTCTTGGCATTCACTGTGTATTGGATGTATTCAAGAACCCCAGCACCCTCGTCTTCCGCTTGGTGGAAACGGTCTGCAGAAAGGTTGGTTGATTTGATGTCTCGAACATAGTTTTCGACATACTTGGTCGCCAATCCACGGGCCTGATCCGGTTGATCTTCAATAGTCACTGCTATGGCTGCAGCCTCTGCGGAATCTCGTAATCGACTGGTCTCTTGAACATAACGTGTGCCTTCAACCGCCCAAAAGGTCATGCCCATGATTGGAACAAGCAATAAGCCCATCCACACCGCGGCAACCCCTTGTTGTCTTTGGAGACTGATATGCTGGCGATTGATTTGACGCCCATGCTGCATTTTCATTTCATTATCTCCCTGGCATTATTGAAGAAGAGCCAATCTTAACCGTGGTACTGCTACCACCGTTGAAGAAGGGTTTGAACCAAGAGCTTTCCTCTTCACACAGACTGATTCGGTACAATGGATACACAACCCCCTTTTCTACAGGCGCTAGATCCGCATGCTCGAGAATCGAATCGGTTTGGCAATTTAAGCTTCGATACTTGCTGGTTGAGAATTCAGCGACATTCGTTTTATTGGTCAACGCTTCAATCTTGATGGCCACATTGTCTACTGGTGTATTGAGCATTCGGCTTGCTACTTTCGTCATGTCTTCTAACTCTGCGTTGGTCACAGATAGGTTCGTTCCTGCCAACACATCGGCTTCAAAATAACGAGTACGCTCTTTGATAACATTGACTAAGGCAAAGCTGGATCGATCAAGCTTGGCACGTGCGAGCAATTGATAGCTCAAGTCAGCCCCAAAGAGATAAACGCCCCATAAGGCCACAAGAATGAAAACTAACTCAATGGTGTACGAGCCTTGCTGGCGTCTTTTGGAAAGCACGCATTGCTTACGGAGCATCATCTTTCCACCCCTCGTGCTCTAAGTTCAAAACCATGGTGCGTGAGATATCTCTGTCAACGGCACCGGTCAGTTTAATTACGGGTGTGTAGCGGTAAGTCACTGTAATTTCTGCCAAGTCATAGTTGAAGTTCAAGCCTTGATCTGAGTGTCCCCTGTTCGCGATAAAGTCGTCATAGGTTTTGAAGTACTGACCCGCGATAGAAAAACGAGAGCTATCAATTAAGAAACTCCACAGGTTGTCATCGTCTTCAATTAACGACCTAAACTTATTCTCGTACTGTTCGTTGATCCCTTTACCTTCATAGATTTTGGTATTCCTGATAGTTTCTCTCAGCGAATACTCGGTCATGTTCACAACGTAGATTTGGTAACTCGATTCGAAGATCGCAAAGGTGGCAAAAAACAGAACAAGCGCACCTAATACAAACTCAATCGCCGTCACGCCCTTCTGCTTGTTAAGACGCTTCATCATTAACTCCCAATTGAGTCAATTCAGCAGCGATGTTCTGAATCTCTTCTGCTGAGAAGTCACCTTTGAGCAACTTTTTGGCCGAGTCAATTTGCTGAGTTTTCATCAGAGCAATAGCCAGATTAGCTTTAACGGTTTTATTCGCTGGGTCTTCTTTTAAAACCGGATCCAATGTTTGAATCGCTTGTTGGTACTCGCCATTAGCCATTTGAATCATTGCGATGTTGTTCTTAACGACGACATCGTCATAACCGCGTAAACGTGCTTGGTTGAGCTCTTGTTGTGCTTCATCGTATTTCCCAACTTTGGTGTAAGACACACCAAGCAAGACGTGAATTTGCCCTGTTCTATTTCCTGCCTCGATAGAAGTTACATACGCAGCAATCGCACTTTCAATGTCATTTTTTGCATCAAACACTTGCCCTTCTAACTGATACAAGTTGGGATTTTTAACCCCCTCTTTTTGCAAGTGTTGAACATAGAAGTCAGCCGATTCGATATCTCCTTTGTGGAAATATGCCCAAGCCAGTTTCTCTTTCACCTCTGGATCTTCGAAGCCTTGCTCTAGCTGGGATTTGTAATAACTAATCAAGCCATCATAGTTCTTCACTTTTTCCATGCTAGTGACGTCAGCGAGCTGCAAGTCTTGTTGTGACGGTGCCGATTGACACCCCGCCAACACACTCAACGTGAGCAAAATGAAACCGATACGTTTTCCAATCATTAGTAATTCTCCCTAGATGCTCAATGTCATTTGCATGATGCTCGGCGCGAGAATCAGGATAACGATCGGGAACATGATGAAGAGGATCAAAGGCACACTCATCTTGGCAGAGAGCTTACCCACCTTTTCCTCGACCGTAAGAATCTGGACTTTTCGCATGTCTTCAGCGAGATCACTTAACACACTCGCCACAGATGTTCCGTATTGCAGGTTTTGGATAATCGTCAACACAAAGCTTCGTACTGGTGGCGTTGGGATGCGTTCACTCAGATCATTGAGCGCCTTTTCCAGCCCGTGTATTTTCGCCGAGTCCGATGTGCGCTTAATTTGGTAACAAAGGTCTGAGTCAAACTCAGCCAACTCTTTTCCCAAATAGACCAATGCGGCTTCAATCGTCATACCGGTTTGCACACATACCGACATCATGTCGAGTAAATACGGCAGTTGAGCTGAGGTTCTACTGATCAACATCTTGCGTCGCATTTGAAGCAAGGTATCTGGCACGACGATGACGGCAATCAGCGAGAAAATAACGATGAGCAACTTGTTAGTTGATGTCATATCCCCCAACAGCACCAACCCTGAAATCAACGCCAATACCAATAACTTGGCAGGGAAATAAAATTTCGCCCATTCGGTGTTGTAATAGCCCGCCTCGATCATCTTTTGCTCGAGCTCGTGTCGATGCTCTTTACCAAAACGAACAAAAAATCGGTTTACACGCGAAGGTGCACGAACAGCATCGTCTCCAATATAGAGCGCAACTTTCTTATGTCGTTGCTCTTTACGAATCGAATCGACAATTAGAAAGAGTAACGAAAAGAACAGCACAATAAGGGAGGCCAGTAACATCATGCGCGTACTCCTCTTACTAATAACCAAACAATGAACAAACCAAAAAGCTCACTACCCAACACGTAAAACAATATGATTCTTCCCTCTGGGTCATAGAGAACAAAATCCACATTAGCGGGATTAACGTAGTTGAGAATAATCATAAAAATCAAAGGAATGGCTGCAACGATTTTGGCTGAAATTCGGGCTTCCGACGTCATCGCCATCTTCTTTTTCTCAAGTGTTCGAGAGTCAACCAAAACCCTAATCAGACGAGCTAACACGCCCTTTAGTTGCCCCCCGCGAGCGATGTTTGCCCTGATCGTCACGGTAAAGAACAGAAACTCTGGGTACGGGTAGTTTTTGCATGAGCGTTGAAGCACCACTTCTGGAGACTCACCTAGCTTCAGTCGCTCTCCCATTAGCTTGAACTCGCGTCCAATGGGGTTGTGCATCACATCACCCACATAACTGATGGCTTGCATTAAACTGTCACCCGCAGTGACGGCACTCATTAGGATATTCAACGCATCAGGGAACGTATTCTCAAAGTCTCGACGCCTTCTTGTGACCAGAAAACGATAGCCGAAAAAGGTAAACATCAAAGATGAACCCAGTACCAGCCAAGAATTGGTGATTGATAGTAGATCAGTAACGATGTACCAAGACGCGATAAGACTGCCCGTTATATATAAGGCGATGTACAACGACGATCTCGGGCCCAACACCATTAATGTTGGTGAGATGGAATCTTTGAATTTTTGCCAGCCTTGCTTGCGCACCAATGACTTCACGTTAATCGCATTAAAGTTTTCAGCTTCCGCTTCTTCGATATTGAAAAATTGGTAGACCTTTTTGACCTTTGAATCTCGGATCAAAAGCAGCACAAACGCAAATAGGATTAATGAAATCCAAAGCATACTATGCCCCCTTAAACGCGGCGATCAGCTCATCATAGAGCCCGAAAAATTGCGCTTTTTTCACAAGCTCAGATCGTTGCATAATGCCGTCGGTGACGAATTCGCCTTTAACAGTTTCTCCGTAATGCGCATCGTCATAACGAAAGCGATAAATCTCTTCCATCACCACGCTCTCACCTTCAAGGCCCACGATTTCAGAGATGCTCGTGATCTTACGAGACCCATCGCGTAGCCTGTTAACCTGAACAATCATCTGAACGGCACTGACGATCGTTCTTCGAATCGCATCCAGAGGCTGATTTAAGTTCGCCATCATCACCATAGACTCAACACGAGCAATCGCATCGCGCGGCGTGTTGGCGTGCAATGTAGACATCGAACCATCGTGACCCGTATTCATGGCTTGCAGCATTTCAAACGCTTCAGAGCCCCTGCACTCACCAAGAATGATGCGGTCTGGACGCATACGAAGCGCATTGATAACCAACTCTCGCTGCGTTACTGCTCCGGTTTGTTCAACGCTTGAGGTACGTGTTTCCAGTCGAACCAAGTTAGGTTGTTGCAGGCGCAATTCAGCCGCATCTTCAATGGTGACGATGCGTTCATCTTCAGCAATGTATTGAGACAGCGCGTTGAGCAACGTGGTTTTACCTGAACCGGTACCGCCAGAGATCAATACATTAATTCGACAGCGCGAAGCAATCATCAGCACTCGCGCCATGTCTGGAGACATCGACCCGAAACCAATCAAATCTTCAAAGCCAATCTTCTGCTCTCTGAACTTACGAATAGAGATAGATGTGCCATCCAATGAAATAGGCGGAATCACAATATTCACACGACTACCATCTTCAAGCCTGGCATCGACTGTTGGAGAAAGCTCATCCACTCGTCTTCCAACACGTGAAGCAATACGCTTTGCTATGGCTAACAACTGCTCTTCATTCACAAACGAAACTTCGGATTTTTTGACCTTGCCGTGTCGTTCGAAAAAGATGTTGTTTGGCCCATTCACCATGATGTCGGAAATGGATTGATCTTCGACCAAAGGCTGCAAAGGCCCCAAACCAAACAGTTCATCGATTAAGCTTTTCACCAAGCCTGACTTCATCATCGACGTGATCGGTCTTTGGTAGCTATTAGCTAACAGGTCAACGGCCGCTTGTATCTGAGATTCAAGGTCTCGACGGCTCATTTTCTGAACCGCTTCTGCATCTAGGGCTTCAAATATCTGACCACGAAATGCGAGGTATAAGTCTTTGTTAGAACTCATTTAGCACGCACCTTTTTCAACCAAGAATTCATGCCCTTCTGATCCATAGGTTGACCATTAATCAGCTTCACCAATTGCTCCATAGAACGACTGATATGGCGGTCATGCTTGTGCCCGCGTTTACCATCAATAATGATGTGCGCTAACGCTTTACAGTAGTCGACTTCGAGATCAACCTCTGCGCCTAAATACTTAGTCAGATCGGGCTTTTGTAAAACGTAAGCGTTTTCCGGACGATGGTAGTTCACCACGGTAATCACACGAGTACGCGACGATAACGAAAGCTGCAAGTTGGAGACTTTTTCAAACAGTCGTTTTGCACTTCTTACTGAAGACACTGACGCATCCAACACCAACACAACCACATCAAAGTTTTCTACCAAGAGTTGAGGTTCAACTTTGAAATCCACGCCACCCGAAAAGTCTTCAATAATGAAATTGGTGTTACGCGCTAACAGGTCACACAAGGTTTGGTTGTAATTAAGAACATCGGTTTGACTCATGTCGCCATCAATCGCTAACAGACGTAAATTCTTACGAGCGTTGATTAGGTAACTCAACGCCCCTTCTTCATCCATTTCATGCAATGGTGCGGTGAACTCGTCAATGGTTCTCGGCTTAAAGTCTTTTAGGCCGAGCAAGACATCAAGGTTGGTATCCGCATATTGATGATCGACGAGAATCGTGTCCGAGCCTTGTGTCGATAATAGTGAGCTCAACTCGGTTGATAGAAACGATGCACCCACGCCGCCTTTTGAACCGACAATCGCGACTCGTTTTGCTTTACGTTTTTGGCTCACACCAGAGAAAGTCTTAAGGTTCTTACTAACGTGGTTCAAGAAGTCAGCAAATTCCTGCTTATTCACTGGCCAGAACACGTAGTAAAAACCCATATCTTTAAGCGAACGAAGCGTAGAAATCGCATCCTCTTTACCAATCACAACCACCCCTTTATGCGTGGGTAGTTTGCTGGCAAAAGATTTAGCGTCTTCAACCACATTGGTCGATTCATTAAGCTCTAGAATCACAATGTGGCTGCTTTGTTGCTCTGTCAGTTTGGTTAAACCGGCTTTGGCTTTGACACAAGCAGGATCATTCCATCCTTCAAATCGAAAGACTTCTTGAACAAGGTCTAAACACTCTTGAGATTGATAGAACAATGTACATCCGGCAACACCTGTCGCTCCGGTCTGAACTGGCTTGGCCTTGGTTGTTAATGCTTTCGTTAGGTCAAACATTATTGCTCTCCTACCAAACGAGACTTGTAAGCCACTTGCTTCAAACGCATCGATTCAGCAAAGCAATCTTGCTGCCTCAACCGAACGTGAATCTGCGCTGGTTTGCATTCTTGAGTCTTCAAACGCGTTAACGTCACCTGAATATTGAGATCAGTAGGCAACAATTGAGCGCTTCGATACGTCACTCTTTGTGGCGCGATAAGGTGTGAAGGATATTGTTTAAAGATCGCCTGCAACATCTGTTTGGTGCGGGGAGATTTGTAATCCACGACATAGGTCGCTTCTTTGTCCATCGACTCAATATCTTGAATTAAAGCAGTAATCTGTTTGGTCGTTTCAGCGCGGTTTTTCATCGCAAACTCAAAACTGTGGTGCTCTTTGTACACCAAGGCTTCAGAACCCTGTCCGACAAAGTATTGCTCAGAGGCGCAGCCGAAAAGTGACGTGGTAAATAACGCCATCAATAATAATTTCTTCATTGGATAAACCCTCCTTGCGACAACAGGCGAATCGTTGCATCAGATGACGTCACCGACTTGCCATCCCATTCGACGTTAAGCCAACGCGCCAATGTAGAGGTCTTTTTGATGTAAGGCAGCTGAATGTCTTTCGGCTTAATTGGCTCGACGAGATTCACGGTAGCAACGATGATCAGCTCAGTTCGCTTTCTTTCTGTGGTTGCTTTTCTGAATGCAGCACCAAGTACAGGAATATCGCCAACGAAAGGGATTTTTTGCATTTTTTCCAAATCAGCACTGCTCATCAAGCCACCAAGAACGAAGCTGTCGCCATCGGCAAGTTCAACGGTTGTCATGGCACGTCGTGAAGCCAATTGTGGGACTTTGATTCCTGCCGCTTCAACATAACCTTCGACTTCGCTCACTTCAGGCGCTAATTGCATGCGGATCTTGTCTTGACTAAGCACTTTCGCCGTTAGGTCGAGTTTGATGCCGAACTCTTTGAAGGAAATGTTCACATTGTTACTGGTAGTAACGATAACGGGCACTTCGCCTCCCACAAGGAAACTTGCAGACTCACCGGATAACACGGTTAAGTTAGGTTCAGCCAGAACTTCAGCAATCTGATCATTGCCTAACGCTGTGATTAACGTGCTCAGGTTTGCCGCATCGAACTGGTCGAAAACAAATTCACCAACACTTGAGCCCACAGAACTCCAATCAACACCAACGGTTTGTCCAAACGATTCCGTTACCTGAGCAACTGAGATTTTGACGTTCACCTGTTGAGTGGTCGCAACTTCAATACGTTCGATGATCCCTTCCCACGTCATATTGCGGGCAAATACCATGCTTTCGGGTTCTTCGTAATTTGAGCTGTCAGATTTAAATTCTAGCTTCTGAGTTTTTTCCCATTTCTCGGTTTTTTCTCGTCCCAATAGAGTCGCTACCAAACGATAGATGTCGTCACGAGTCGCTTCGGAATCAACAAGGCCACTGACAGCGACTTGCTCTCCTACAGACTGAACCTTGACCTTAGCGTCAGGGAAATGAAATTTGAGTTGGCGTCTAATATCCGTCAGATCCAAATCGACAATAATACGATCGGACAGCAACACCTCATCGTCAATTCCATAGACAATTAAACGTGATTGCCCAATGCTATTGGCGAAGACTACCAAGGTGTTGTCGTTGATCACTTTGTAGTCAACGATATCAGGGTTATTGATGAACACTTGACCAATCGGGCTTTTGAATTTGATGTGCTGACCATCGTTGAGCGTAATGGAACGATCGGCAGCAAAAGTGTTTGTTATAGAAAGTAAGCCAATCAACGCTGCTAAGATGGAAACACGCAGTGCTTGTTTGATTCGGTGATGGATCATCATTACAACGCCTCTCTAGAGTTATTCTCATTACCACGTAGCTCAGCAATACCGGTATAGTTATCGATAATGTTGCGTACCTCCGCGACCTCAGGTTGCGTATAGGTTTGGCTTCGATAAATTTCGATGTGCATTGTGCGTTGTGCTAGCGCGAGTTTTGGTAATTCATCAGGCTTAACTTCGATGACCACCGTAGTCAAACCGTCCTCTTTACTCGGCGCTCGAGCGGTAATTGAACTGTCGCCAGTTTCGTCATTTCCGATGTTGAGGACTTTGACATTTTTAAGAAACATCGAGGCCTTCACCCCTCGAAAGCGCTTTGGTTTATCGATATTTCCAGCCAAGTTGGCATTAGGAGAACTCACTGTGAGAATATCGATGTACGAACCTGGTCGGATGTAATCGTTGATTAGGTTTTTATCACTGACTTTAAGTGGGTATAACGTCATGCCTTCTGTTATCAAAAGATCTACATATCCTGGCTGTCCTGGTGTCACTTGATATTCAGGCAGTACCACCTCACTGGCGTTAAGGTCGCGATTTAACAAAGTGGAAGGAGCAAAGCTGATTTGAGCGTCTTCTCTAACACCCAGCGTTAAAGCTTCACTTAAAGGAAGCTGTTGTTTGACGACACCTTGTGCGTCGATTGCACGCCCTTTTTCGTAGGCTTTGGTGGTCATCCAAACGGCAACATGTTCTTCATTTTTTTCAATGATCGTTTCAGCCGCTACTTTCGGTTGGGGCTCACTCTTGAACAGGTCGATAACGCCTAGCGCACCCACGATTAAGGCAGCAATGGCCACAAGTAATACCAGTCGGGATCTCATAATGTGCTCATTTTTTGGAGGTTCATATATGTGGCGTAGATTGAGTTAAAATTACTAAGTAAAATCCAATGCTAATTGCTATTCCATATGGAATACCCTCTTGGTTATGGGCATTTCCTCTTATTAATTTTTTACTTATTAGATAAGTAAGCGCTAAAATACCACCAGCAAAAGCCGTCAGAATATACGCCAATAATAAGTCATCAACAGGGATGGCAAGAGACAAAATAACGACGTATTTAATATCACCCGCTCCAATCCAAATCAGCTTATAAAGAATAAGTCCTCCACCTAACATCAGTAAAAAACTCATAATTTGGATATCTAATGGGGATATGAAACACTGCAAGAAGAGTAGTACGAGCAAGGCGTAATTTTGTATCTTACGATAGAGAAAATCAGTAGCCGACACATATATACTCAATATTGCCAAAGTCACTAAATACAATTCATGACTAAAAATTGGAAATACCACCTAAGTTTGGTTAAAACAAATCTTATTTTACATCGTAAATTAACCAAGCCAGACCAATGTAAACACAGGTCTGGCATGAATATCTCTCGATATCTTCTACATTAGCCAATAAGGCTTGATGTTAGCTGCTAGCAGTATCAATAGCCGTAGCTACATCTTCAAAAGCACCTTCTAGCTTACCAATGAAGCCATCAGCACCTACCGCTGTAGTTACTAGCACAGCCATTGCAACAGCAATAAGACCATATTCGATCGCAGTTACGCCGCGCTCATCGTTCTTGAATTGTGATAAAAACATGCTTGTTTTCACGTATAGCTTAGTAATCATTATTTGTTCCTATAAGGGCTGTTGAAAATTCGTCGCCATTATAATTAGCCCACCCACTCTGGGGAAAATACCCCCTATCGACTTTATCAATAGGTAGAGCGAAAATTGATCAAAATAAAAACACTAAAATTAAAAGAAAACGTAACAAATCTTTTATCAACAATGAGTTACAGTTAAAATCACTGTCGGAAATCTATATTAATTTAAATTTATAAACTTGAAAAAGTAAGATGCAGCTCAATCTTTTTTGTTATATACAACTTATATAACCTTTAGATATAACCCAATTGATAATTTATTAGGCTTTATTATTCATTATAAAACCTGTTGAAATACAAGTATCATCACGCTATTGTTCTTCGAATCAACAAACAATAATAAATATAATTTCTTTGTGTCAAAGGTTAGTCGAATCATGAAACTACATTTCGAAAATATTGTTTCGTTCATAGCAGTAGTTGAAGAAGGTTCATTTAGCTCTGCTGCACGCAAGCTTGGAAAATCACAGTCAACAGTTAGCACAGCTGTTCAAAATCTTGAGTCAGACTTAGGTTTCAACGTATTTAATAGAGAGCACTCTAAAGTCTGGTTAACAGAGAAAGGGGAACGCCTATTCCAATTATCTTTACCTGTGGTATCAAAATATCGGGAATTAATCACCGTTGCCCAGCAGATGAATATATCTGACCAGATAGTTTACCGCGTGGGTATCGATCCATTGGTGTTCAATAAAAACGTAAAGAAGACACTACTAGCATTCTCGGAAGCATTCCCGAATGTCGACTTACTTGTAGTGACGAAACCCAGCTTTGTGTTAGGTAACTATATAAACGAAGGGAAGATAGACCTAGCGTTGGGTAACCCGTACCACAAGACCAATTACGACTTCAATATCGAGGAGCTATTCCACGTTAACTGCTGGTGGGTGGCTCATGAAGACTTAGTCACCTTAAAGTCTCAAGCATCGTCACAGCGAGTGCTATTAATGGACGGGTGTGAAGAGCTGCTTAACTTGTCTAACATCGCAGCATATAACCTATGGCGGCTGGATGATTTAGGAACCATCATCGATTTATGTAAAGCTCAAAAAGGCATCGCTTTTGTACCAGGGTTTCTTATTGAAGGTAATATCAAAGAACATAAACTTAAGGTTATTACCGATCACCCTGACTTTTTTGGTAAACGAGTTATTGCATCACTTTTCTGGCAAATACATTCTGACTTTAGCTTGTTTAATCAGTGGATCAAAAAGGAGCTACAAACCAGTACTCAATATAAACAAACATTTGTTGCTGATTTAGCTCAATAACGTTCTCTTAAAATCTGGAAATCACATTCTGGTACATTAGCCAGCTTCGGAGTTAATACGAGTAAAGCCATACATCTTGATATAGTTCCGAAACAATCCATAGATAATAAATATAATTGACGTCGTTATATTTTGTTTATTCTATAGCTCATCAATCAAAACTTAACGACAGCTATAACCTTTCATTGCTTCGATTTAATTGATAGAAACAACTTCAGAGTATTTATCGCTTTACTCGTCATTTGTTGATCGCGAAATCTAGATTTAAGTGCTTGGTAGTAAATCTACGAGAGTGATTGTCGAGCGGTCGTCTACAAGCTCACTACGGGGTTATTTAGGGTAATACCCGCATCTTGCCACTCTGGGGCGACTTAGCTTTCGGTTAACCTCATACAAACGATGTTGATGAGTAGAAGAAAGGCTGATGATGGTGACTACACTCACCCCCAAATTGCAGAGACACACGAAGTCTCATTAAGTCTACAACGCCGGCTGGCAAGACATACAGGGCTTATAAGAGCTGGCAGATTGTATAGGAGTTATGAGAGGAATTACAGGCACAAAAAAGCCCACACTAGGTGGGCTTTCTGCTTGTTCATAAAGAACGAATTTGGTGCCCGCTACTGGACTCGAACCAGTGACACCTTGCATGTCATGCAAGTACTCTAACCAACTGAGCTAAGCGGGCGATGTTCTAATTTCTTATTACTACCATTGTGACAAACTCAATAGTTATGCAATAACAACTAAACAAGGAATGGTGCGTCCGAGTGAACTCGAATCACCGACCCCCGCCATGTCAAGGCGGTACTCTAACCAACTGAGCTACGGACGCATTCCTTTAGAACGAGGAAGATATTAACGACTGATTTATTGCGGCGCAAGTAGAAATTACACTTGAATCAACCGTTTGCTCTTATTCGCACCAATACGTTGAATTTTTAGACGTGAAACGTAAATAAAGTTGAGTTACATCACACTAAGTATTGAGTGTTGCTTTACGTTATTCCTCATCTACATCGAATACAACGTTGTAGTTTTCGGTATAGGTACAGTTAGGCTGGCGGCTACAAGTGAAGAATCGTCGGCCTTTGTAATCGCCTTGGCTTGCCAGTTTAATGATCATCGGGCTACCACATTTCTTACAAAATCGAACTTCTTTGGATGGTTCGATTAAATCAATGTGCGCTGCAAGTAACCTCTTCAAACGACTTACTTGGTAGCTGTGTTTAATCGAAGCACCAATCAAAGGTAAACCTGCCGATTTACAGACGTGAATCAGTAGCTTTTCGCGGTCGACCTTCCCTTTATTGAGCTCTTTACCGTTATCGAGTTCGATGATCACACGGGGTTCTAACGTTCGTGGGTCGCAGACGACAAAATCAAAGTAACTACGAGAGATCTTGTTGTTGGCGATAAACCAATTCTTCTTGTTGTTCGTCTTAGCAGGAACAAGTACGTTCGACATGCTGACTTTGGCAAACACTTCCCCATGGTTACCCACAGCGGATTTAAGCGCATTATAGAATGTCGCCTGTTGCGCCGACATCAACGCCCCTTTCTTCTGATAAGCATGGTCTTTGGTGTCATCATGTTTCACCACATACTTTTGAATAAAGTAAAAGAATACAACCAGAACAATTACAACGATAAAGATATTAGTCATTTTCCAACACAATCAAGTCTGTATAGGGATTAAGAGAGTGGCTAGCGTATGTAGAAAAGCATCACCTGGCAAGCAAAAGAGCGAGAGTTACCAACCAGAATCACGACCTTTGAGCGCTGCAATCACCGAGAGCTCGCTCCCACGCTAGACACATCTCTCCTATTTGATATTCAAATCATCAATTACACTCTAGATTGATTTAGATCAATTTACCTTAACTTGTGATCAACTAGTCTGAAAAACGTTAGGCAAATGTTAATAGGGAAATTGATATGGAACTCAAACAAGACCCAAGATGTTATACCGATGTATGTGTAGACGGTAAGTGGTTCCACTATGACCACTGCGGAACTCGAGCTTACATGTTAAAAGGTGGCGCTTCCGCTGTTATTGAACTAGCAAGAGAACCTTCTACAGAGGGCGAACTGGTTGAAATGCTGCAAGGCGTCGCAAAGTAAGTTAATACGTTCATCTATCACTGATACCAAAATTATCGCCTAGAAGTCATTCTTATCTAACCACGATCAGAATGGCTTTTTATTCCCAGATTAGAGATTAACTTTCAGCGATAACCACGCGGTTTCTACCTGCCTCTTTGGCTTGATACAGAGCATCGTCAGCAGCTTTAAGCGACTTCTTATAGGTTCCATTGTTAACTTGCTCTTGAGCGATGTTAATAGTGGCACCAATTGAACAGGTAAGACTCAACGTTCCAGCATGAGTATCAATGGGATGCTGGGCGATGGCTAGCCTGATGGTTTCTAGTTGTTGTTCTGGATCTTGAGAGCCTGAAAATAACAGAACGAACTCTTCCCCGCCCCAACGTGCAACAACATCATTTTTAAGTACTACCTGACCTAAACGCTTAGCCACTTCCACCAGCACTTGATCACCAACATCATGCCCGTAGGTGTCATTCACTTTCTTAAAGAAATCGAGGTCTAGAATCGCCAAACTCATTCCAAATTGGGTGTGACCGAATGGCATAGGTTGAGCTAGTAATTGTTCGAGATAACGCCTATTGAACAAGCCGGTAAGCTCACAAGTCGTTGATTGGGTTAACAAGGCGCTGTTCTTTTTTTGGATTGAACGCAATCGAATCATCAATAACAGTGCGCTAATACCCACCATAATGATCAATGCGACAACGATTCGATTCCTAAGTTGCTGCTTTTGCAGTAACAACTCATTCAGGTCTTTTTCCGTGTTGAGTAATTCGTTTTCTTTCGCGAGTGTCGCAGTCGCAAAGTCTTGTTCTAAAAGAAAGATATCACTCTGGCGCTTGTCAAAAAGCAGCGCTTTATTAGCTTTATAATATAGCTTGTAATAGTGTAATGCCTTATCAAGATTACCTTTTGATTCGTAATATTGAGCCAGCCTTTTTAATCCGAGTACCTTCCAATTTCGGCTGCCCACAACTTCAAAAATGTCGAACGCGCGTTGAAAATCTGCCAGGGTATCATCATCTTTATTCAGTCCGACTTTCGCCAACGCTCGGTTGAGGTAACACTGCCCATGTTGAAGCGTGTATTTCTCGACCCCAGGATAATGAATGCATCGATTCGTCACATTGAGTGCTGATTGGAATTCCCCTTCCGCAAGCAATACATCACTGTATGTTCTGAGCAATAGAACCTTGTATCGCGTACTTACTCTCTCACTATTCAGCTGCTTCGCTTTGTTATAAGCAATACGACCTTTTACGAGATCGCCACTGCTTAAATAGGTGAAGGCTTCGTTAATGTAGAGGATACCAATGGCCTCATCTTCGAGTAATCCGCTTTGATAATAGAGCTTTTTGGCTTTCTCAATGATCTTGAGTGCTTTCGGCCAATCTTCCAAATAGATGTAAAGCAATGCCATGTTAGACATGAGCTTGCTGTTATAAATATGCTTTGGGTACTTTTTCCCAAGTTGTATCCCTTGATGGAAAAAGTATTGAGCATCTTGTAGGTCGTTACGAACGTTATTGATGGCGCCCGCCGTATTATAGGCTTTGACCAACAGTTCTTCGTATCTTATGGACTCAGCTATATCGATTGCGGAACGAATTTGAACTTCAGAGGCAGCGAGTTCACCTTCTTTCAAATTCTCGATGGATAATTCAACAAGCGACTGGGCTTTCAACCACAACAAAGCTTTGTGGTCAGCCAATTCTTCAAGCTGTTGAATGTATCTCATGACGGCTTCTGTATCTTGCTGATGATGGGCGACATTTGACAGAATCATCAGACGGTAAGCTTGGTAAATAGCTGAAGGTTTTGTAGGTGAAGTTTCTGCAAGCTCAGTAAGCTTTTGTTGCGCGAGAAGTGGATCACCGCGAGATAGCTCAAGCAGTTTGATTAACTGGAGCCCATATGCGGACTTAGCCAGTTCGTTTTCTGGGGTGTAAGCATCAGTGTTCGTTGATTGCGCATGACTTAGGTCGTCGTCCTGCAATGGGTACAACAAATAAAGCCCGAGTACGGCACTCATTGTCACAACGAGTAGAAAGGATCCTAAAACGTTGTTTTTATTCATGTATCAAGGCCGTTCCAAATTGAATTCTCATATCACTGCTGTTTATCTATATTAGAAACGCATTATACCCGAGCCCTAGACAGATTAAAATGTTGCCAGCTCGACGATATAAATAAGATTTTTCTAATTAAATAGCATAATCAGGCAACTTTCTTGATTTAACACAGGCATTCATCTGGCACATTGGCGTTATAGTGATTTTCCTGTTCCTACCTCCGCGGCTTCTTTTCGAACAAGCGGAAGCATAATGAGAATTAACAATGACCCAAATTAATGAACAACGTCTAGTCGACCATTTCTGTGATCTTGTGAAAATCGATAGTGAATCACGCAACGAAAAAGCCATCGCTGAAGCGCTGGCTGAGCAGCTAGGCGAACTAGGCTTTGACGTACACAAACTGGCAGTTCCGGAAGAAGTATCGAACGGTTTCAACATCTACGCACGTTTAGATGGCACACTTCCAGGTAGCACAGTATTCAGCTGCCACATGGACACAGTAACGCCAGGTATCGGCATTGAGCCAATCATCGAAGACGGTATCATCCGTTCAAAAGGCAACACGATCCTAGGCGGTGACGATAAGTCTGGTATTGCGGCTATCATGGAAGCGGTTCGCGTAATCCAAGCTGAAGGCCAAGCACACAAAACGATTGAAATCGCATTCACCGTATTCGAAGAAGGCGGTCTATTCGGTTCTCTGAACTTCGATATGTCTTACATCCAATCTGAGCACGCTATTGTGCTAGATACAGGCGGTCCGATTGGTACTATCGTAAACGCAGCGCCTGGCCAACAAAAAATCGTTGCGAAGATCAAAGGTCGCCCTGCTCACGCTGGTTTAGCACCAGAAGAAGGCATCAGTGCGATTCAAGTGGCAGCAGACGCTATCACTAAGATGAACCTGCTTCGTATCGATGAAGAAACAACAGCAAACGTGGGTATTGTTGAAGGCGGTCAAGCAACTAACATCGTAATGCCAGAGCTTAAAGTCGTGGCTGAGGCTCGCTCTCTAAACGGTGAAAAACTAACAGCACAAGTTGAACACATGATCTCGACATTCGAAGAAAGCGCGAAACAGTTCGGCGCTGAAGTAGAAATCGAATCGACTCGTGCTTACGACGCATTCGTTATTGCAGATGATCACCCGCATATTCTTTCTATCAAATCAGCATTTGAGAAGCTTGGCGTAACAGCGAACACTAAACGCACTGGCGGCGGTAGTGATGCAAACAACTTCAACGCGAAAGGCCTAACAACAGTTAACCTTTCTACTGGTATGGCGAAAGTTCACACCACTGAAGAGTACATTGCAGTGAAAGACATGGTCGCTATAACTGAGTTTGTTGTGGCTTATGTAACGCAATAATCGAATCCATTAGTTAGGTAGTCACTTCTATCTAGCACAATGAAAAAAGCCGAGACATCATCACGATGCTCGGCTTTTTGCTGTTTAGGTGAACATAGAAGGTCGAACCTAAAACCCCCTACGCTTCCAAAACTGGCCTTCGTCTTTTGCTACTAGGTCGAATGTCTTGTCGGCGATGATGTTGCCTTTTAGCTCAACCGTCATACGCCATTTTCCTAGTTTGTTCGAGACAGGTGCCCAGATAGTGTCACCTAAGTAGAAATCCCAATCATTGTTGCCGACATACTCTTCACCATCGAACGGTTCGAGCACTTCACCTTTGTCTGTGGTGATGTTCGGGTGATAAATGCAGTAACGAATCTTCTCACCTTTGGCTTTTTTTATATTCAGGATATAGCCAAACTCCACGTCGATTTCAGCATCAACGATGGTGGTGAACTCTTGGATTTTTGGAAGATCTTTAGATTTGGAATCCCATGTGGAATAGATACCATAAGAAGTCATGTCGACCACAACAGAGCGCTTTGCCATTTCAATCGTTACCTTGGAGTTATTCTATTAATTTAATTCTATTTGCGACTCATCCAAGCAAGATAAGCTCGAGGCTATTCTTGCCAATCTTTCGCCATACGCTTAATCACAGACGGTTCGATGTCGTGAATAGTGCCATATTGCTCTCGGCAAACTTCAATAATCAATTCTGCTTTATATTTGCGTGCAAGTTGGCGGTAAGCCTTCATTTCCCAGTGCTTAATAAATGTATTCGAAACAACCACATCAAGGCCTTGCTTTAGACCACTTTCAGCCGTGTTTTGACACCACTCATGTGCTTGTTGCAGCTGTCTAGGGTCAAAGTGATACTCACCTTGCTCATTCACATAATACATATCGGCTTCAACATGCAATGCATCGTAGGTTTTGGCTTTTGTTGACTTGCCAGAACCGGGCAACCCTCGAATGAGTATTAACTTCATTTGTCACTTTACAGGCTAATTCGAAAACATGAGTTTATCGTAAATAATAAAGAGTTTCTCTGATAACTGCCTTTACTCAGCGTCCGAAAACCAAATCCTTACACTAGAGTCAGGTAATCACTGAATACTACGAAACTCCCCTCGATGCCCGAGGATTGCTTCTGATAGAAAACACAAATAATTTACATCTATCCATTTTGCATATCGACAAGCGTATCAAACTACTATAGATTTAGATGTATAGACGTCTACATATCTAGCTTAGGGAGAAAGCTGTGCCTATTCGCATTCCAGACCAATTGCCAGCATCCGATGTTCTTCGTGAAGAAAACATCTTCGTTATGCCGTTATCAAGAGCATCGACACAGGAAATTCGTCCACTTCGAGTCTTGATCCTCAACCTAATGCCGAAGAAGATTGAAACTGAAACTCAATTTTTACGCCTACTATCGAACAGCCCATTGCAAGTGGATGTAGAGCTGCTGCGCATTGATGACCGACCGAGCAAAAACACACCGACTGAACACCTTGATAACTTCTACCGCCAATTTGAAATGGTCAAAGGAAGAAACTTTGATGGATTGATCATCACTGGCGCGCCGCTTGGTTTGGTTCAATTTGAAGATGTTATCTACTGGGATCACCTGAAAACCATCATGGAATGGGCAAACAAGCACGTTACTTCAACGCTATACGTATGTTGGGCGGCTCAGGCTGGTTTGAAGTTATTGTATGATTTGCCAAAACGCACTCGTAAAGAGAAGCTGTCTGGTGTTTATAACCACGAGATACATAACCCATACCATCCTATTCTGCGTGGCTTCGACGATACATTTTTGGCACCGCACTCTCGCTATGCGGACTTCTCTCAAGAGTGCTTAGCTGAACATACCGACCTTGATGTTCTTGCGACTTCTGATGTTGCGGGTGTATATCTAGCAGCGACCAAAGATAAACGAAACGTGTTTGTAACGGGCCACCCTGAATACGACTCCCATACACTTCACAATGAATACATTCGTGATTTAGGTGAAGGCATGGAGCCTGTTATTCCAATCAACTATTACCCGAACAACAATCCAGACAACAAGCCTGTTGCAAGCTGGCGTAGTCATGGCCACTTGTTATTCTCTAACTGGCTAAACTACTGCGTTTACCAACAAACGCCTTACGATCTGGAGCATTTCAGCGAAGACAACTTTACCAAAGACGATTAAGTTCTCTCTTCCGATTCACAAACACATAAAGCCGTGTTCAATAGGTTGTTGATAAGACTCCAAATTGGACGCGGTTTTTTTATGGTGGTTGAGTCGCATTCCATAATAGATTTACCACTTCAATGGGTTTGATTTCATATGATGGGTTGGTGTTCATAAGGAGCTTCACATGCCTGCCAAGCCGTCATTCTCAAATCCGATTTCGTTGCCCCGCCCCCTTTCGTTATCAAGTTTGGTACTACTCACCTCGCTTTCGTTGGTCGGTTGCGTCTCTGTCACTGAAGGACCACCAAAAATTGAAAGCGATCCTATCGCGATGTCTGAATCTCGAATCGAATTAGGCTTGGGCTATATGGGACAAGGCAATATGGTAAGAGCGCGTGAAAATCTTGAACTCGCTATCAAGCACGCACCTAGCTACTACCGTGCTCGACTTTCAATGGCGCATTACTACGAACAAGTGGGCGAAGTAGACGAAGCGAGAACCACTTACCGCAAAGCACTCAGTCTCGATTCTAGAAACGGTAATGTATTGAACAACTACGGTACATTTTTGTGTAAACAGGGCGAATACGAACAAGCCGACAAGTACTTCAATCGAGCCATCGACCAACCCTACTACTACTTGGTGTCTGCAAGTTATGAAAACGCGGCATTTTGCGCATTTAAGGCTGGCAATACTGACCAAGCGAAGTACTACTTCACTCGCGCCATTGACCATGACCCAAATCGAGTAAAGTCGATATTACAGCTTTCTAAAATCGAAGTAAGTGAAGCCGATTACAATGAGGCTCGACTTCGTTTATTCAAATTCCACCAGCGTTATGGCTATCAAATTCCATCACTTCAAATCTTGGTCGATCTCGAAAACAAAGCCGGGAACAGAGCCCTAGAGCAGAAATATCAGAGTAAGTTAGATGAGTTGCTTTCTGCTTAGCGAATATGCAAAACACAAAAAACGGGCTTGTTGCGTTAACAACAAGCCCGTTCATAATTTCGACTTAATATCTTAATTAAGTGCAGTCGTTACTTAAGCGCGATCCACTCTTGTCTTTGTTCATCGTCCATAAAGGTCCATGCGATAAAACGACTCACCTTCTGGCCTTGCGACATCTCGACAACTTTCACTTGTTTAGCTCGTAGCTTACCCAGCTCTGAACGAACCATATCGACGTTATCTTTCTTAGAGATCAATGTCGTAAACCACAAAACTTGAGTAGCAAAAAGCTGGCTCTCTCTCGCCATTTTCATGATGAAAGCAGCTTCGCCACCCGGGCACCAAAGCTCGGCTTTTTGACCACCAAAGTTTAAGGTTGGTTTATCTTGCTTAGTTGATTTATCTAACTTAACTGGCTTCTTATTCGTTTCTGGCTTAAATGACTGACCTGCCTTCTTAGCACGGTTCGCCGCTAGGTTATCCAGTTTACGTTGTGACCCCTTTTCCGCTTCTTCAAGGGAGCTGTGGAATGGAGGGTTACAAATAGTGACATCGTAACGTTCATTATCCTTAATCACGCCCTTAAAGATAGATTCAGAGTCAGCTTGTAGGCGAGCTCGGATCTTACCTTTTAGATTAACGTTGCTTTCCGCAATGAAGTTCGCTGTTTTGATGGAAACAGGATCAACATCTGTACCTGTGCAACGCCATTTGTATTCCGTGGTGCCAATGATTGGGTAGATACAGTTTGCACCAACACCAATATCTAATGCTTTCACAGACGCGTGGTTATATGGTTCGCCTTGGCCATCGCTATTAAGGATGTCGGCCACTCTGTGAATGTAGTCTGCACGCCCAGGAATTGGCGGGCACAAGTAACCAGCAGGAATATCCCAATGTTTAACGCCGTAGTGGTGTGCTAACAAAGCTTTGTTGAGCAGCTTAACGGCCAATGGATCAGAGAAGTTAATGGTGTCTTCTCCTACTGGGTTCTTGATCAGGTGCTCTTTTAGCTCAGGCAACGAGGCAACCAACAACTCAAAGTCATAACGACCAGTGTGCTGGTTTCTTGGGTGTAATCCACCTTGAGGTTTTTCAGAAGAACGTCTTTTCTGAGCTGCGTTCTTGTTAAAAGCCGTTTTATTAAAAGAACCCTTATTTGATGATCCTTTATTCGCGCCCTGCTTCCCTTTGCTATCTTTTGCAAAAGGTCGCTTTGCTTTGTTATTGCCCGTACCTTTCGGTGCACTACTCTTGCGGCTTTTATCTGATGTGTTCTTTGTAGAAATACGCTTGTCGCTGCTTGGCTTAGCTGTACTTGGCTTAACATCAGCTTGATTGTCTTTTGTTTTTGCTGATGAAGTACTGTTTTTCGACAGGCTTAGCGTCTTTCTATTTTGTGATTGGCTCATTGGGCTACTTCTTTAAATCTAAATACATCATGAATAAACGGGCATCCAACTCAAGTTGATGATATTCCGGTTCCATGTGACAGCATAGTTGGTAAAAGGCTTTGTCGTGCTCTTTCTCTTTGATATGCGCCAGTTCGTGTACCACCAGCATTCTAAGTAAAGGTTCTGGTGCATTTTTAAAAACACTGGCAATACGAATTTCATTCTTTGATTTGATCTTTCCACCGTGATTCTTCGCAACGTAAGAATGAAGACCTAACGCATTATTGATTAGGTGTATCTTGCCGTCGTAAATCACTTTGCTGATCGGTGGTGTTTTTTTCATGTAGCGATTTTTTATCTCAATCGCATAGTCAAACAGGGCTTTCTCGCTTTTTATTTCATGATTCTTTGGGTAGCGAGCTTCAAACCAAGGCACCAATTTACCCGACTCGACAAGTTGAGTCACAGGATCAAGAATGTGCTTAGGATAGCCTTGAATATAGCGTAAAGAAGGATGCATGCTGAAAGACCGTACAAGTTACACCACGACAATACGTTGTGGTCTTGAAAATTGAGCCGCATAGTGTAACTGATCACACTTTTCTAATCACCTAGGATTCGTTACACTTTAACGAGATTCACCAAGAGAATGAAAAAATGAAACGTGTTGTATTGTACGTCGCAGACAAATGCCCGCACTGTAAGGATGCCCAAAGGTATTTAGACTCTAAGAAAATTGTTTACCGCCTGACGAATGCAAAGATGCAGCGTGGCCGTAAAGAGTTACAGGCGATGGGTGCTCGCTCTATCCCAGTGCTTAAGATCGGCGATCAAGTGATGGTCGGTTGGAATCAGAAGAACTTCGATAAGATGTATAACTCAAAGAACACATAACGTGGTTTAGAGACTTATATTTCTACAAACAAAGCCCGAATGTCCAACCAAGGATGTTCGGGCTTTGTTTATTTATATCTGACTTAATCACACATAGCGCTTCACGAAATCAATAAAGGTTCTGTCTGCCTTCGAAAGATATCCTTCCTTTCTCCAAGCCAAAGAGAGGTTCAGTTTCACAGGGTCTTTGAATGGCACGCCGACAACATCTTCCTCGTACTCTGTCACTAAGCTGAGTAGTGCGGTAATGGCGAACTCTCGCTTCACTATAGAAAGAATCATCGGGAGCAAGTTGGTTTCGAACGCGATGGTCATGTCTAGGTTGTACTTTTTGCAGGTCGCATCGATAAAGTCACGGTGGAAATAACCCGACTTGAACATGATGAGTTCTTGAGCGAAAAACTCTTCAAAGGTGATGGATGCTTGCGTTGCCAATGGGTGATCTTTACCAACGACGGCTAACATTTCAGAACTCAATAGATGATCAGTTTCGAGGTCGTCAGGCACGTTTTCATGATTAATCACGCCGATATCAAGCTCACCGTTTAATAACATTTCACGAATCGAAGCAGTACCAGCATCTATAATCGTCAGTTTTAGGTTCGGGTATTGGCTCTTGAATGCCATCACCACCTGTGGGAAAAAGTAACTCCCCATCATGCTTGGAGCGCCTAACCGCACTTCTCCTTTCTCCAACCCCTTTAACTCGTCCATTGCGAGTTGAGCATCATCGAACTGTTGAGCAATCCTCTTGGCGTGTTCGAACAATACTTTTCCCTCTTCCGTTAATGTTACGGATTTATCTCCTCGACGGAAGAGAATCAACTCAAGCGTCTGTTCGAGTTTTTTAATAGAAATACTCAATGCAGGCTGTGCGATATGCAGCGCTTTGGCGGCCTGGGTGAAGTTACCAAACTGCGCAACAGCCAGAAAATGTCGAAGTGGTTTTGATTCAAGCATGGCGATATATTAAATATATAGAGGTGATATTTTTAATATATTTCTTTAATTGCACTTGTACTGATAACTTGTTCACAAATAGCTTACTAACTCGTGCAGGCACAACGTAAATGTTTGATAAAGGCAGTCCTCAATACAAACGCATCACCCAATCATTGGCGATTGGCTCGTTTATCATTTTCTGTAACCTTTACCTCTTTCAGCCAATCTTGCCGCACATGGCGGAGCACTTCCAAGTATCTGAAACTCAAATCAACTGGCTGTTTGCCGCGACAACACTTGGGCTTTCCATCAGCTTGGTGCCTTGGGCGATCGCTTCTGAAACCTTCGGTCGAAAACCCATCATTCTGTTCAGCTTATTTGCTATCCCGCTAATCGGGCTGAGCATGGTGTTCACAACCACTCTACTGCAACTTGTTATTGCCCGAGCATTCATGGGAATCGCAGTCGCTGCTTTTGCGGGCGTGGCGGTTGCCTATATGGTCGAAGAGTTATCACCCAAAGCATTCGCAGTCGCGATTGGAGGATATATTGCGGCTAATTCTTTAGGTGGCATCTTCGGGCGTGTATTGGGTGGCTTGATTACGGATTATTTCGACTGGCACGCAACGGTTTTGTTTTTCGTTGTCGGATCTTTGCTTGGCGCGCTCTATATCGCCTTTAGATTGCCTGAACAACAAAACTTCAAACCACAGAAAGGGTTGTTCTTTCATCATAACCGCTCGGTTGTGATGCACTTAAGAAACCGTACCTTGTGGCTCGCGATGTTGATTGGTGGTGCTAACTTCGCGTTGTTCGTTAACCTGTATTCGGTAATGGGCTTTAGGCTAGTATCTGCGCCTCACTCTGTGCCAGTGGGTTTAGCTTCGCTTATATTCCTATGTTACTTGGCCGGAACGGTAAGCTCTAAGCTCTCCAACAAATGGACACTTCGCTTTGATCCGTTAAACGGTATATTGATGGGCGTATGTATTAGCCTGATTGGGATGCTAATCTCTGCCGTCGATAAAGTCCCGTTCATGTTAGCTGGCTTGTTATTGATTAGTGGCGGTGCATTCTTCGCCCACACTCTTGCCTACTCTTGGGTGAGCCAAAAAGCACCGAGCGCCAAAGCGACAGCAACGGCACTTTACTTAGTCCACTACTACATAGGTGGCAGTTTAGGAGGCTTCTTACTCCTATATTGCTGGCAACTGTTCGGTTGGAATGGCGTGATTGCAGGTGGCTCGATCTTCTATGTCGCGATATTTGCTTGGGTCTACCAGTTAAAACAGCGCCAAGTATCGGCGTCCAAACTCGCACAAGCATAAGTACGACTGAGGTTGTAACTCAATTATTGCTTTTGATTAACGTCCGTTCTGATATCCTACGCAAAATTTCATTTCGGAACCTGTTATGTCGAACACTCAAAGCACAGATCTTCAAACCATCCACGACCAAGTAAAACAGTGGTTAGACGATGTCGTTATTGGCCTAAACCTGTGTCCATTTGCAGCCAAGCCACAACGTAATAAACAGATTAAGATCTTTGTGAGTGAAGCGAATACGGAAGAAGCGTTGTTGGAAGACATCATGACGCATTTCGTAGAGTTAGATAACACACCAGTCGCTGAACTAGAGACGACTCTGGTTGTGGTTCCTAACATGCTGCAAGATTTCTTCGATTACAACATGTTCATTGATTGGATTGAAGCGCTGATCAAGCAAGAAGATTGGGAAGGCGTTTACCAAGTGGCAACCTTCCACCCAGACTATTGCTTTGGCGGTGCAGATCCAGAAGACGATGAAAACCTAACGAACCGTTCTCCGTATCCGGTTTACCATTTGATTCGTGAAGCGAGTATGGAAAAGGTGTTGAAGCACTACCCTAACCCTGAAGCGATTCCTGATACCAACATCGCGAGAGTTGAGTCTTTAACGCCGGAAGAACGTCGTAAGCTATTCCCTTACCTGTTCAGTTAATCTCTAACATGCTGGCTCATATTCCTGAGCGCTCTTGATGATATGGACGAGAAAGAAACTGATCTCGTCCATTTTGTTTCGCAATGTACAGACATTCATCGGCAACTTTGATTAGCTTATCTAACGCCGACATCCTTTCCCCTTTGGTATCCCCTGTACTCAACTCAAAATGACACGCACCGATTGATATAGTAACAGGCTTTCTATCCAGCGTGATTTTCTTCATCTCTTGCAAAAGAGTCATGAACTTATCTTCTATACAACTTGGTGTTTTATTTGGGTACCAAAGAATAAACTCTTCACCACCAAAACGCGCCACAAACTCACCCTCTTGAGTGTTATTACTTAGCACGTTCGCCACTTTCTTTAAGACAACATCACCCATTTGGTGGCCATAAGTGTCATTGACCTGTTTAAAGAAATCGATGTCGACAACTGCCAAGGTTCCTTTTCCTAAAGAGCCTTTTAACTGCTCGACTTCCGCATTCAACGTTTTGAACAAGCAACGTCTATTTGGTAAATGTGTCAAAGGATCGTACATAGCTTGGTACTCTAACTTCTCATTGAGCTCTTTGAGTTTTCGTTCTTGTTGTCTTCTAACCAGCTCTACTTCGATCCATGAGGCCATTAACCTCATCACGTCGATATCGAACTCTTTGAACTCACGATGATAAGGCTCTGGGCTTGAAAAGTTTAAGGTGCCATAAAGCTCATCATTAACGAAAATGGGAATACCAATGTATGACTCCAAACCAAAAGACTGATAGGCAGGATGAGTCGCATACTTATCGTGTTTACCACAATGCTCAATGCAGATAGGACCAATCGATTTACAAGTAATTTCGCAATAAGTCGAACGATAATCGAAGGTGTCACCGCTATTGAGTTCTACCCCTTCAGGTGTAACGCAGTGCTCAACTAAATAAGAATTACCATCGACTTTCGATAAGATACCAATATCAAGGTTGAAGCGTTCAAGCCCCATAATAAGCAGCTGAGCGATCTGAATATCGAAGCCCTTTCGATAATCATTGGTGATTTGATACAAACGGCGTATAACAATTTCGCTTTCACTGGCTTGGTACATAACGGAGATCCCACTGCTGACGAGATAAATGACAACACCAATATTGAGGTTATTACTAATAAAGGGCAGAAAACATAATAATCAATCGGTTTGTATGCAAAATACCTCATTGGTCCAATGAATAAAAGTCGACTTCTTCGACTTTGCGTTAGCACCCTATTCCGAGCTTTGATAAAATAATCCATTAACGAAACAGAATGGATAGGAAAATGAACCTTTCTCAACTAAGCCAAGAAATCTACGATCACCTTTACCGCGACATTGAAGAGTTCCGCAGTACTTTTGATCTGCCTGTTGCTGCTCCTGAAACAATGGACGAAAAAGGCGATACGCTACATACCTCTCTAGCGATCGAAGAACTAACAGAACTTGCAGAAGCTGACTCTAAAATCGAACAAGCGGACGCTATTGTAGACAGCGTTTATGTTTTGATGGGACGTTTAGTCCACCTTGGTCAGTCGAAAGTAGAAGACAACCTAGCAATCAGCTACCTGATCGACCTACTGTTGAATGTTTCTAAAAACCGCTCAATCGACTTCTTGCCTTGCTGGGACGAAGTACACTCAAGCAACATGAGCAAAGTATGTCGCAACGAAACAGAATACGCTGAAACAGAAGCTTTCTATGCTGAGCAGAACATCAAACTGATGGCTGTTCAAAAAGGCGAATACATCATCGCGAAGTGTGCGGAAGATTTCGTATCTGAAGGCAAGACAGTTCGCCAAGGTAAAGTACTAAAATCAGTACACTACCGCCCAGCGAACCTTGAGCCTCTAACGGCTTAAGTAAGGCTACAACTGAAACACTTTAAAGCCTCAGTTGACTGAAACCGAAAACGCCACGTTATTTTAACGTGGCGTTTTATTATCTATTAGAAAACTCTAGCTGTGTTAATTGGAGCCGTGTATTAGAAGCAGAACACTATACCAGTCGAGCCATGTGATAAGCCGCCACATATTCGCCATTTCTAAAAGCGAACCCTGCTGACTCACCTTCAATCACAAAACCAAACTTCTTATATAGGCTGATGGCTCTTTCGTTATCGGTATAGACGGTGAGTTCCATTCGCTTGATGTTAATCCAGTTATCACACAAATCGATTGCTGTTGCGAGCAGTTGGCTACCAACACCTTTGCCTAGTACATCATCTTTAACACCCATACCAAATGAAGCGACATGTCGTCTCCTTGGGTTCACACACACTTCCATTCCCAAGTTGCCAACAATCTCATCGTCAATCATTGCGACATACGAGTACACGTTGTCGGGAATATTAGAGATTCGTTTCTGCCAGCTTTCCAGAGATGGATTTGGGAGTTGCAGCGTACCGGTATAAGCATTAGTGCATTCGTAAACTTCTTTGATTCCCTTTGCATCTGACGGTTCAGACCGTCTCACTATAATACTCATCGCAACTCCTAATATTTCTTCGCTAAATATGAAACACATCCTCAATGTGCACCTAGACACACTAACAAATAGTAAATATTTAACAATAGATTAGATGAAATTGTTTTTATTGGGGCTGACGTGAGGAATGTATCTGGATGTTCTGAAGAAGTAAATTCGTAGAATCAAGGTTAGTTAAACTCGAGGTCATTAGATATGGGCACCTCAGGTGTGCCCATATCGTGAAACCTATGGAGTTATTGAGCTGGACGCCAAACGCCCCATTTGTCATTTTCGTAGGTCGCTTTAGGGTTTGTACCACCTTGAACCCACCATTGCGCTTTCCATGACTGGTTCGAGTAAGTCACGACTTCGCCACCAAGGTAAGTCGCTGATGAGTCCCAAGTGCCATTGTCTGGGTCAGGAGTCGGATCAGGGTCTGGTGTCACGCCACTGCCATCAGCAATCACTTCGAACGTGAAGGTTTCAACACTGTCGTTTTCAATTGAGCTAGCCATAAACGATAGAGTTTCGTTTGCAGTGATGCCAGCGGTATCAACTACGATAGAAGCCGTGCCGTTATTCTGGATGCTTACTGAAGAACCTTGAGTTTGAGTCAATGTCGCCGCTTCGCTTGTTGCAATCACAACTTTATCACCAGCATTCACAACATTGTCACTCTTCACTAGCTCGTAGATGTCACCTTTCAGTGGTTCAACACCACCGTCGCCACCATCAATCAGCGTTAACTGACCAGAAGCACGGCTATCTTTTGAGTTGAAGAAGTTACGTGAAGGATCGTTTTGGAAGTACATGTAGTGCTGCATTTCAGCGTGCCAGTCACCAATGAAGATCGCGCCATCTTTAAACTCTTCATGCCAACCATTGATTTCTGAAGCCAACAAACGAGCCCAATCGTTAATGTTTGAAGCATCGATGACGATGTCGAAGCTACGCGCTACTTCACCATACTTGTTGATGATGTCGTACTTAACTGTATCACCAACTTCTGGCGTTCCAAATTGGTCTGAAACAAACAGATCACCACGCACTAGATCGGGCTCTGGACCCGGCTCTGGTGGAGGGGTTGTGCCACCCGCGACAGTGATGTCTGAACAGTTGTAGAAGCCTTCGCCCGCAGCATCATCACGTTGCCAGCGAACGAATAGAATCGCATCGCCAGAACGGTCTGAAGGGATAGTGACGTTAATGCGGTACTTACCACCATTAACCGGAACGTTACCCTCTTCTTGGATAAGCTCTAAGTCTCCCCACGCTAAGCCTTTGCTTAGGTCTGCGTTTGGTTTCGTTAGGTAGAACTCCCAAAAAGAAGGGTTGTGTGGCGCAGTCGCATTGAATACATATTCAAACGTACCAGTATTTAGTTCAGTACGAGTCCAACCAGTATGAGGCGCACCCATACCGCGTTTTTGCGAATCATTGGCGTAACATAACGTGCCGTCAGGAATCTCCGCTTTTACAGCATTGATATTATTGAAATCCTGAACATTTTTAGCGTATTCGTTACGTTGAACAAACGGATATGAACCAGAAATGTCTTTTGCTTGAGCACACGCAGCATTAGGTGGTGTACCCGACCAGATTCCGCCTTGCTCGTAACACGTGTTCTGACGCGCACTTGGAAATTCAGACCAACCATGAGCATTTGCCACTGAAGGCACACTCGATAGCATAGCCATGCCTACTGCTACTTTTAGTATATTATTATTTATTGTTGTCACTTTCCCACTCTCTATTATTTTACCCTGCACATCACATCAATTGGTCACTTACCAATCAAAATTGCACTTCGAGGGTTTATAGTTTTTATTTGAAGAACAACGAAAAATATATACGTCAATTTTATCAATGACAGCGGGTTTTATATTGATAGGAATCAGAGTCACACAACTCAAAGAAATGCGTTGTCGATAGATGATGTTGCTTCGAATTATCGGGTCTCAGTATTCCGTCTTGATTGACGCAACATTATTCAAAGTGAATAAAAAAGCGGCTTAATGATTAAGCCGCTTTCAATATATACATTAAGTATGCTGCACGAGTTGTACACAAGTTGAGTAATGAGAAGGTAGTTAATAACGGCTATGCATGCCCATACGATGCGACATGTCATCGTCCATACGACCGCCCTTCCAACCGCCGCCACCCAATAGATTGAGTACATCTCGCGCTGTGTAGTCTTCTCCACCGAAGAAGTCATTAGACACATCATTACGTAACAGCTGGATAGTGGGAGCCAATTCAACAGCAAGGTCTTTTGGATCCGCAAACAAGGCTAAAGCAATCTGTTGTTGGCGCTTGCTCAGTTCATTAGAGCTCGTCTCAACCTGTCCAATCGAGAAGAAATCACGGCTTCCGTAGCTCTTCACCATTTTTGCAGACAGAAGCTTAATTACTTTTTTGATTCTTCGTCTTTGGATGTATCTAAACATGTTTGCTTCCTTTACTAACTCGCCTTAAACCCAATGATCAGCTTAACCAATTAGTCTTTTAACCAAACAGCAGATAGGTTTGATTATCGACTGAGATACTTTTGACTTCAGTGTTGAACACGGACTCTAGTTGTTCTGGAGTAAGCACTGCTGTAGCGCTACCTGATGCTTGCAGTACGCCCTTATCGAGCAGCAACACTTGGTCTGCGTGTCTTAGGGTTCTGTTCAAATCATGGTTAGCCATGATAACTGCGATCCCCTTCTCTGCTACTCGTTCAATGAGCTTGTACAACAAGGCTTCTTGAGCAATATCCAACGGAGCGGCAGGTTCATCGAGGATCAGCAGCTTCGCGTAGGGGTTAAGTGTCGGCCAAATTTGCAGGCACATTCCCGCCAAACGAACGCGTTGCCATTCACCACCAGACAGTGTCTGAATTGAACGATGAAGTTTGTCTGCAATGTCTAACATCTGGCTAATTTCTTCCAAAGCTGCGTTGATTTCAGCCTCAAGGCCATGCGATGAACTTGGCAATGACAACGCAAGGTATTGGAACACTTCCAAGTTAAAGGCTGGCCTTGCGCTTTGGCACAAATAAGCACGATGCAATGATAAATCTTGTAGCGACAATTCCGACAAATCCTGCCCGTCGATCTTTATATCGCCTTTGTAACCATCACCAATGCCAGATATCGCTTCGAGTAAGGTACTTTTACCGCTGCCATTCGGGCCGATAACATGAGTCACCTGCCCTTGCTTGAGCTCAAATGATAGTGGTAATAAACGAGCGCCGACGCTCAGGCTCTTAATTTGAATCATGATTTTTAATTAACATCCAAATGAAGATAGGCGCACCAATACTGGTGGTCATCACACCCAAAGGCAGCTCTGCGGAATCTAATAAGGTTCTTGCACAGATATCAGCAAATACCAGCAATGCAGCACCAGCAACGGCAGACAAAGGAAGCAGATATTTGTTATCAGTACCAATCGCTAAACGCAATAAGTGTGGCACAACCAAGCCAACAAAGCTGATCACGCCACCTAAGGCAACCGCGCAGCCGACTAAAATTGAGACAGCAAAGATTAAACGCCAACGTAATCTCGGAACATTCACGCCTAACTGTGCGGCATGCGTTTCGCCTATCATCAGTTTGTCTAGTTTGCTGCCTTGCAAACACAACCAGATAATAACGGGGATCATCACTAACGTGAGCGAGTGTTGGTACCAAGTTACACCACCCAAGCTACCCATCAGCCAATACATCAACAAGCGTAGACTTAAGTCATCACTAAAATAGAACGCCCATGTCACCATCGCGCCAGAAAGAATGCCTAATGCAACACCCACCAGCAGTAATTTAGCCGTGGTGAGTCGCATCGTTTTTACCATGCTCACCAGTATCACGGTGAAACAGAGCGAGCCTAAAACCGCAGCAATCATGAACAGTTCTGGAGTCGGCGCAAACGGCAAGAAGAACAGCACAATCACCATGGCGAGGCTTGCGCCCCCAGAAATGCCGAGTACTCCTGGCTCTGCTAATACGTTGCCTAATAAGACTTGTAAGCTTGCGCCAGATACAGCTAGCCCTGCTCCGATCGCAATCGCTGCTAATAATCGAGGTAAGCGTAAATCAATCAGTAGTTTTTGTTCTAACGTGGACAAGGTGTCCAGAGGGGAAATGAAGAGATCGCCAACCATTAGGTAAATCGCACTCAGCGTGACAAGCAGTGCTGTCATCAGATAAATGGCTCGGGTCCATTTGCGCTGTTTTTGGTGAAGAAGTTGTTGGAAATCCATATCAAGCTACTTTGAAATTGTTCGCGTAACCTTACCTGTATCCCTAAATAAACTCAAGGCTCACACCGTAATGTGAACCTTGATATTTCAACCAGTTGAGCGGTTGTTTTCGTTGCTATAACTCGACTCGGTATTAATCGTACACAAGCTGACCGTGGTCGAATCGTGTTTCAACTTCGCACACCATTAAGGCCGCTCGTTGACCGATAGCCACGTTACGATTTGGGAATACCACTGCTTCGTTTTCATTCTTCGCCATCAATGGCTTATCACCATCATGACCAAACACTTCTCCGTGCTTGAACGCGGTAAAGTTCTCCACGTCATCAGAGAACATGAAATCAAAGTCATCGTGCAAACGAACAATCGTTCGGCTTACGCGATATGTAATGGTTTTCTTCGGCAAATGCTCTGGTTCTATTTCAGCAATCAGATTGCGCATTGCCAAATCGAAAGCAGTTAGCTTATCAAGTTGGTTCTCACCAATTCTTGCTACCTGCCCTAACTCCATTGTCAGTGCTTGCGCTTCGAAGTTTTCGGCGCTGTACCAACTGAAAGTGCTCGTTGGCGCATTCGATAACAACACAGCTTCAACGTGAGCACTGTTAATGAAGTCGAACAAAGCTTTGCTGCGAACTTCGTGGCGAACCTTAGGGCTTACGGCGAAAGAGTAATGCTTAGACAAACGGATCGCACAGTGCAGATCTAAGTGCCAACGAGTGGCAGGTACCGTTTCTTTGTAAAACTCAGTCACCAAGTACTTAAGGTTCTTCGCGATATCCACTTCTCGGTTGCTTTCGTGCTGTTTTTCATCAAACAGACGGTTCATATTCACATCAAGAAAACGAGTATGCGCGTTGGTTGCTTCCGGGTGAGCAATGATGAATAAACATCTTGCTGTCATTACTTGGAAGCCTGTTTCAATATCTTCAATGAGCTTATCAATCAGCTCCATTGGTGAAGTTTCGTCGCCATGAACACCTGTTGAAAAGATGATATTCTTGGTTTCAGAATTGTACTCTGCGGGAATCACTTCCAATACACCGCGTTGATGAAGCTTAATTTGAACACCGTTACTCAGTACGGTCTGTCCTGCAACCACTTCTTGCTCAAGATCTAGGCTGTCAAAAAGAAATGATTGGCGAAAGAGGGTCTTCGTCATGCGCTACTCCTTAATTGCACGGCCGTATGTTAATAAATTGTACATAGAAATTGTGTTGCTAGGATCGCACTTATCAATAGAAACTCCGTTATCACTCACAAATACTACCCATATATTTTTGTATTACCTGCTGATTTTACTAACCGACATCTGTTCCAAATAACTTTCTCTATTTAGAGCAGCTTTTGGTTGTCTCAGGTCATCTCAGCAAGATAAGAGCCACGTAAGCTAACACAGCTCTTACCTGCCATGAACAGATTGAGATCAATTAATCTTCCTGATCGAGCAATCTTTCAAATTCATCGATTTGAACTTTGACCATGTCGATGCTTTGTTGCCAAAAATCCGCTTGAGTCAGATCCATACCAAGGTGCTTTTGAACGACTTCTTCCGCCATCATGCTGCCTGTATCACGAAGCAACGACACGTAATCGCCGTAAAATTGCTCGCCTTTCGCATCTCGCTGAGCATAAACACCTTTACTGAATAGGTAACCAAACAAGTATGGGTAGTTGTAGAAGCTTACTTGAGAGATGCTGAAGTGCAGCTTGCTCGCCCAGAAGTAAGGGTCGGCTTCTGTCATTGCATCGCCGTACCACTCTTTCCAAGTCGTTTCCATCAAGTCACACAGCTGCTGAGCCGTTAGCTCACCTTTTTCACGCTGCTCGTAGAAAGCTTTTTCAAACTCAAAACGCACAGGAATGTTCACCATTAATGCCAAAGAAGAAGAAAGCTCTTCCCATAGCATTTCAAGTTTCTCATTGCGTGTTTTTGCTTGCTTCAATAGATGGTCACGAACGATGTTTTCAGCAAAGATCGAAGCCGTTTCTGCTAGCGTCATTGGGTAGCGTGTTTGACACAACGGCATGTCTTTCATCACCCAGTTGTGGAACGCGTGGCCTAGTTCGTGCGCCAATGTCATTAAATCTGAGCGGCTACCGCTCCATGTCATGAACACAAGAGGTGTGCGTGTCGCAGCAAACTTGGTGCAGTACGCACCTAGACGTTTGTTCGCAGCTGGAGCTGCATCAATCCAACCGTTCTCAACCATCAAAGCGACAAAATCAGCCATCTCTGGATTCACTTCAGCGAACGCAGTTTTGATCACTTCGATCGCTTCATCAAATGGGTAAATCTTAGATTCAGCGTCACCGAGTGGTGGCATTGCTGCTAGATGATTCCAAGGCTTCATTTCATCTAAGCCGTGAACTCTTGCCATCAACAAACCCGCTTTCTGGCCAACCGTTCGATTAGCTTTTGCTACCGACATCATGGTGTCTAACGTTTCTGGCACAATGCGGCTACCGTGTAGGCTTGGAGCAAGGAAATGCACATCGCTAATTTTCGAGCGCTTTTTGTTTTCCGTTAGTCGCCAACCCGCCAATGCATTTAGAATCGAAGCGAACGACTCTTGATGCGTTTTCATTGCGGCTTGAACCGCGCGCCATGCCGGCTCTTGTTTGTCGAATTCGCTGCCGTATAACAGGCTCGCGGCTTGTGAAAAACCTAGAGCTTCCTCTTCACCGTCCAGCTTTAGCGACAGTTTTAAAGAACCGGTTAGGTTATCGTATAAACGACCCCATCCGTCACGCCCATCAACCTTCATAGCTGCCAATAACTGCTCTTCAGCAACACTGAGTCGACTGCTTGATAACTTACGTGAGCTTTCGATAGCAAAGCGTTGTCCTGCTACATCTGCGCTGTCATGCTCTAATACGGCATCAATAAATTCTGGTTCTGCGTGAATTAGCGTGTCTTCGTAAGGGCTGAACGCTTGAGACATTTCAGAGTTCAGCTTCGCAACACGACCAAGCAGTGCTTTCGCTTCTGTGTGTGTCGCGTCAACCGATGCGTGGCAATTAGCGAAAGTGTTGATCGTGCTGAGTAACGTGCCTGCCGCTTCTGAAGTCTGAATCGCGTTTTGCATCGCTAAAATTATGTGACGCTTTTCAACGTGTAAGTTCAACAGCTCAATACACTGCTGAATGAGTTCAATGTCCTGTTCGATTTTTGCATCATTAAGATCGCTGTAAGCAATGCTTAGATCCCAACTCGGTGTTGTCATGACTAAATTCCTTTCACGTAGGTAGTAATACCAATCAGGTATAACGGCTGTGAACGCCGCTTTATATTTCGATCTATTAGATCTGTGTCTATTTACAGATCTAATAGATTGTTAATTCTCAAACTGTGTTTTTTGAACACTCAGAGAACAGGCAGCCCTATCGATTTAACGCTGATAAAACTCTGTGCAAACTGAGTGATTTGAATATGAGTTATCGACGCGTTTTCTATCGATAACTTCGAGTACAAACTCGGATTTTTCCAATCGATATCAAGGCAATGCGCTAACAGAATGCGAATCACACCACCATGAGTAACCAACAATATATTGTCACTTGGATTGTTCAAAAGTTGCGACCAAGCTTGAGTTACTCTGTCGTGGAACCTCTGTAAACTTTCTGCGCCAGTCAATTGATGATTTGCTGGGTTTTGCCAAAAGGTTTCTAGCATTCCCCACTTGTCTTCAAGTTCATCAAATGGGACACCATCGACTTCACCGAAGTTCATTTCCTGAAAGCCAGGTGCAATCGACAAAGGCACAGACATACGCTCTGCATACAAGCTCGCGAGATCACCACATCGTCTTAATGGCGAGGTAACCACGCTATCAAAGGTAATGTCTTGTGTAGCAAGCGCCTGACATATCTGTTCTTGAAGCTCAGGGCTCACCAATACATCAGATACACCATTCAGTGCAGCTTTTCCTTCGACTTTGCCATGTCTTAGCAGATAGATGTTTTTGGTTGTTCCATTGACCATGTGCGTGACCTAGGCTTGAGTATCAAGCAAGTGATTGGATGGTTTTAAGCTCAGTGGTAACCCTGCTGCGACCAGAGTGACTCGTTCAACAACGCGAGCTAGTGATTGGTTCATGCGTCCCGCATTGTCTACAAACAAGCGCGACACTTTACCCAGCGGCACGACACCTAAGCCGACTTCGTTAGAGACCATGATAATTTGCGCCGGACTGTGCTCGACGCTTTTGACCAATACTTCAACCACGGCTTCAACCTGTTCATTGGTTGCATCTTCGCCGAGTTCAAAGATGATGTTGTTCAACCACAATGTTAGGCAGTCAATCAACACCACATCTTCTTTCTCAAAAGACTGCAGTTTTTCGGCTAACTCAACGGGTACTTCATGCTCGATCCACTGTTCTCCACGACGTTGTTGATGGTGCGAGATTCGTTCTCGCATTTCGTCATCAAGATACGTCGCTGTCGCAATATAATTGAGGCGTCCATTTGAACATGCTTCAAACGCACATAATGCTTGTTGCTCTGCAAAACTCGACTTACCTGAACGAGCCCCGCCCAATACCAGATAGCTGTTTCGCTGTCTTGTTTGACTAATTTGATTCGTGTTTGTCATAGGAAACCGTTATAGAAAGCCATTGTAAAATGCAGTAATGAATACCAGGTAAATCAATAACTCCATCAATTGCTGTGCTGCCCCCAAACAGTCGCCAGTAAAGCCACCTATTCGAGCCGTTAACCACTTTTTGAAACCTGCTCTGAACAGATAGGCGACGACCGATAAAACCATAGCGAATTCAAGACCAAACCACAGGCTAGGTAGTACGCCCACAAACAATAAAAAGACAAGTTCACCTTTAGTTTGCTTGTTGGCCAATGGCTTACTCTTGCTCGTGTCCAAATCACTGACATAAGGCATGTCGTAAATCAGCGATGCTGCGATCGCTCGGCTAAAGGTGTAGCTCGTCACGATGACCATAAACAACCCAGTCGAGCTGACGAGTTCATGCAGCAGAACCCACTTACCAAGTAATGCCATGATCAGCGCAGACGCACCATATGTACCAATTCGGCTGTCTTTCATGATGGTCAAGCGGCGTTCAAGTGTCATACCGCCACCGATGCCATCCGCCATGTCGGTCAAGCCGTCTTCATGGAAAGCGCCAGTGAGCATTAAGCTGAAACTCATCATCAAGAAGATGGCAATCGAACTCGGCAATACCGTATTAAGTAGCAAGAACACACCGCCACACAACAGACCAAGTAACAAACCAACCGTTGAAAAGTAGCGACCAGAACGATTCATTCGCTCTGTTGAATAAGGCGTGTTCTTTGGCATTGGCAATCGAGAAAAGAAACCCATCGCCAGCGCAAACAGCTCCCATTGATAAGTGACTCGATCTTTCAACGATCCTTCTGGTGCATCACTCATTAAACCGTGACTCCAGCACTTTCGAAGCTCGCCATGTTGTTATAAAACTCGGCTGCCGCACGAATAATTGGCATCGCCAGAGCTGCACCAGTGCCCTCGCCCAATCTCAACCCAAGATCAAGCAACGGCTCAGCATCTAGTAGCTCTAACAGAATTTTGTGCCCTGACTCTTCAGAGCGATGTGCAAAGATCATATAGTCACGGCAGTTCGGTTCAATTAAGGTCGCGACATACGCCGCAACCGACACGATAAAGCCATCGACTAATACTGGTGTTCTGTTTTGGTAAGCACCAAGGAAACCACCGACCATTTGAACGATTTCATAGCCGCCGACTTGTGCTAGTACCTCATTAATATCTTTAACTTCAGTCGTATCTAAACCTTTGCAACGCGCAACACCTTGCTCAACCACAGCCACTTTACGTATAAGCTGCTCATTGTTGATGCCAGTTCCGAGGCCAACACATTCATCTGCAGAGCGATTCGCTAACGCACTTAAAATCGCTGACGCGCTGCTGGTATTGCCGATGCCCATTTCACCAAACATGATGATATTAGTGCCATTCGAAATGGTTCTAGATACAAGCTCTGCGCCCAGTTCAATCCCACGTTCCACCGTTTCTAAATTCATTGCCGCTTCGTTGGCAAAGTTTTTGGTTCGCATACCCAAGCGCTGAGAAATCAACATGTCACTGTCAGATTCCACAGGCAACAATATCCCCGTGTCGACTACTGTGATATCGATGTTATTCACCGCACAGAAGCAATTGATCGCCGCGCCACCGCTTAAGAAGTTCAACACCATCTGTTGTGTGACGGCACTTGGAGCAATACTCACACCTTCATCTGCTATGCCATGGTCGCCAGCAAAAATGATGATACTTGGCTTATTTAATTCAATGTGTTCAACCGCAGCTTGTTTGCCTTGGCTCTGAATCAATGCCAGTTGATGTGCGACTTTTTCGAGTAAGCCAAGCGCACCGAGCGGCTTGGTTTTTTGGTCAATACGGTGTTGGATGTACTGCGAGTATTGGGTATCTAACATAGTTTTAAAAACGCTTATTCTGGGTACGGTTTAGTTAGGAAAGCTATTTAGGGCGTGCTACAGAGAACACATTAGAAAGCGTCGCGTATTCACCGCCGCCCAGTCGAGATAAAGGATCAAGTGCTAGTGCATCAATCTTCAAGCGATCGCTCTCTTTATCGATCACACCTTCAGAGATATACACCTGTTCAACTTGAGCAAAGATAAGGCTTTGCGGTACTTCACCGACTTCTTTAACTTCATACAATGTGCAGCCAAAAGCCACGGCGCACTCTTTCACTCTCGGTAAAGAAAAGCCCTCAAATTCAACCAGCTCAATATTATTCGCGGTTACTTCAGAATCACCATGATCGAGAGTGGCAGCTGTTGCCGTCATTATTTCTGCAGAACTTGAAGACGCGATATGGATCACCAGCTTACCCGTTTCAAGGGCGTTACGAGTGGTATCTTTGATTTCGCCCGTTGGCTTCTTCCCGACCGACAACATCAGTAGCGGTGGATTGCTGGAAACGGGTGTGAAATAAGAGAAAGGCGCTAGGTTGTACTCTTGGTCAGAAGATTCCGTCAATGCCCACGCAATAGGGCGAGGAACAACGGTTTGTGTCATCAGGTGATAAATCTGAGTGGGAGCAAGAGTATCAAGCTTGAAGTTCATAGCACGTCCTTGGTCTATGTGAATTACGACTCAGTTTACGTGTTAAGAAGAGTCGTATCTATGGCTAAGTACTAGAAACCGCAGAGAGTGTTCTTAATTTAGACAGACCACGTTGGTTTTTTCTCAAATTGACAATCAAATTGACGAACCCTATAACACCAACAATTCTGACAATAGATTTATCAATAACTTACATTTTGGCATCGTTTATGCTTTATCTAAAACACTTGTTAATCTCTCCATTGATAAGTACCCATACAGTGAATTCCCACAACACTGACGCTACACAAAGAAACACAAGCGATAGAAATACTCAACAGAACAGCGATTTAGGAGGTGTAATGATTCCGAACTCAAGTAAAAGAAAGCCAAATAAATCAAATAAGAAAACCAGCAAAAAGGTAAGGAAAATCCCACTGTCCTTCACCTAGTAAGCAGCAAAGCAAGTAACAAAGCCCGTCGCCCAGCGGGCTTTGTTATGTTTGAGACTCAACCAATACCGGATTCAGATCCCTACTATATTAAATACGTCATTAGCCACTCAGCATTCGCCCCTCATTTATCAAACTTTTATTCGCTTAAAATTCAAACACTGTTTATATTAAACAAGCACTTGTGAAGCGAGTAAGGGGTTAGGATGAGCATTTCTGGAGACAAAACATCGGTCGTAGTGGCTGGTGCTACTGGGCTAATTGGCCAACATGTGATGAAACTGCTCACCGACGAACCTGCCGTCGAGCATATCTATGCCCTATCTCGAAGAGCACTAAATTCACAGTTTGACTCCAACAAGCTCCACACGCTTATTCACAGCGACCTGCAAGTCACCAGTTGGGACGATAGCCAAGCCACGCCAAATCTTGGCGTTATCTGCTTAGGTACGACTAAGAAAAAGGCAGGATCAAAAGAAGCACTGCGCAAAATCAATGTGGAGCTGGTTAGCCAAGTCGCTCAGTCGATGAAATTTCTTGGGGTTCAACGCGTCGCGGTCGTTTCTAGCTATGGCGCTTCACCAGATTCCTATTCGCACTACCTTCGTTGCAAGGGGCAAATGGAGCAAAACTTAAAACGTATTGGCTTCAAGCAACTTTTCATCGCACGCCCCGGACCGCTGGTTGGTGAGCGTGATGAACCAAGAGCTGATGAAAAACTCCTGCAAAGTGTCTTTCCTCTGCTGTCTCCATTTATGTTTGGTAAGTTCAAAAACCTACGCCCTATTCAGTCGGAAGACGTAGCTAAAGCAATGTTGTTCCGATTATTCGAAAATAATTTCCAAAATATCGAAATTTACTCGTCAAGTGACATGCTCAATTTATTGGCAAAATATCGCTAAAAAGCTCACCTATTCATCACAATGTTGAATATCCACCCATCCTATTGAGTGGATATTACTAATCGTTCTATTAAATTACTTTTCCTTATTTTACGTTTTGTTACAGGTCGCTACTGTAGCTAACAGTATTTGCGCCCATATATCTAAGCGCCCTATCGATTTAAAGAAATTCATAAGGAAAACAAATGTCATTTTCAGCTATCGCTGCCTTAGCGGTATTCACTGGTATCCTCTTCTTTCTCTACGGACAGCAGAAAAAAGAAAACACGTTATCGCGCTTAGTTCTATTAGGTTTAGTTTTTGGTAGTGCTTTCGGCCTTGGTCTTCAGCTGCTATTTGGTGAAGGCAATCCTGTTATTAACGAAACGCTAGACTGGGTAAACATTGTTGGTCGTGGTTACGTTGGCTTACTGAAAATGGTCATCATGCCATTAGTACTAGTTTCAATGATTGCGGCGGTAGTTAAGCTTGAGAAAGGCGGTTCACTGGGCAAGATTTCTGGCATCACCATTTCTGTCCTGCTAGCAACCACAGCAATCTCTGCGATTGTTGGTATTGTTGTTACGCAAGCATTCGGCTTATCTGCGGAAGGCTTAACAGAAGGCGCTCGCGAAACAGCACGTATCGCAACACTAGAAAGCCGCATTGGCAGCGTTTCAGACCTAACAATTCCGCAGATGCTGATTAGCTTTATTCCGACTAACCCATTTGCAGACCTAACGGGCGCTCGCTCTACGTCTATTATCGCAGTGGTTATCTTTGGTGTGCTAACGGGTATCGCTGCTCGTAAAGTGATGGCAGAGAAAGAAGAACTAGAATCTCCAATCCGTACCTTCGTTGAAGCGGCTCAATCTATCGTGATGCGCTTAGTTAAGATGATCATGGCACTAACACCATATGGCATCGCAGCGTTAATGGCGAAAGTAGTGGCAACATCAAGCGCTTCTGACATCTTAAGCCTACTAGGTTTCATCGTAGCGTCTTACGTAGCGATTCTACTGATGTTCGTTGTACACGGTGTGTTGGTTTCTTTTGTTGGTGTGAACCCGAAAGAGTACTTCCAAAAGATCTGGCCAGTACTGACGTTCGCTTTCACGTCTCGTAGTTCTGCAGCAACGATTCCACTGAACGTTGAAGCTCAAATCACTAAGCTTAACGTACCACCAGCGATTGCTAACCTGTCTGCCTCTTTCGGTGCAACGATTGGTCAAAACGGTTGTGCGGGTATCTACCCTGCAATGCTTGCAGTTATGGTTGCACCTACGGTTGGTATTGACCCAATGGACATCAACTTCATTCTGTCTCTGATTGCTATTATCACAGTGAGCTCTTTCGGTATTGCTGGTGTGGGTGGCGGTGCAACATTCGCGGCGCTTATCGTACTGCCAGCGATGGGGCTTCCTGTAACTATCGCAGCACTGCTTATCTCTATCGAGCCACTTATCGATATGGCACGTACAGCGCTTAACGTATCTGGTGCAATGACAGCCGGTACTATCACAAGTCGCCTATTGGGTAAGAAAGACAAGCAACAAGATCTGGAACAAGCGAACGCTTAATTCTGAATCAAACAGCTCGACCAACAAAAAAACCGATGCATGTGCATCGGTTTTTTATTATTACCGTTTTTATATGGAGTGAATTAGATTTAAATAACCCTATTAATTTATATGCCAATATTTAGAAAGGTGTTGTCGAACAATAAACAAGCGATTTTTAGAATGATCTCATTGATAATTGTGTTTAATAGAAAAAATCGTGCATTTGTTCAATAAAACAATGAGTTAGCTATGAACGATTAACATAACTGATATATCATGCACCGCTTCAGTATGTCACATCATTTTGGCACCAGTTCGATAACAGGATCCTCATGAGCTTTATTATACTTTTACTTCTTCTACTCTTCGTTTTCATAACACGCTTACTTCAATGGCGAGCAACTTCCACTTTTTTATCTCTTGTTCTTATATCGTCATTTGTGTTGATTGGTTCAGGTTTTATCCCTCGTTATTTATTAGATGACCTGCAAGCAAATTACGAAAGTAAGCCTGAGATCCAATGGTCGGATAATAATTCGATTGTTCTTCTGGGTGCAGGAACGCAGTTAATTAAAAGCACGCAAGAATTCGAGCCGGCCTTCTTCTCTTTTGGCCGAATCAGCGAAACAGCCAGCCAATATAAAGATTGTTCGACAACGCAAGCCACTTGCAAAGTGATCATCAGTGGTGGCGATGCACAAAACAACGGTGTCACCGAAGCAGAAATTTATCAACAACAATTGCTGAGACTTGGCGTTCCGATGGGTGACATCATTCAAGAGCCAAATAGCGTCAACACTTGGAAGAATGCACAGCTAACTAGTGACCTAATGAAGCATCATAAATTCGACAACATTGTACTGGTTTCATCTGGCCTACATATTCGTCGCAGCGAGCTCTACTTCAACCACTTCGGCTTGAATGTTGTTCCAGTGAGAGCCGATTATATGGCGGCTCAAATTTCATGGCTGCCATTGTGGTACAACTTTGCGGTCACAGATTTTGCTATGCATGAACAGATAGGATTTGCTCGTTACAACATCTACAACTTTATGGGCTGGAACAGCAAACGCGAAAAGCCAGGTGATGCGTAATAAGACACTTGCCGATTACCGAGGGCTGCTCTAAGTAAGGTAGTCAAATCACTATAAATGAAAATGCAGCGACAACCCTTGGGTTATCGCTGCATTTTTGTATCTGTTTTGTCTATGTTCTTTACCAACTATGCAAAACAATCAGTATCAACCTGTTTGTTGAACTCGCCACCTTTCATCATTTCATCGAAAGCTTTACACACACCTCAAAAGGTATCCCGTACCTGAGTACGCACCGCTCAATAAAAAAGACAGAGAATAAAGAGAAAAATCTTTATCAAATGATACTTTAATCATTAAATGAGCCTGAAATTAAAGAGAATTTCTTTTCAATTCAATTCAGTATTTTTGCGATCGTTTTATATGACAGAGTACACGCCGCTAGGAGCCCTCGGCTTCAAAATAACACATATAAATAATATCTAATAAAAAAGCCAAACAATGGCAATTAGGAACTCATTAATGTTCAACGTCAGTAAAACTGCGCTCTTTATCGCTGCCACATCATTAACGTCTTATTCTGTTAATGCCAAAATCTATTCAGACCAAATCGTATTAGATAAGCTCGGTGAAGATATCTGCCGTTCCGATTATCGTCCGCTCAGCAATACAGAAGCTCAAGAACACAAAACCTCCCTACTATCTCGCATGAATGTATGGGACATTATTGGCCTTCAAAATGACTGGGTGATCATGGGGTCTGGCTACCACGGGCTCATCAAACATGGGCAACCAAGCGACAATACTTGGTGCTACCCCAACACCCCAGACGCAGGCCTGCCATACTACGAAGCGCAAGCCATTGAAACGAACAACAACCTTGATGTTCAAAACGCTTTAGTCAGCGACAACACGAACTTTATCAGACCATTGAGTTACTTAGCCCATAACCTGGGTTACGCTTGGGTTGGAGGCGATAGCGCGCGTTATGTGGGTCAAGATATGGCGATTAAACCGCTTAACAATGGTTGGGAGATTAAAGGCAATAACGATGGAAGCTGTGCCGGTGATCGCTGTAATGAGAAGGCAAGCATCACTGTTGATAACTTCGCTTACACGCTCGATAACACATCGTTTTTACACGGCTCTATCACAGAGACCGACCAAGAGCTGATTGAAACCGTCTCGGCTTATGCGATCAATGATGGAGATCAGCCTAAACAAATCATCGTTGACCTTCATTTTCAGCAATCCACACAATGGCGTAAAACACAGCGCTTCGACCTTGCTGATTCAGTCGTCATTGATGAAACCTTTCACTGGCCACAAGTTGGCAAAACAGAGGTAAGAGTCGCGCTAGAAGAAGGCCAACGTTTCTCTGATACCAATAGTGGCGCTCATTTTGAGCCGACGGATCTGCAAGCCATCATTACCGTGCCTGCTCACTCAGTACTTCCTTTTCAAGTCGAGTTTTTACGCTCTACCATCACTTACCCATACCGTATCAAAACCAACATGAGTTACGACGTGAACTTCACAGGTTTCCTTCGTTACAGCGGCAACGCGCTAAGCTCACACCCAACCAACCGCCCTACTGTCTCACACACCTTCACCATGGGAACCACCAGCGAAGATCAAGCCAATATCCGTTACCAGTGGGATCACCGCTATATTCCTGGAGAGATGAAATGGTGGGATTGGAGCTGGGCAATCAACACCAATGGCTTGAATAGCATGCAGTACGCCGCAGGTGCCAGTGTGCGTCCTTTCTACACCTATGTTTCAGGCCAGTTTAGTGCGGAGTCACAATATTCTGGAATGATAGATATCGGCGCTGAGCACGCTGCTAATTCATTTGATGTCATAGAGGTATTAACTAACCACACAACCTACTACGCGGGTGATATTAAAGTGGTTACTGATTTCGACCCTGCGACTCTTGCTCGACTTGGGTATGAAGATGCTCAGCTTGTGATAAACCCTTTACAGCAGTAAACAAACTCATATCTCCCCCCTTACCTAAGCTCATCACTCTGGTGGTGAGCTTTTTTTGTAATACCTCTATCAACACAACCAAACCTATCTTGAATCTCAGAAACCAAACAAGGCTCGTACCAGTTGGTGAGAAGCTATCTCGATAGATACAGCTAACTATCCAAAAAGAAATACTATGAAAAACAAAAACACGTTATGGCGGTTCGCTGCGATTATATATAGCCCCATATCTGTCGCATTTTGTCTTAGTGACGACGTCCAAGATACTCAATCATTAGATGCGATTAACCAGAATCGTATAACGTCATGGGCTCGGAACGAAGTTTATTCAGAGCCACAGTTTGGGATTGCACTAGGCGAACTCGAGCAAGATGCTCATACGAACTCTTTTTCGGCAGCTTGGCCACAAACAGAACAAGCACTAGCGAGCGTCCCTCAAACTTTTGAAAGTCCACTAAGCGAACAAAGTCTATTCAGTCGCCTCGGTAAAGCGGGCTCTTCTACGTTGGAAGTTTTAGGGCCAGTTGGAGATGCGGTCGCTGTGGGCTTTTGGCTAGACAACATGGTAAGTACATTCTCTAAGGAATCCTCTACCCGTCTTGATGAAGCCGCTTCTGTTTTTTCCATCATTCCTCTCGTTGGTGACGAGTTAAACCTATTGTCGAATGATATTAAGTACTTCGCAGCGAAAGAAAAAATTGAAGAGTTTGAAAGCCAATCACATTACGTGTTTAGTGACCACTCGTCAGAGTTTTATCGCTTCCATCACAAAAAAGAGGACGCAATTACTCTACTTAACAAATACGACAATCACGTATTACAGAGTGCCAAAATGTATGTCGACCACTTACTTCTTGAAGCTAACACAGAATATCGCCGACTGACCGCTGCATACGATAGGCAACTTTCTAAGCAAATGGCACGCATTGATTTAGAAATGTTGAAATCTATCGCGCATGTATCGCCTGAATCAAATCTGCACCAACCTCTATGCCACAACGTTCACTCCTCTTTAACAGAACTAGAACGCTGTATTCGCACTGAAGGGCCCTCACGTATTGGCAATTTAGTTAATAACCTAAACGAAGATGACTACCACGCGCTCGCTTTAAAATTACATAGCAAGAAAAGAGAGCTCGTTGAAATCGCTTTACGCCGACTATCCACGCACAGAATGAACATAGTTAAAAGGCTAATAGAAAGGTCAAAACCTCACGTCGCATCGATCATAACACACAGCAAAATCAACCGAAGTACATTGGAATTTCAAGTCAGGCAAAGTGGACTGAGAGAGTATGCAAACGAAGTTTGGGGACTTGATTATCTCAGTGAAGAGCAACTTAAAACTGCTACCTTACTGATACGCCCAGCCAGAGAATGTTGGGGAGTTCCTGCCATTGTACCAGGAGGCATTAAAGCCTCTGTCGATGCGTGTAAAGACTCTGGTGCATTATACGATACTTACCACCCTAAAAAGGACCCAGAGTTATCAGAAGTGTTGCTAAGAAAGGTTGAACTTAATGTCGAACAGTATATTGCATCAAGAGTTATTGATGGTTGGCCAGCTGGCTTATTTAAAACTCACTTAATCAACACTGCTAACGCCTACATATCAGGCCAGTCGTCGAACAAACTATTTGAAGAGCTCCTGTCCAAGTTAGCAAACAAGGAGGCTCTCCCCTACCAAACGTCTTTCAATGATTACCTAGAGAGCAAAGGAGTTGACAGCTCTGACCCCAATAATCGCAACAGTTGGTATCAGATTAGCCGTTGGTACGAGTTGCTGCTAACAGAACGACCAAGTGGTGGGGTATTAGATCAAATCAAACAATATGAAATTTTTAAACACTTTATTCAGCCTCAATTCAAGATAACTATTACCCTTTCTTACATACGCTCTCTCAATTACTCAGTACCCTACCCAAGCGTATACTCTGCAGCAAACCTTAGGTTTTATGCCCCTCAAATGGCAGACATACTCGATAACGTGATGTCGCAACCTGGCGCTCACTTTGAGCGAAACTTTCAAAGCGCCATTGACAGCATAACGGAAAAGGCGATGAAAGCGACAAATGCCAACCAACTTCAGTATTTATTGGGCGATCTTTCTCTCTATCTTCAAATCGCACAGCATCAACAGTCAGAATCAAATATATCAACCAACAGTAAACATCAACTGTTCAACAGCACGCTATCACCTCTTCATCTGAGCTACCTATCACAAGACCATCAAGACACCATTGCGTTTCAAATTGGGGAGATCTCTACCCACCAGCTTTGGTCACAACTTGCCGATATCAAGAGCACGTTAAGCCAAGGGGATATTCAAACGGCAGTTACACAACTAGGAGTCATCGTAAAGGAGGATGACTTTACTATGCTTCCACACATCAACCATCTGCTGCTTAGAGAGCTAGAAGATTGGATTGAAATCCAATTGGCACTAGAGGAATAAATCTATGAAACATAACATTACACGAATCTTCTTGGTCTTGTTGCTGATCATTAATTCAAGCGGTGCATTTGCTGGAAAAGGTTCTGAATTTGGACTCTTTTATGATGATCCAGACGGCGTAAAAGTCATCGAAGGATACAATTCCACGGCTTATGGAAACCTCTATCGCATGTCCAGAAATCTATACGTGCAAACCAAGAGTGACGCCTACCTTGCAGACATGAGCGTGTTAATTCGCAACCTGCAACTATCGCCAACAGGGCGTGAGATTTTGCGACAAATCGCGACCTACGAACCAGTAAATGCACCCGATGATGCTGTTGAACCGTTAGTTGAACATACGGTTGGAGTCGATCAATCAAAGGCCACTGTTGTCACTGTGATCAGGGAGCCTGAAGGCCCAGGCCGACTATTCGAGACAGTACCTTCGATATTCGAAGATCAACAAAAAGCTTCACTGGCATGGCAACGACAATTCAATGGTAAAGGTGTATCGAATACAATACTCTTCTCCACCACAGAAATGGTTAACATTCCAGGAAAGAACACACCATTTGATCAAACTGTCGCTTTAGGACATGAGCTCATCCACGCTCGAGACTTTGCTTCTGGCGCTGTTCCACAAGGCAGTACACCTTTGTCTCATCGACATCCCGACACCAACCAAATCACAGAATATGTCATTCCGAATTATGAGTACCAAACGACAGGAATTACACACTACAACAATGCTGAAAATGGGCGAGATCCTGTAACGGAAATCAGTAGTGCCAGACAATCAATGATCACCCTTCGCGAAGAGATGTATTTCCATTGGAAAGCACTGGGACAAGAAAAGGCTAAGGCGTATTTAAAAAATGAAAAAGTAGTGAGCGAGTTTCATTTGGCTGATGATCTAGGAAAAACGAAGCGCAATACTTATTGGCCAAAAGATCACTACGACTATCAACCCTATGCCCTTGAAACTAGACCATCTGCAACACCTCAGCATGCCCCTAAATGGGATACCGTAGAAGGAAAGCAAGCTCATATAGAAGTTAAACAAGCACTCCAAAAGTCATTAAGTGAAGGGAACAAGCCAGCGATTGTTATCGTTGACGCTACCGAACAGCGTCTTTCTCAAAGCCTGCAAAACTCGCCAGCGCTTACACGAAGAGGCCTTAGTAACCAAAGTTCCATTTTAAAATACGCAGCTCAGAACGACATTAAAGTGGTCAACCTATACAGTGCCGCGAATGAAACGCCACTGGGCTCGCTAAAGAAACGGAAAAAGAACCTGCTGTATCGAGCAATTTCCGGCCAAAGAACAGGCGAGACACAAGGTTATCGAGATGTTCAGTACAACGAAGGCAACCAAACAGCCCTAACCTCGGCACTGGAAGACAATGACGAAGTGTTAGTGATGGCCTACTCTGACGGCAAAGTAACAACCAATATTATCGACAATCTTTCAGAAAACATGCAAAAACAAGTAGTGGTATCGCGATACGCTAACTTGGATTACCAGCCATCAAACCTCAGCGCAGAAGAAAGCACTGCCTGGAAATCGCTAGGAAGAAAAGACAATGTAAGAATGCTTGGAGGTGGCAGTCGCTCTCGCTTCAATATATGTAGCATCCAATAAAAAAGGCTTAAAAAGCCAGTTTGCCATCAATAAACGTCGTATACAACTGGCCCTTTGTTAGTGATTAACCGCAATAGCAAAGGGCTGGTTTATGACAAATAAACCCGTTGCGTGACTTAAAAATGAAATCACAACGAAACAAAAGTTTGAGTTAATGGGGCCGGTTATACACTGGGATTCCATCAGGAGGATCTATGAAACACTGCCCATCTTGTTCAACTGAACTGGTCGCAAGAGACGATGTACAAATTTGCCCACGCAATGAAATCGGCGACTGCTATTTTGATGGTTATGAGCAATATCAGCTCGAATATCATCAGTTTAAAAACAACCAACAAGACTCAACGTTCGACATCGTAGACATTGTTGCCGATTAGCAGGCCAAAGCCTTAGTCGGTAACCTACTTACCTACTTATCTACTTATCTACTTATCTACTTATCTACTTACCTACCAGTAAAGCGGTCGTAAGTGAGACACTGGCAATGAATTATTTCTCAAATATAGAGACACGACCGGTTCAGATGAGCCCGTAAATAATTCTATGCAGTTGCCAACATTGAAAAAGCCCCGATGCAAGACGCATCGGGGCTTTTAATACTTCTTCACGCCACAAGTAATTGACGAATTAGATAGCGGTTTAGTCGAGGACTACCACATTAGATCATCAGGGATCACGAAGTCTTTGTATGGGTCATCTTCGTCTACTTCATCTGAGCTTGAAGCTTGAGTATCAACGATAGATTCTTCGTCACGCATCGCGATCTTGTTCGCTACTGCAGTAGGGATAACAACATAGCTTTCGCCTTGACGCGCGATACTTAAGATACCTTTACTGAGTTGCTTTTGAGTCAGATCTTCTACGTAAAGATATTTAACTAGCGTACCATCGGTGAAGTTGTATTTGATCTCACCATTCTTCTGTTCGATCTTGTTCATCTCAATCAGTTGCTTCACTTGAGCTTTAATTTCTTTGCTCAACTGTTGTTCTTTCAACTGTTGGTTTAACTCTTTGTCTTTCGCTTGCTGCGCCAGTTTAGTTTCTTCTGCTGCCGCTTTTGCTTCACGAGACTGAACGCGAGACTTTTTAGAGCCCTTCTTCGCCTTCTTTAATTTTTTCTCATTTACCAAGCCAGCTTTAAGCATTTGCTCTTGGAGTGTTAACTTTGCCATGACTTTCCCAGTTCAGGATTAAAAACGACACTATCATACCTGTTTTTGAGGAATCTGTTTACTGAACAATGGCAAAATTTATGCTGATAGAGCAAGGCGGTTAGCGTTATCCCTTATCGTGATTCACAGCATCCATTTCTGGTTATTTCCCGACCTATGATTTCCACGAAAACACACCACTAGTGACTTAGCCTTAAATCCAAATCGTTCTTCTGTTTGTTAGCGTGCGCGCGTATCACTTATCATTCCGACAAAGCAATATGTTAATTATCAATGAGTAATCGAATTTATAAAACTATGGCATATATCTAATATTTGGATAATTCTGATAGAGTTATAACTCCAATGTCATAACTCTTTACTACGTTATTCTTTAAACCAATCAGTAAGGATAACGTGAAAATGAAAACTCAATGGACTTGCCTGAGTGCATTACTTGTATCAGCTTCATTCATCTCAACCTCGGCTATTGCAGATACCGATGTGTACCTGACCAACAACACCAACCAAGTGATGACGATTCAAACCATTCATACTGGTACCGACCTACTTCAGTTAGGTGATGAGTGGCAGCAACATGTTGAACAAATTGGCCCGTGGGAAACCAAAAAGCTGATAAGTTTCAACCGCTGGACAGGCGTGAAGTCCGGTAAGACATACGAGTTTGACACAGTAGTCTCAAATTCTATTGGGGAGAGCGTCACACTTAATCAAATCATGGAAGGACATTGGTACAACTCAACACTGCAACACGGTTTGAGCGCAGCAGACGTCGACTTAACACTGCATGATGATCGTAATATTCACCGTAATTCAACCGATGCTTTTGATGTGAATACGGAGCTTGCCTCCAAAGCTGATAGCACCGCTCGCTACGATGATATTTACTATACCATCACCCCAGAGAAAATCGATGAGCAACCAGAGCCAGATGCCAACATATTGAAAGTGATGACCTACAACATTTGGGCTCTACCCGCTATCGCTTCGCACATCGGCGATCGTTACGACCTCATCCCTCAATACGTTAAGGGCTACGACGTATTGGCGCTTCAAGAAGTGTTTGCCAACGGACGAGATGAGTTCCTGCGTGAACTGGCAAAAGAGTATCCTTACCAAACTAAAATGCTCGATAAAGAAGGCATCAACATCTACGACGGTGGCGTGATCATTGTGAGCCGCTATCCTATCGTCAACGAAGCACAATACGTATTCCCTGATTGTACGGGCACAGATTGTTTCGCTGACAAAGGGGTGAATTACGCTGAGGTCATCAAAAACGGTCAGGCTTACCACGTGTTCGGTACTCACACCGCTTCGTTCGATACGGACACAGCGCGTGACTATCGTCAGCGTCAATTTAGACAGATGCGTGAACTCGCTCAATCACTGAATATACCAACCTCAGAAACGGTGATTTACAGCGGCGATTTCAACGTGAACAAGCTTAAGTTCCCAAGCGACTACCAACAGATGTTCGCCAACCTGCAAGCCGCCGAGCCTGATTACTCCGGTTATACCGCTTCAACTTTTGATCCTCGCATCAATAACTTTGCGGGTGCACCTATGTCGGGTGGTGAGAACGTCGAATACTTGGATTACGTGGTGGTGAGTTCAGAGTATGCACAAAAAGCTCACAACAATAACCGCGTTGATGTTCCTCGCTCAACCAGCAGTGAATTATGGAAGCACTACAACCTTTCAGACCACTTCCCTGTTAGTGCTGTCATCAAGTAGCGCGGTGAACGGATAATGCATCGAGTTATATTAATCCTAATGCTCGTCGCGGTGACGAGCATTGTTGGCTACTCATGGTCATCAAAATCAATTGAAACACCGCAATCTTCTGTTCAACACACAGAAGCAAAAAAGCACGTTTCTAAAACAATTGAGGACAATAGTCCCACATCAAAGACGGCAAGCTTTTCAGACAATCCCGTTTCGCAAGGTAAACAAGTCCAAACTGAAAACCTGCACGGAAAAGTATATGCAGAAGACCTAATTGAACTTGAAGGTAAATCGCTGCTGAATGAACTCGATAAGTTTTGGACGCTTTGCCAACAAGTGGGCAATTGCACTGAACAACTCGCGCAGTTGAAATCTAAATTACCGATAGAATGGTTTGAACTATTAAGTGATTACCCCAAGCTATCTACTGATTGGCAAGTAATGGAAAGCACAATTCCACTTGAGTCCGTTGACTCTTTGGAAGCGCGTGTTGAGCTGTTTAAGCAGTCTGCACAAGAGGTTTGGGGAGAGTTAGCCCACCAGCTATTTGCCGATCAATTTGCGCATCTGAACTTTACGCTCAGAGCAAACACGCTTGAGGAAGTTGAGCCCACAGAATTTATCTCACACTACCAAGATTTACTCGCTGAGTGGGCAAACAAAACAGGGACATTAAATGCAGAGACTCCGGCTCAAAAATACGAGCTTGCTGTCTCACTGCTGCCAAACAGCTACAGTTCTGCCGAGCTAGCGACCATCAAAGTTGAACTTCAAGAGACATATTTAGATGCAGCACAGGCCGATAATATCGCCGCGCGTGAACAACAAGTGGTGCAACAACAGCAGACGGTGATGACTTATCACGACCAACTTGATCAATTAAAATCGAGCTTAGACTCTCAACGCTCTGCAAGTCATGCCAATTGGGATACTCAGGAATGGAACAGTTACTATCAACAACAAGTAACTGAATTTCGTGAGCAGTTCTTCAGGAAATAAAGAGAGACAAAAGTTATAACCAGATTAAGTGAGGCCTTTACGAAACTGCGCCGGTGTTTTATTTAGCCAGCTTTTGAATGCTCGTCTAAAATTAGCGGGGTCGCTATACCCTAGCCTTTCGCCAATTTCATCGATACTCATTGCTGTGCCGAGTAACAACTCTTTGGCTAACTCGACCCGGACTTCAGTAAGTAAGGCTTGATAACTGGAATTATGAGAAACCAGTTCTCGTCTGAGTGTGCGAGAGCTGCAACCAAACTCGACGGCGAGTTGCTCTATAGTTGGGAAGCTACCTGCTGTTTGATAAAAGATCGTTTTGATCTGATCAGTTAATAGGTGCTCAGAGTCCAGCGTTTCGACTATAGACTGGCAAGACGCAAGATAGCGCTTCAGTGTCGCGGCATCATGAGTCAATAAGGTTTGTGATAAAACCGAGGCATCAAAACGCAGTTCACAATGGCTTTGCTCAAAAATCACAGGGCACTGGAAACGGTCGTCATAGAGCTTGGCGTAGTTAGGGCGAGCATAAGGCAAAGCCAAAGTATGAATATCCAATTCATGACCAGTCAGTTCTTTGAACAAAGAGACGATTGAACTTAAGAAATATTCACTGCAGAAAGGCAGGAGATCACCCACTTCCAAGGTGTTCTCAATCTGAATCACTGCTTGCTCGGAATCTAGAAACAATTTAACCGAGAATATAGGACCGTTCAGGCGCAGATATTTAAAGCCCGACTTGATGGCCTCCCCGACATTTTGACTGGTCGATAGCGCATAACCCAACACACCAAAGTGGCTCAAGCTAGCGTGGTCCCCCAGCCAAAGCCCTAAGCCATCGTGAGGAAAATTCTGGGTGGCCGCACTGAAGATGGACAGTTTATCCGCGTAAGTCAGCTTCCCATTTGGGTTTTGCCAATCTAGGCTATCTAACCCGGCACCAGCAAGTAGCACTTCAATATCCATGCCTCTTTGCGCCAGTGTATTCAGCAATAACACGACATCCAATGTTCCCAATTGGTGGCGATGCTCCGTTGGCATGTACTCTGCGATAATTTCCAACTAAATCCCCTTATACTGAGCCGATTCCCACGCTCATGACCATACAGATTCGATAACCCACACTGACAGAATCGTGATTGATAACCTGCTCTTGTCCGATTATGACCTCCCAATTTTACGTTACTCGTCGCACAATGCTGTTAATTGTTAAATTTATGTGAACCATCGCAATGATAAAAACAAATCCGGCTCCATACAGTTTGATTGATTCTAATGGTCAGCCGATCATTGGACATTTCGATGGCATCCCCAAACACCTGAACATCGAGAGCTTTGACTACCGAAACTCGATGGATTCAAAGGCAAACTCTTGGCAGAAGCACTTCCACTACAAACAATTCCAATTTGTCAGCATCGTCACCGACACACACATTATTGGTGTCGCTATCGCGGATATTCGCTACTTGGGCTCGGCATTTTGTTATCTGTACGATATTGAAAACAACCATCTAGAAGAGTCATCTTGGTTGAGGCCATTAGGGTTTTATAAACAAGTTACCGCTTCACCATTTGACGGCACGACAAACATTGCAGACCAAAGCATTACCTTTGAAATTGAAGGCGGACAATGGCAAGTTCGCTTGAATACCAAACTCATCAAGGCCGATATCGCTTTACAGCCTGAAGCCGACAGCTTGCCCTTGGCGATGTGCAGCCCAACCGGTTATTCAGGTTGGACTTACACCCAAAAGCACAATGCTTTGCGCATCAGCGGCGACATCCAAATCAAAGGAGAATCACTCGTTCTCGAACAAGCTCGTGCCGGTTATGACTTTTCAGCGGGCTACATGAGACGTGAAACCAGTTGGCGCTGGGCAAGCATCAACACGCAATCCAATGGCACAGATATTGGCCTAAACCTCGCGGCGGGCGTGAATGAAACCGGTACTTGTGAGAACGTATTGTGGGTTGATGGCTCTAGACACCTACTTAACCCTGTGCACTTTATGTTTAACCGAGATGATATCGACCGACCTTGGACAATCACATCGCAAGATGGGCGCATCAACCTGACGTTTACCCCTATTAACCAACGCAGTGAAAAGCTCAATTTATGGGTACTTAAAAGTAACTTCCGTCAGTTCATCGGCCACTTTTCAGGTTCAATTCAAGACAACGATGGGAGCATCCATCAGCTAGAGAATGTGCTTGGTCTTACCGAAGATCATTTCGCACGCTGGTAGCGCACCTAGTCACGAAGCAAAAACAAAAAAGGAACAGGAACAGGAACAGGAAATGGATATCGACTCACTGATCAATCACCCAGAATGGCTACTGCTTGTGTTAGCTCCGTTGTTCATGATCTGTATGTTGGCCGAGTATTTCATTGGTCAAAAGCAAGGTCGATTACCCGACAATTCGAGTTATAAATTGTCTGAAGTGCTCTGTAACTTTACGTTGGCGGGTATGCACCAGCTCTCCGATTTGTTAACCGGATTACTGATTGTTCAGCTGTATCTTTGGTTATTCGGCTGGCACTTAATGGATATCGAAATGGGCGTACTGAGTTTCATTGTTTTGATGGTTCTGCAGGATTTTTTCTATTATTGGTTCCACCGTGCAAGTCATAGAGTCCGTTGGATGTGGGCGGCACACGTGGCACACCATAGTTCAGAAAGCATGAACTTCAGTACGGCTTTCCGTCAGAGTTTAATGTACCCATTTGCAGGCATGTGGTTATTTTGGGTGCCTTTAGTCATCATAGGCTTTGACCCTAAATGGGTGATATTTGTGGTGCTTTTAAATCTCGGTTTACAGTTCTTTGTGCACACCCAATGGATAAGAAACCTAGGCCCATTCGAATACATTTTTAACACACCCTCTCACCACCGTGTACATCACGGCAGAAACCCGCAATACATAGATAAAAACTACGCTGGTGTTCTTATCATCTGGGATAAGCTATTCGGTACCTTCGAACCTGAAATCGAAACAGTGCGTTACGGCGTCACCAAGCCTGTAAACAGTTTTAACCCGATAACGGTGACCTTTCAAGAGTGGAGAGCTATATGGACAGACCTCAAGAATACACAGCTCTCGCGAATGCAGAAAATCAAACTGATGTTTTCCCCGCCTTCCGATTAACATCTGCAAGTTGATAGAATAAAAAAGCCCGCATAACGCGGGCCATCAATTCAGTTTATTTCCAACGCCACTGGCTACCGTTGATATCAGCACCCACCAGCCAAGTACGATCATTCCATTTCAGGGAGTTCGCCAAACCATTCTTCAGCTGGCCATTATCCCAACGCCATTGTTGAGTCTCGTGATTACGGCACTCCTCTAAACTGATATCTATGCCATTTTGGTCAAGGCAAATATCCGGTGCCGCTTTGTTGATCAACTTTCCATCCACATTCATTTTCCACTTTTGATTGTCCCCATCGTGACAACTCCAACCATAAATGAGTAAGCCTGAATTAGAGCCAGCAACTTCGGCATCCAGACATTTCAATCCATCTTCTGAATCAGTAACAATACCTCGCCATTCATCATCGGACTGAATACCGCTCGACGCTTCAAACAAAGCGTTTACGACCGATGTTAGTGGTTGAGTACTGCGCGATGCTCTGCGAGCGTTATCTTGCCAAGATTGAGGAACGGGCTGTGTAATATCCCACTGACCTTGGCCATCGTAGTAAGACTTAGCCACCGCTTGAGGAGTGGGTGTCCATAAAAAATCTGGATGTCGATTCTGGTACCATTCGCCACCGATTGCGTTGCCATTCTGATCAAGTTCCAGATCGTAGTAATAAGTGACGTTGGTAATGCCATCGAAACGAGGCGAATCACTATCTCTATGAGTTGGAGATGTCTCAACCACATAACTGACTACCATCTGAACCCCAACCACACTTTGAGCATTTGAAGAGCGGTAATTAGAAAACCTGTCTTTACGGTAATCCTGCAAATCAATGGTTACTGCTGATGGTTGAGAAGCTGTTTGGTTCGTTTCTGGGTTAAAATAGGTCACCTTGTAGCCAACAACGGGCTGATTCCAAACTTGATAATCATAGGTTGCGTCCATGATTAAGCTTCGCTTGGAAATGCCCAATTGATTTACGATAGATAGATGCCAACTTGCTGGATTTGTATCCGCGCAATTTGGATCAATAACACGCCCATTTTCGTCTCTCATTGGATCTTTTATGTTGCAGCGCCCACCAATAAAACGAGAATTAAACGGCGCTTCAGACCATAGCAATGTCCCGAGTGCTTTAATATCTGACGGGTAGAAAGTAAGGAGCTCACCATTTGCGTCAGGTACAATCAACGATTGCTTTGGTCGTGGAAGCATATATGCTGCGGGGGCCCATCCGTGACAAAGCCCCATCCAACGCTCCACATGTCCACGAGACTCATAATACCGCTTGCCAGAATCCCACGAACGTTGAGTCAGAGTGAAATCCCCATCTCCAACCAGAAGATCGTACTTTTCTGCTGGCGACAGGTCATCACGGTCTTGACCCTGATAGAACGCTAAGGGCTTTTGCGTATTACTAAAATCGAAATACGCATTCCAATTATTCGCTCTAAGTTCCTTATCTGCATAACGCCAAGCGAGTGCACCAGAATACAAAGGCCAATACGTATCTGACCACGGCTGAACATCGAGTCGTGTTTGATTTGGAGCCACTTGAGACAATTGGTTTAAATTGCGAATTAGACCATTCCCAGAGTCAACTAAACGAGCAGGGTTATCGTTTTGTTGAATCGGTGATAATAAAAATTCTGATATTCCCGAATTTATCTCTCCCCTTCTAATTATGGATTCTCTCATCAAGTCTCGGTGACTACTCATAAATTCAGAATTCTTGGAAAAGATAACATGGCCACTTTTTTCAGGAACAGCATCCATAACCGCCTCGGGCGAACCATGAAACGCCTCCATGAAATCGGTTACTTGTGAATCACTAGCGGCTACAGCATATGGGAGCATCGCTGACAATAAAGTTACGATCGTTTTCATTAAAATTTCTACTCACTCAGTTACTATCATTAGTGATAATAATTACCATTAACAGGACAAGGTAAGCAGAATGGTTCGCTTTAAGGGATAAATCAATTTCACGATCGTGCCAGTAAATAAAACTGTGATTCGCTTTCAAATAACACGTCCAATTATCTTCTTTACTAATTAGAGCGTAAATTATCTATAAATAATCAGGTAGATACGGAATATTTATTATTAAACAGAGGGCATATCACATATAATAGAAAGCTATTAATACAACAATTATAATTACTAAAATGAAGAATTTGCACATTCGCTACTTACTTGCCCTTTGCCTTACGGCGATACCTTTTACTTCTCTTGCTGAACTCAAATATAACGCTGAGTTCTATAGTGCCGATAACATTGAAGCCATTATTGAAGATATGTCCGACCCAGGAATTGAATCGAATTATGGGGACTTTGCTAAGATTCGATCGCAGCTTTATCAGCAAGCAGGAATGCAAAATCAAGAGCTGAGCTATAGTGAGATCGAAGCCTTAGAAAGGTATCAATACGATGCTTACCAGCCAATAAGAAGGGGCTTAGCACAAGGTAGGATGGATGAGGAAACAGAATCGTTAGTGAAAGAAATCGATTCTGCGTTCAAAAATGGCATCAAATACCAAGGGACGGTTTTTCGCGGTGAGAGCTTACTCTCTCCTTATGGATCGAACGTAAAGGTTGGAGATATCGTCAGCCCCTCTTCCTACTTATCGACGTCTATCTCGAAAACATCCTCTTATACTTTTCATAATGGGCAACTTTCGCGCTTTGAGCTCAATCTTGGTCAACACGGTATCGTGATACCCACGGTGCGCGATGATGAACTAGAAGTACTCATTAATAGAAACTCTCTGTTTGAGGTCACTGCTATCAATACCACGCCGGAGGGAAATCAGGTGATCTATCGTGAAATGTCAGCAGAACAAGTCGGCATGCGCCCTATAAAAGATCTCCATTCAGGAGAAACCCTCACGGTAGCGGAAGCCTGCGTCTACTAGTGAGCGTTAAGATAAAGGCTGAGAACATCGATTCTCAGCCTCAACTAGCATTAATAGACCTTATGAAAGTCGATCAGCTGGAATGTTAAGTCGCTTACCCAAAAGTCACCATCTAAGTCGGCACCTTGCACGTATCTTTTATCGCCCATCTCTAGGGTAATAATATATTTTCCAGCGATTAATCCTTCTACCATGTAAAAGCCGTCACTCTCTATTTCGCTCGAATATTCCGTACCTTTTTGTATGTGTTTGAAGTGTAAATATGCGTTATCTTCCAGCGTTCCCTCTACTGTGCCGTCAACGCCAAATGAAACCACCATTTCGATATGAGCATGGGTCAACCCGACTTGTTTAGTATTCACAAATACAGGGTTCTGAATCGGTGTTAAGTTAAGGTCAAGCGCACCTTCATCGATATAGATAGGCAGATTGTCGCGCGCGGGAACACTTGAGAATTCGAAGCGCCCTTTTGAATCGCTCACCGCACGTTGGTCCAGTATTTGTAAGCTCACACCCGCGATAGGCTGCTTGTGGTGATCATAAACAATTCCCGTCAGCTTAGAATGATTGTATTTATTCCACTCAACGAACTCGCCTATGTTCTTATCAAAATAGGTTTTCGCGCCAAATTCAGTGGTCACCTCAACACCATAACGGTCTTCGTTTCCTTCCAATTTGAAGAGCAGATAAGGGTTCACACGCGCTTCTAGAGAAGCCGAAAATGACACCTCTTGCTTTTGATATCTTGCGGACACATTAGTCGTAAGTTCTTGAAAAGCATTAAGTGGGTCCAATATGCACTCTTTGCACGCGTTCCTTAACGAAAACTCGGTTCGTTCATGGTGTCCAGAGCCATTCACTGTGCCCGAGACATTCCAAGATGTGTCTGAAAATCCGCTCTTGGCTAACCCTATTGTGTGTAGATAATCGTCTTTATGGGAGCTCTTGATATAACGATAGTCTCCAGCATAAGAGAGAAACAGATTACTCGACACCTTGGCGTTCACTTTTGGCTCGACACTCAGCTCATCTTCGTCGTCTCTCACCGTTAAAAAGGCCGTCAGATTTGCAAGCGAAGAGTTGTATTTGAATACGTCATATTCCATTGACTCTGAATCCAGTTCATCGGTTTTATTGAGCTCGATTGACGCAGATTGGTCGCTACCGAGTAAGATATCAAACTCCATTGGAAACCGATTAAAGTCAGGTAACCAACCGATATGACCTGCAAACCAATGTGTCGGTAAATATCGCCCTTGGAAACCAACCAAGTCTTTGCCATGTTGCCTCCTAAAAGCGCTACCCACAGTAAAGTAATCAGCAAGTCCATACTCCAAAGATACAGCACCCGCTCTGTCTGCACCTTCATTCCCGACTACCTGTACGCCCCACTCATTGCGTGGCAGAAATGCATCTTCTAAACCGGCAACGGTGATCTCTTCTTCCTGCCAGACTCCTTTCGATAAATAGTAGCGAAATTTAATGGTGTCACCAGGCGAGATGTTGTCTTCTTCAACAACAAAGCGTCCAAACTCATCAGAACGATACGTAGTTTGATAGATGCCATTAACCAACACATCGATGCTGATGTTCGGTTTAGTAGTACGTTCCAATTGTAAGTTGCCAAATTCGGGCTGACGCTTTCGATTGGTATAATAAAGCCCATCTTCGAGTGTTTGATTGACGGTAAATACGCTGCCATCTAACAGCACGTGCCCAATTTCAATTGAACCTTCTCCATCATGCGCCTCAACCGCAATGTTGTAATAGACGACAGGCTGATCTTCTCGCGAATCAATAGACAAGCGAGATAAGGAATGTTCGGTGCTTAGGATAGTGTCGGAAATGACGTAAACATCGCCGCCGGTTTCACTATCGTGGTAAACAGAAGCCGCCAATCTTGTTGCCAAACCCACGGTCGCAAGTGGCTCTATAACTGGAGTATTACTGGCACGCTTCAACTCTTCGGCTTTCTTACGGGATTCATTTTTGATCTTAGAGATCACTGCTTCCAACTCGGTTAACGAACTGAATTCCGGGGAAACGGTTAGCCGATAGTCATCAATGTCCCATCGGATTTTGGCAGGGATACAGGCTTGTAAGCTGTACCAGTGGATGTAGGTTTCTGAGTCAATCACTTCAAATTTGATCGACTGGATATTGTTGTCATCGCGATAACAAAGCGCTTGCTCAGTGTCAACAATATAAGGAGGTGACTCTCTGCCTACATCTTGTGGCAAGTAGATTTCGCAATAGCCGTTCTCATCGCACTGCCCATTCATCTCTAGCAGAGAAAACGCGGCATTTGATATCGAAATAAACGGCTCTTCGTAATCATCCATCATGACACGATAGAAACTATCACCGACTTGCCCTACTCGAACTTCGATATGAGCAGGATAAAGCTCAATCGCCTCACTTTCCCCTTCTGACTGCGAAAGAACGACAAATGGAAACAGTGAACAAAGCAAGGCAAATCGACAAGCCAAATGTTGAAACATGGATCTTGTCGTCACTCAGTTGAGCGCACAATCACTGGCAACACACAGTTCAAGCTACAGAACACATTCGTACAAAGGCTGGTCGTTCTGCACCAATGAAACCTTCGAGCCCTTTGGTAGCGGTTTGGTTAATTCTGCATTTCGAAGTAACACCACCTTTTCGCTGTGTTCGTCGACATTCAGTTTAGCGCTGAACTGGAAATTACCGTCATTCGTGATCTTGAGGTTCTGATCATCACATTGAAACTTCACATCTTGTACCTGCTCACCTTTTTGTACATAAACCGGGACATAACTGTTGATATGAAAGTTGAGTTTAAACGCAGAACCGTTGTTAGAACGAACCTTTCTGGATAAATCAGGCGGTGAGGCTTCAACAGCCTTCGCGATAGGCGAAAACCATAGGTAAGCTCGATATTCGCCATCTGGCATGTCGTCTGGCAATGCGTTCATGCGTAAGCGAACAGTGCGTCTTTGGTTGGGTTTCAATTCACGAATAATCGGCGGTGACACTTTAATCCAATCAGCGATATTTTCAGACTCAGCAATATTCGCGTCGGTACGAACTAACCCACTGGCCTTGACTGGTCGATAGATTGGTTTGATCTCCAATCGAATCGGTTCATCCGAATTGTTCTCCACCACGATTTTTTCCGTCACAGAGGTATCAGCATCTAAGACAAAACGAGTTGGAGCGATTAGGAGTTGAGCAGAGGCTTGTGCCGTGAAAAGTAAGCCGAGAACACATGAGATAAATAACTTCATTTATAATTAACCTCAAAAGGAATTGTACTGGTATAAACGCCAGCGGGATGATTAGCGCCGATTTTCACTCGTGCACCAATACACAGTAGTTTGCTTCTTCCATTGCCTTTGATTTTGGCTCTGCCTCGCTTTGATAAGCCGCAACCAAAATAGAACTTTTTAATACGAAGACGTTTGGATTTACGAGAATGGTTGAGGTACTGCTTAGAGGGGAGCGAAACCACGATCTTTTTACCAGGCTCGCCTTCAACATAAAATCGAACTACGTAAATCTGACTATTAGCCGGATTAGCATCAGCATTTTGCCCCGAGCCAGAGATATACATACCCGGAAATTTCACCTCCATATTTTCAGGAATGATTTCCAGAGCATGAAACGGGCTTGAATAAAACGTCAGACCGATATAAATCGCGTATTTGAATAGAAACTTCATCGTAAAAATGGCTGCTCTACAACAGCCAAAATATTATACTGATTTCATTTGATTACTGGTAAGTTACATCTACTGCAACGTTTGCAGTATAAGTACCAGCAACTAATGTTGCACTTGAAGTACGTGCTGTGCCACCAATATTAAGATCCGCACTACCACCAGTAAGAGTAATAGCGTTATTAAAGTCGAATTCTGCTGCAATCGTATTTACACCGTTAACTAAGTTAGTATCAGAAATACTTACTGTTACTGCATCACCAGACTCTCCTGAAAGCGTAAATGCCGCAGCTCCTGCATCACCTTGAGCGATAACAACATCTGTTGTGTTATCTGAAGTGATGATACCAAAATCAAGATCACTTGTTTTTGTCATCGTAATTGCTTGTTTTACTTCTAGTGTTGCATCAAAAGTGTCACTCACAGCGAAAACGTTCGCTGAAGAGATAGAAAGTGCAGAGACAGCAACAACCTTAAAAATTTTGTTCATTTCTTTAATCCTTTATATAAAATCGGCTTTATTATTAGGGTTACCTAATAGTTAATCAGAGTTAACAATTAAGTAACAGCAATCCTATTTAGAAAATATATACATTGACACTAATTTATAAAGAAATGAGGCGCAGTGAGAATAAGATCACGCAAATTGACACAAATAACACTAGAAAAAATAGTGGTATTTAGGTGTTTTTATTAATTATATATAAAACTGGTTTTACACTTAATCCCTTTAATTTTATACGTCATTATTTTTATAAAAAACGTTTTATTTAAAATGTCTGCACAATAAACAAAAGTAATAACCAAGCATTTTATTTAAATGAATCACTATATAGATCACCGTGTTGCAATATAGTCTCATAAATGAAACAAACCAGTATTAACATTGATCTGTAATAAAAATGAAATATTAAGTTTCTGTATTAGCCAGTTTAAACATAAGTTTTAAACAGTATTAAAAATGAGACACGTAGAACTATCCAACATGATTACCCCTACACTCATAAATACTCAATAAATCGTCAAAGCTAGTGAATTATATTGCCGAAAGACAACTAAATTGGGGAGAGCATTAGGCATGAAGATGTAACGGTTTAAACGGTCGTCTGATAGCTTAAACATCTGTACCTTGATAGTGACCCTGACTCTCCACCACCGCCGCTCATCTAAACCGTAAACAGGCAGAACCGTTACGAAGAAATCGCCACAATTCGATTCAAAAGCTTCCCTGTTGACTCGATTGAATAGTAAAGCACCGTTTTCCGGCAATTTATTTGTGATCTGGGTTGCACGCGTACCGCATACTATCAGATACTGAACAAAACTAACCTTCAGCCACAGTAAACGTCGTCCGCTTACTGTTCAGGAAATTCAATGAGTTCAGATAATCAGCCAACCTACTTCTTTTTCGATTACGAAACATGGGGCGTGAGCCCAGCGAAAGATCGTCCGAGTCAATTCGCAGGTGTTCGTACCGACCAAGATTTCAATGTTATCGGAGAACCTTTGGTTATCTACTGCCAACCTCCTGCTGATTATCTTCCTGCACCTGAAGCTGCGCTGATCACTCGCATCACACCACAAAAAGCCATGTCTCAAGGCTTACCTGAGCCTGAGTTTATCGCCAAGATTCATGCAGAGCTTGCAAAACCAAACACCACAAGCCTTGGCTACAACAGCATTCGATTCGATGACGAAGTAACGCGTTACACCTGTTACCGTAACTTCATCGACCCATATGCGTGGAGCTGGCAGAACGGCAACTCACGTTGGGATCTACTGGATGTAATGCGCGCTGTTCACGCACTGCGCCCTGAAGGCATTGTTTGGCCAGAGAATGAAGAAGGTTACCCAAGTTTTAAACTGGAACACCTATCTGTGGCAAATGGCATTGAACATGAGAACGCGCACGATGCGATGGCCGATGTTATCGCAACTATCGAACTCGCGAAAAAGCTGAAAGCCGCACAACCTAAGATGTTTGATTACCTCTACAACATGCGCCACAAGCGTAAGTTGAATGAGCTTGTCGACATCGTCAACATGACACCGTTAATGCACGTGTCAGGCATGTTTGGTCGTGACTGCAACTACACAAGTTGGATTGTTCCTATGGCTTGGCACCCGACCAACCAAAATGCCGTTATCGTTGTGGATTTAGCGAAAGATCCTAGCCCTTTACTGGAAATGGATGCGGATGAACTAAGAGAAAGGCTTTATACCAAGCGCAGCGAGCTTGCTGAAGACGAACTGCCAGTACCAATCAAACTGGTACAACTCAACAAGTGCCCTATTCTCGCGCCAGCAAAAACGCTCACCGCTGAAAATGCTGAAACGATCGGTATCGATCGTCAACAGTGTTTGAAGAATCTAGCCCTATTACGTGAACATCCAGAGATCCGTGAAAAACTGATCGGTTTATATTCACAAGAGCGTGAATACGAGAAAAGCAATGACGTAGACACACACCTTTACGACGGCTTCTTTTCACCAGCTGACAAGACCGCAATGAACATCATTCGCGAAACTGACCCAAATAACTTGGCAGCACTGGACATCACTTTTAGTGACGAACGCATTAAGCCTTTGTTGTTCCGTTACCGCGCTCGCCATTTTCCATGGACGCTAGACGAAGCTGAACAACTTAAGTGGGCTAACCACTGTCGTGAGTATTATGAGAGCCGTTTAGAAGATTACATGCTAAACCTTGAAAACCTCGCGCATGAACATGAAAGCGACGAGAAGAAAATGGCCATCTTGAAAGCGGTTTATCAGTACGTAGAAAAGTTAGCTAGTTAATTCATTATCAAGAGATGTGACACTTTGAAAGAAAGATTGATCAAACTCGTTTACTGCTTAATCTCCTTCACCTTAATCATAGGTGCTCTCACTGCAGGCAACGCGTTACAACAATATCTAGAGACCTCTATCCCAGGCAGTATCTTTGGCATGTTGATCCTATTTACTGCCATGGTGATAGGTATCGTCCCTTCACATTGGGTACAGCCCGGAGCCAGTCTGATTATTCGTTTGATGATCTTATTGTTCGTCCCAATCAGTGTTGGATTAATGGATCACTTCGACATGCTTATCGCCAATGCTTTGCCAATCATGGCAAGTGCAGTTGGCGGAACTCTGATCGTATTGGTGTCTCTATCATGGTTCTTAGACCGCTTGCTTTCGAGAGGTTAATAATCATGTGGATTCTACTGACCATCGCGGTGTTCCTGTTTGCTCGCTGGGTAAGCCAAAAAGTGAACTCACCACTGTGTAACCCGTTATTGATCAGCATTGGCATCATTATTCCAATTCTGTTGTTCTTCAAAGTCCCTTTCGAGACCTACTACGCAGACAACACTTGGATTACTTACATGCTTCAGCCTGCGGTTGTGGCGCTTGCTTATCCGCTATATGAACAGTTACCTCAAATTCGAGCGAACTGGCGCATCATCACCTTTGCTTGCACGCTGGGCAGTGTGATGTCGATGACAACAACAGCACTGATTGCGGTCGCCTTTAAAGCAGATCTGAGCCTAATTGCCAGCCTACTAGGTAAATCGGTCACTACACCTATAGCAATGGAAGTCTCAAGTCATTTAGGTGGTGAAGCGGCTATTGCTGCGATTCTGGTTTTGATTGTTGGTCTGTTTGGGGCAATTTTTGCTTACCCAATCTATAACCTGATTGGTATTAAGAGCCCAATCGCCAGAGGGTTAACAATGGGAACGGTATCTCACGCATTAGGTACTGCGACATGTGCTGAAAAGAATCAAGAAGATGCGGCATTCAGTTCTCTAGCGCTTGTTCTCTGTGGCGTCATTACCTCGATTATCGCACCGAGTATATTTTCGCTTGTAGTTTGGCTCTACTCTTAATCGAAACAATCACTACGCGATTCAGCCCAACCAGAATGCTGTTACTTACAGTGTCTGTTTGGGCTTTTTATTCGCATTTATTCAGCAAGAGCAGTCAAGTCACGGTCTTTTACGAGCAATAAGTGCGATATCAACTGTATAAATGGCTCTTGTAATCGATTTCAAGTGTGACCTCACTCTAATTATGCAAACCAATGTAACAACAACAATTCAATAGTGACCCTTGTCACAGAAAATTCCTGAGTATTGCATAAACTTAAAGCCTAAGGTCAATTAAGGATTCAACATGAACAGTCGTATTACCCTGGCGCTGGAAAGTGCTCCAACAGAAATCAAAGCACTTTTGAGTGACATCGTATTAGCAGACAACTTTGACGCGACATTGTCTCCAGAACAATTTGCTAGCTTACTGCAAGCAAGTGGTTTAGCGGATGACGAGCTACGTATTGCGCTACTTCCTTTTGCCGCAGCGTATTCTTACGCTCCGTTATCTGACTTTTATGTTGGTGCAATCGTGCGCGGTTTGTCTGGTACTCTGTATTTTGGTGCAAACCTTGAAATCGCCGGAGCTCAACTTGGTCAAACGGTTCACGCAGAGCAATCAGCAATCAGCCACGCTTGGATGAAAGGCGAACAAGGTATCTCAGATATCACGATCAACTTCAGTCCTTGTGGTCACTGTCGTCAATTCATGAACGAACTGACAACAGCAAAAGAACTTAAAGTTCAGCTTCCACAGCGTGATGAAATGTCTCTGCAGGAGTACCTGCCAGACTCGTTCGGCCCTGCAGACTTAGGTGTAACAACTGGCCTAATGACTAAGCTTGATCATAAGTACACGACCGAAGAAACAACGCCTATTGTTGTAGAAGCGCTAGCAGCACTAAACCGCAGCCATGCTCCTTACACCAAAAACCTAAGCGGTGTTTCACTACAACTAACATCAGGTGAGATCTTCACGGGTGCTTACGCAGAAAATGCTGCGTTTAACCCGAGCCTGCCCCCTCTGCAAGTGGCATTGATTCAACTTAAACTGGCGGGCTTCGATTTTGAACAAATTGAAAGTGCTGCTTTGGTTGAAATCGCAGAAGGTAGCATCAGCCACCTAGCGGATACGCAATCTACATTAGAAGCGATTAATCCCGACATTCCAGTGACTTACTTAGCAATCTAAGTACATCTAATTAACAAAAATTTAAATAAGCAGCCCTATTTAACAGGGCTGCTTTTTTTATATCTGTAATTAACGCAACAACTTGCGCAAACGTTTGCTTTTGTCATTGAAATAAGTATGATCACCCCGTTTTCAATCAATCGTTCAAAAGATCGGAAGGAATTTCTATGTTTGGTACTGCTACTCGTGAAAATGCTACTCGTGTACTTCTATTAGGTTCAGGTGAACTCGGCAAAGAAGTTGCTATCGAGTGCCAACGTTTAGGTTTGGAAGTTATTGCTTGTGACCGTTATGCAGACGCACCAGCAATGCAAGTTGCGCATCGTAGCCATGTATTAGACATGTTAGACGGCGATGCACTTCAAGCTATCATCGAACGAGAAAAACCTGATTACGTGGTTCCTGAAATCGAAGCTATTGCCACCAGCAAGTTAGTTGAGCTAGAAGCACAAGGTTTGAATGTCGTTCCAACTGCGAATGCAACCAAGCTAACCATGAACCGCGAAGGTATCCGTCGTCTAGCCGCAGAAGAGCTGAAACTGAGCACCTCCCCTTATCGCTTCGCAGACACCTTCGAAGATTTCTCAGCCGCTGTTGAATTCGTAGGCATGCCTTGTGTTGTGAAACCAGTAATGAGTTCTTCAGGCAAAGGCCAAAGCGTTATAAAAACACAAGAAGACATCCAAAAATCTTGGGACTACGCACAAGAAGGTGGTCGTACTGGCGCAGGTCGTGTGATCGTCGAAGGCTTCATCGACTTTGATTACGAAATCACACTGCTTACCGTTCGTGCAGTCGACGGTGTTCATTTCTGTGCGCCAATCGGTCACCGCCAAGAAGACGGTGATTACCGTGAATCATGGCAGCCACAGATCATGTCAGATAACGCTCTGAAAGCTGCGCAATACACTGCTGAACAAGTGGTTAACGCACTAGGTGGTCGCGGTATCTTTGGTGTCGAGCTGTTTGTTAAAGGCGATCACGTAATCTTCAACGAAGTATCCCCTCGCCCACACGATACTGGCTTAGTAACATTGATGTCTCAAGATTCATCGGAATTCGCACTGCACGTACGCGCCTTTACCGGTATGCCGGTTAAATCCATCACGCAATACGGCCCGTGTGCTTCAGCGGTTATTCTGGGCCAAGGCACTTCAACTAACATTCGTTTTGAAGGTCTTACAGAGGCGTTAGACGCGCCACAAACGCAAGTTCGCCTGTTTGGTAAACCTGATATCGATGGTCGCCGTCGTCTCGGTGTAGCGCTTACTCGTCGCAACAGCACTGAGACAGCGATTGAAGATGCTATTGAGAGCGCGTCAAAAGTAAAAGTGATCTACTAGCTAGCTATTCAACTCTGAACAATCGCGACTTCAAATCTCAACAATAAAAAAGACGGGCTATCGAGCCCGTCTTTTTGTTGGTGTTATCTTATTTATTTGAGCGCTCTTTTCGCTTGAAAGCTTGCGGAATTTAAGCGTCTGACTCAATCAAATACACTTCTTCACTGAATCGAGATAAGCCTTTCTTTGCAATCTTAGGATGTTCATCGTCTGCGATGTCCTGATTCAACAATGTAATATTGTAGCCCGCGAATAACTGATCGATCTCTAGTTTAGGTACGCTAAACGGAGGCCCCGCCATCTCGCTTTGGTCGTAATCCAGCGTCACCAGGAGGATCTTACCGCCCGGTTTCAGCAGTTGTTTCAAACGCTCTACATACTGCACTCGCATCTCTTCAGGCAATGCGACCAAAGACGCTCGATCATAAATGGTATCGACAGGCTGGATTGGCGCTGTGAAGTAGTCGCCTGTATAGATGTTCAATTCATCGAATTGGTACAGCTCGTGCTGACCGCTAATTTGAGTCACAGTCGGCGTGTAAAGGTGCTCGGCAAAAAATGCGCGAACCGCAATCTGGCTTAACTCGACACCTTGAACATCTTCATGCTTTGAAGCTAGCCAAATTAGATCTTCACTTTTGCCACAAAGTGGAACAAACACACTCTTCTCGTAGCTAGGCTCGGTCTTTTCCCAAAATTTAATCAGAAGTGGGTTTACATCTTCGAGGTGGAAACCAATTTGGTTGGCTGCCCATTTATTGTGCCAAAATTCAGGATTATTCATCTTTCGTTCATGTTAAACAGTCATAATGCAAGGGTACAGTATAGAGAGGTAAGAGCAACCTTAGCGTGATTTAAAGTACCACATTGGTTTCGATAAAATCAGAAACTGGCTAAGTTCAAAGTTCTGATAATTGCGGAACTAACGGTTGGATTATTTGTCTATATCTTCACATTTTAAAGCAATATTAAACGTTAGAGTTGGTTTCTGTCTTAGCTAGCCCCATTTAATATCTAGTGAGTTTAGTTAAGCTGTTTTTACTCTTATGCGTTACTGGTTACCCCTTTTGACTACCCGTTTTTTGTAACCTTGTATTTTGGAGTTTGAATGAGTGTATTTCTCCGTACGACGGCCCTAATGCTTCTGGTATTGAGCCGAGCGCCTGCATTCGCAGCAGCACCTGTTTCAACAAGTTCAACTGATCAATCACGCACAGCGTCATCGCAAAACCAAGTTTCATCAAATGTATTCCGCCATAGCCTAAGCGGCTTGTATGGCATTAAAGCATTCGACTCACGTCCGACTCAACCTTATACCGACTTCGATATTCTGTACAGCAAAGCGCATCAAGGCCAAGCTGAACTAGAAACTATCTGTAAAAGCACAGCCCTACTCACCAATTCTGAAGCGCTCTTTGCTGGCGTTAAATCTCAAGCTCGTGCAGAAGAAAAAATCGCTCTTGAGCTTGATGGTGACGTAACAAAAATTACCGACTTAGCCCGTGCAACTATCATCGCGAACGATGTAGAGAGCTTGGTTGAAGTTTACGAAGCGCTGAGCCGCGAAGCAGACGTTGTTAAGCTGAAGAACAAGTTTAAATCACCGGCTGATTCTGGATACCGTGACCTTAACTTATTGGTTCGTTTGCCAAAAACCAACATCATTGCGGAGGTTCAACTTCACTTAAAAGCGATTGCTGATGTGAAAAGCGGCCCTGAGCACGAGCTATATGAAATAATCCAAGGCATTGAGCGTCACGCGATTGCAGAAAAACGCCCAATCAACGATATCGAAGCGGCGCAAATCAATAGCCTAAGACGCCAATCTTTAGAGCTTTACCAACAAGCATGGCAACCGTATATTACAACGCACATCAAAGCAGCTTAGTCACTGGCTAAGCAATTATCATAAACAAGAACGACAAAGGGCTGCATAATCGCAGCCCTTTCTTGTTATTGGTGTTCTCGATTTGCTTTCCTTACTCCATTCCTATCAGACAGCAAAATATAGAGATTTCACTAATGGTAATTAACGAGGAGAGCAACGAAAAAAAGAGAGTAAGGTCATGCTACTAAGGGGAACTAGCGACAAAAAAGTCAACAGACGATGTATGAACCGCAAAAACAAAAAGACCACGCTTGGCGTGGTCTATTGCTTGGCTACTTCTCGATTTTAATATTCTCGACTCGGGCCTTTAATTTTTGTCCCGGTCTAAAAGTAACAACACGTCGAGCAGAAATTGGAATGTCTTCACCAGTTTTCGGGTTACGACCAGGTCGCTCGTTTTTCTCGCGAAGATCAAAGTTACCAAAACCAGACAGTTTTACCTGTTCGCCATTTTCGAGTGCTTTACGAACTTCTTCGAAAAACACTTCCACCGTTTCCTTGGCATCCCGCTTGCTGTATCCGAGTGTCTCAAACAGGTTCTCAGCCAAATCGGCCTTCGTGAGTGCCATAAAACTTTCCTCAAAGCTATGTTAAACATTGCTACTATCGCCAGTAGCGCCAAAGCATTTACCCTATTCAATCAATGAGATAAGGTCATTTACAAGGAAAGTGTATGCCAAGCTTCTGATTTTCGCCAACTTTTTTATCTGAACTATTGAATTATTCTTTCAAATCAGAAAGATAACTCGCTCCTAAATTCACACATATAGCTGAAAAACCTCTACTTCTCGGCCATCAAACAGAGTTATACTCCAACCAAACTAAATTAGCCAATATTTAAAACTTTAGTTTTCTAAATATTAATTTCTGAGACTTTTCTCCGATACCCAATAAAATCAGCCACTTGATTTGATATCGAACTCAACAGAGGTTACTAAATAAGCGTTATTAAATATGAGATTCGTATCATTTCAGCATTTAATTCGATTGTGTCAATATCGGAATGCAGATATGCGTCACGCTCGTTGACGTTTTAAAACGGTATTACCCAACGGAAACTCCGTATCCAACCTAAAAACGTCGCATTTCCTTACTTCATTTAAAACTAATAATAGTCACACTTAGTACTAACAAAACCAAAAGTACGTTTCACTACTCAAATTGTTATGTTATAACATCTCTATATTGTTTTTAATTTAGTGGATTGAATGCGAGACGTCGAAGCGATCATTAAGCATGTAAAACACGGCTGCAAAACCAATGGCAAACAGTTTACGGCAAAGAGACTGTTGATATTGCGTGCGTTGGTACACGCTGACAAAGCGCTGTCTGCCTATGAAATTGTCGATTACTGTAAAGAGCACTTTGATCAGAATGTTCAGGCGATGTCGGTTTATCGAGTGTTGGAGTTCTTAGAAGAGCACCACTTGGCGCATAAACTGAAAGTCTCCAATAAATTCATACTTTGCGACCATATTCTTTGTGAACATGAACATGGCATCCCCCAATTTTTGATCTGCTCCAAATGCGACAAGATCAGCGAGCAAACCATCCACCCTGCCATTATTCGCGACCTTCAATCTCACGCTAAGCAAGAAGGCTTCACCGTTGTTAGCCCTCAGTTAGAGATAAGTTGTGTGTGCGATGAATGCGCTAACCAAGATGCGACCGCTTCCACTTAATGATGCTCCTACTCTCTTAACCATTCCCAATAGTATTTGCCCCATCAACAAGGAGAAAGTGAAACGTTATGTCTGCAACGCTCATAAAGAATGCCCGCGTGGTTAACGAAGGCATCGTCACCGAAACGGATGTATTGGTCGTAGACCAGCGAATCGAAAAGATCGCAAACCACATTTCACCGAGCCCAAACGATGAGGTCATTGATGCTCAAGGCTGTTACTTAATCCCTGGAATGATTGACGACCAAGTTCACTTTCGTGAGCCGGGTTTGACACACAAAGGCTCAATCGCCACTGAGTCACGAGCTGCGGTTGCAGGCGGTATTACCAGCTATATGGAGATGCCAAACGTAAACCCTGCCACAACGACCATTGAAGCCTTAGAAAAAAAATTTGATATCGCAGCACAGAATTCACTGGCTAACTACTCTTTTTACCTAGGTGCAACTGAAGATAACCTAGAGCAAATCAAGCTGCTCGACCCGACCAAACACTGTGGTGTAAAGGTGTTTATGGGCGCTTCAACGGGTAACCTGTTGGTTGAAGATCCTCAAGCACTCGATGCCATATTTCGTGATTCTCCCGTCCTGATTGTCACCCATTGTGAAAGCCGGCCTGTTATCGCTAATAACCAAGAAGAATTGAGAAAAGAGAAAACGGTTTTCACGATTGAAGATCACCCTATTCTAAGAGACGACAACGCCTGCTATGCCTCTTCTTCTTATGCGATTGAGCTAGCTACAAAACACAATAGCCAACTTCATGTGTTGCATATCACGACAGAAAAAGAACTCGCTCAGTTTGAAGCCGGATCCATTCAGGGAAAACGTATTACCGCAGAAGCTTGTGTCCATCACTTATGGTTTAGCAATAAAGATTACACAACGCTCGGTAACCAAATTAAGTGTAATCCAGCCGTCAAATACCCTAGTGATAGAGACGCTCTATTAACAGCGTTGAGCACGGGCCAAATCGACATCATCGCAACAGACCACGCGCCACATACATGGGAAGAGAAACAAGTTCCTTACGAACAAGCACCAGCAGGGTTACCTCTGGTACAGCACGCCTTGTTGAGCCTATTTGACCACGTACATGCTGGAACCTTGACTGTTGATCAGGTGGTCGAGAAAACCGCACATAACCCAGCGACCCGTTATGCGATACAGGAACGCGGCTATATCCGTGAGGGCTACTTCGCCGATTTAGTATTAGTCGATCCACAGACACCAACTCTAGTCAGCAATGAAAATAGTTTGTATCAATGTGGATGGTCACCGTTCGCAGGGCACGAATTCTCAGCTCAGATCAAGCACACCTGGGTCAATGGCGCCAAGGTATATAGCAATCCAGAATCCCCTGAGAACCAAGATACGCATACCGCTGATACATCAAAAGAAATATCGAGTGACATGGTCACTCCTGCAATGAGGCTCTCATTTGAGCGTTAGTTCAGCAGTTATTACCAATCAATAAAAAGAAATCAATATGTTAAGAAGAAATCCAAGCGGTCACATGCCAGAAGTATCGGAGACCGCTTTCATTGACCCGACTGCCATTATTTGTGGCAAGGTAATCATTGAAGACAACGTGTTTATTGGCCCTTACGCTGTGATTCGAGCTGACGAGGTCAACGAACAAGGTGACATGGAAGCCATCGTGATTAAGCGCGACACCAACATTCAAGATGGTGTGGTTATTCATTCAAAAGCTGGCGCAGCCGTCACTATTGGTGAACGCTCATCCATCGCTCACCGATCGATCATTCATGGTCCTTGTCAGGTCTGTGACGACGTATTTATTGGCTTCAACTCAGTCGTCTTTAATGCGGTGATTGGCAAAGGTTGTGTAATTCGCCATAACTGTGTGGTGGACGGCCACGACTTACCTGAAAGCTTCCATGTACCACCAATGACCAACATCGGTTCAGGGTTTGATTTGAACAATATCTCAAAGGTACCACCTGAGTATTCTGCGTTTTCAGAGTCTGTTGTTTCGGCCAACCATACCCTTGTGCAAGGTTATAGGAGAATTGCCAATGAGCTCTGATAACAAACCTCTCTTGGGTATCCCAACCAATATCATTACCGGCTTTCTCGGCGTAGGTAAAACTACCGCGATTCTCAACCTAATGAAGAACAAACCCGTAGATGAAAACTGGGCTATTTTGGTAAATGAATTTGGAGAAATTGGCGTCGATGGAAGCTTATTCGAAGGCAATCAAACCAAACAGCAGCGAGTTTTTATTCGTGAAGTACCCGGTGGCTGCATGTGTTGTGCCGCAGGGCTACCGATGCAGATAGCACTCAATCAATTGCTTTCTGAGGCGAAACCAGACCGCTTACTGATTGAACCTACTGGACTCGGCCACCCAAAAGAAGTGTTAGCAGTCTTGTCTTCAGAGCATTATCGTAAAGTGCTGTCACTACAAAAGAACATCACCTTGGTCGATGCTCGCAAACTGTCTGATACACGTTACTCTGAACACGATACTTTCAACCAGCAAATTACCATTGCCGATACGATTGTAGGTAATAAAGTAGACCTATATAACAATGGCGATGCAGAAAAACTGGCCGAGTACATTGCTCAGGTTTGTCACCCTGACACTAAGCTGATCTTTGCTCATTACGGTAAGATCTCATACGACGAGTTTGATGGAAACAGTAATTTCTATCACCACCAAGCTCATGGGCACCATCACCACCATCATCATAAGGAAGATAAGCCACTCGCTTCAGAATTACCGATGCCAAAGAGCGGTATGATAAAGGCGAGCAACCAAGGTGAAGGGTTTGAAAGTATTGGTTGGCGATTCGCGGCTGACAAACTGTTCGACCACCAGCGTTTACGACGATTTCTAGTCGGCTTGAAAGTAGAGCGCATGAAAGCAGTGTTCATTACTCCAAATGGTATCTTTAGCTACAACTTAACAGAGGATGGTTTGACCGAATCAGAACTCGATGAGTGTGCCGAAACTAGAATTGAAGTGATCGGGCACCAAATGGATGAAGAGCTAGAGTGCCAATTACTCAAGTGTATGGTGACTTGATCGCTTAGTTAATAGAGTTATTAATTAAGAGCTAGTTCATTGAGAGCAAGTGAATAGAGTGCTGTTAATTAATTCTTTAAGTAACTTCACTTCTTCGACATAGAGTAAGACCTCGCAAGTGCGAGGCCTTATTGTTATTCAAAGCATTTGAACTCTATCCGTTTCATTGAATACTATCCGATTATCAATCACTTTTGTTCTGCGAGTTTCGTTGTAGCTTGAGAATTAGAAGCCTTCGCAGGCTTCACTATCAAACCAATCCCGACTAAAAACAGCACCGATGCAACCACTTGAGCGACTGACAATACTTCGTCATACATAAAGTAACCGCTGATCAATGCAAAGATTGGTACTAGTAAGGTTAACGGTGCCGTTGTACTTAAAGGATATTGGATTAACAACTTATTCCACACCCAGTAACCAAACAATGTGGTCGGGTAAGCCTGAAACAGAACAGCAATCGTCGTATTCCAATCCCATTGTTCGATGCCCTGCCAGATAATTTGATCACCGTGTAGCATCACTGCAAATAACACTAATGGTACTGGAGCAAACAACATCCCCCAGACATTGAACGCAAAAGCTTGAGTGGTTTTAGATGCCTTAACAATCACGCCCATTAGCGTCCAACTACACGCTGCAATCATAATCAAGATCACGCCATTAACGGTGATATTACCCTGTGCCGCCGAGACTAAGACTGCGAGTGCAAACATGGCTAACATCGCACCAATTAACTTACGAACCGACGCACTTTCTTTGAAAACCCATACCCCAACGGCCATACCAATTAATACGTTGGTAGAAAGCAATACAGACGACAACCCTGATGAGAGCCCCGCTGTGATTGACCATGAAGCCATGCCCCAAATACCCACACCGAACACAAAGCCATAACTGACTAAATAGCGCCAAGCGACATTCGGTCTCGCCACAAAAAATATCACTGGAATCACCGCTAGCGAGAAACGCGCAGCCGTTGCCAACAAAGGGTGCACATTGGTCACGCCCATTTTAATCATCGAGAAATTGAATCCCCAAATTGCCATGACGAACACCGCTAACAACAAATCATTTCTTTTCATACTGACCCCTCCTTTGTTTTAAAAGAGTATCCCTTGAACAATAAAACCGGTACAGATACAATTTTTACAATAAAAACCAGTACAGTTAATAACGGTCGTGACAATGAGCATCTACAGAAAGCTAGCCAATCAGTTTATCGATGAGATAGAAACAGGCAAAAGACCCGAAGGGGGGCGCATGCCTTCACTGCGCCAATTAGCTAAGCAACAGGCGATCAGCATGTCGACCGTAGTAAGCTGTTACCAAGAGTTAGAATCACAGGGTTGGATTCATTCTCGCCCGCAAGCGGGGTATTTTGTCTCGCCTCACAAGCCTGTTCATTCAACACCTGAATGGGCGCAGTTTGAAAGTAAGATTTCCAAAGTTAAGCAAACTTCATCGACTCACAACTCAATCAATGGGCCTTTAGGGGTCTCTAGCACCACTAATGATGAACAATCGATTGTTGAACTAGAACGCAGTTTCCGCCGTTCTATCAAACGTATGGGCGACAGGCTTAATCACTACCCTGATACGCAGGGCGAGCCGATGTTAAGACAAGCTTTATCCACCCACTTTGCCAAGCTTGATGTCCACTTTGGACCTGACGAAATGGTGATCACGGCAGGCTGTATGTCGGCGATTAAAGCCGCTCTCGAATCCTGCACCAAAGAAGGTGACACCATTGCCATCAGCTCTCCTTGCTTCAACGGTATTCTGGACTTGCTCGGCAAGATGTCACGCCAGATCATCGAGATCCCGTCTTTGGATGACGGTGTCGACCTAAAACAGCTAGAAACACATCTGAAAAACAAACGTGTGGATGCAGCAATCTTCTGTACCTCCCATATGAATCCTCAGGGGATCAATATGTCTGCCAGTCAAAAGCAAAAACTGGCTGAATTAGCGAACCACTATCGAGTACCCATCATTGAAGACGATGTGTATTTGGAGCTGTCATACTCATCACACACGCCTCTGCCGGCAAAATACTATGACAAAGGCGGATACGTGATGTGGTGTGGGTCGGTATCGAAAAGCCTTTCACCCAGTTATCGTTTAGGCTGGTGTTTGCCTGGCAGATACATAGACGAGTACAAGGCTCAGTTTTCTGCTGCTAGCTATGGCGTCGCCCTGCCGACTCAACTCGCGGTTGCTGACTTTATCGAATCAGGCCAATACGCCAAACACGTTAGAAGAAGATGCTCTCAAATCCTCTCTTTGCGCCAACAATACCTCAGCTATTTAACTCAACACCTTCCTCAAGATGTGAAGATCAGTAACCCACAAGGTGGCATGGTGCTTTGGTTACAAATACCCAATCTAAATCAACAAGCATTTACTCAAGCGGTCGCCAAACAAAACCTTGATATCAGGCTTGGGCATCTGTTCAGCACTCTTGATCTCTACAGCAACTGTCTACGCATCAATTTTGGTTATTCGTTAGAGGGAGAAGCCAAACAGCAGTTGGATGACTTGATTAAACTTATCCATCAATGTGTCAGTGGTTAGCCTTTTCTAAGAGCTTTCTCTCACGGCTTTGACTCTTAGTCCCTTCATCGCTATTTGTTATAAAAGAGGCGGTTATTATTCTGATTGGAATTGGGTTAGAGCTCGTTACCGTAAGGAAATCCATTCGCCTCAAAACCCTTAAATGCTGAGTTTGCAAGCACCCACAAAATTATGCAACTTGGCTAATGACACACCACTTTTTATCTTCAATATACAGCCGTCAGCGCTGGCGTTTTCCTATATTTGAAGAGAACTATTATGAGTGATAAAAACAAAACATTACCTTCCTTTATTGAAGAACGCTTGAGCTTCTATATTCAAGACCTAATCACCCAGAACCAAAGCCAAAAACACTTGGTTTTGGGTAAACGTCCATCGCGCGACTCCGTTGTCATGCAGAGCAATGATTATTTGTCTTTGTCACATAACAAAGCAATCCAACAAGCTCACCAAGCGGCGATCAGCGACCACGACGACAATGTGGTAATGTCTGCGATTTTCTTACAAGATGCAGAGTCTAAACCTGCGTTTGAAACCGAACTCGCCAACTATGTTGGAATGGAAAGCTGCCTGCTTTCTCAGTCTGGTTGGGCAGCCAATATTGGGTTGCTTCAAACGATCTGTCCGCCAAATACGCCGGTGTATATCGACTTCTTTGCACATATGTCGCTATGGGAAGGTATTCGCGCAGCAGGCGCGGCAGCTCATCCATTTATGCATAACAATATGAGTCACTTACGTAAGCAACTGGAACGTCATGGTTCTGGTGTGATTGTTGTCGACTCGATTTACAGCACCATTGGTACCATTGCCCCGCTCCGCGACATCTACGAAATGGCGCAAGAGTTTGATTGCGCTGTTATCGTCGATGAATCGCACTCATTAGGGACACACGGTGAAAAAGGTGCAGGCTTAGTGCAAGCTCTCGGGCTCACTGACCAAGTCGACTTTATCACGGTCAGCTTAGCCAAAACCTTCGCTTATCGTGCAGGCGCGATCCTTGGGCCCAAACAGCTCTCTGATACTTTGCCGTTTGTTGCTTATCCTGCCATTTTTAGCTCAACCGTATTGCCGCAAGAAGTGATTCGTTTAGAGAAAACATTGGAGGTGATTAAAGGTGCAGATGACAAACGACAAGCCCTGTTTAAGCGAGCACAGTCGCTCATTACGGGTCTAAAACGGATTGGCTTTAACATCCGTAGTGAATCTCAAATCGTCTCGCTAGAGTGTGGTAATGAAAGAAATACAGAGCGAGTGCGCGATTTCCTTGAAGAACGTGATGTGTTCGGTGCAGTGTTCTGCCGCCCAGCGACAGGGAAGAATAAGAACATCATTCGATTTTCAGTGAATGCCGACATGACTCCACGAGACATTGACCATGTGCTCACGGTTTGTCATGAGGCGTACCATCACTCAGAATTAGAATTCGTATAGCTCTGAACACACTAATTCTTTAACTAAAAACGGCAGGACTGAATGGACGCTACCATGTCGCTAAACAAAAAGAGCCCAGCAATTCGCTGAGCTCTTTCTTGTATTTGAGTCGCCGACACGATGGTCGTGTAGTTCAACCTATAACATTCACTAGATCCAGTGAGCAATCTTATCGAACAGTCGGTTTTTATCTGCGGGTTTGACGATGAAATCAGACATGCCTGATGATTCCATTTTCTCCAAAGTGACGGGCGAACTGTCACCGGTATGGGCAATAATCGGCACTGAAGAGTATGCCTTGTTGGCACTTCGAATTCGGCGAGACGCTTCCACACCATCCATGATTGGCATTTCGATATCCATGAGAATCAGGTCAATATCGTCGCAATCCAACGCATCTAACGCTTGCTGACCATCTTGTTTCTGCACCACATCAAAGCCCTGCTTTTCCAATAACATCGCAGTAAAACGGCGCAAAGATTCATTGTCATCCACCACCATAATCGTACGTTTGTTCGCAGCCTCTAACGGTTTTACTGGCACAGGCGGCATCACGTAATTGGAATCGAACATTAAACGATCGATGGTCGCTTTGGTATTGAGTAGCCAAACCTGCGTTTCCACCCAAATAGGCTCGAAAGAGACGTTACGTACACGCCTAATCGGATGATGTTCATAGAGATAAATGATTCGAGCTTCAGTAAACGAAAGCAGTGATTCAATCCTCTCCAAGCAGCTAGCTCGTAGATCCAAGCTCTCCATATCAACGAAAACCAAATCAAATTCGAACTGATATTCCTTATTTTTAAGCGCAGAAGCGACATCCATAATAGTGAGGTCAAAGCCCATAAAACGCGACATCTCGGTCATTTTACTGGTCAGAACCTTCTGATCACTGATCATCACCACACCCTTTAACTTAGTCAGTTCGCTCTTAATCTCTTTCACTGAGTTGGATGTCAGAGCTGGGAACGTCATCGTGAATTGCGTCCATTGCTCCACTTCCGACTGACATTTGATTTCGCCACCAAACGAGCGCATTACCTTCTGACAAAATGGCAAGCCTAAACCGTAGTTACCCGATTGGCCTGTGGTGTAGAAGTCTTGGAAGATACGGCGAATCACATCACTTGATATGCCAGAGCCGTTATCCGTCACCATGATTTGATTGGTTACTTCATCACTGCACATCGTGACATGAATATGGAAATCTTCAGGGCTGCGATGATGGAATGCGTTCTTGAACAGGTTATACATCACGTACTTCAACAAGGTATCGCTTCCTAAGAAGTCAAAGTCGCTTTGTACGTCTAAAGAAATGGCAGATTTATCGGCTGCGCGCTTGTAATTAAAGCTGGCAATCGAACCCTCCACGACCGCTTGCGCCGAATGCTTTTTAAAGGTCGAGCGAGAGACTCGGTTTTCGTCAATTGAAGTCAATAACAGATCAATCGTTTCGTTACCTGAGTGAATGATCTCCATCGCTTCATCACCCACTTCTCGCAACTGGATAACGTCTTCATTACTCAGCGCATATTGCCCTTTGTGGTCGCCACTTTTTGGGTCCGGCAATATGGATTGCATGACATCAATAGAGGTCAACAAACCACTTAATGGGTTTCGCATTTCGTGGGCAATACCAGCACCAAAAGACTTCGCCAGTGATACCTTGTTCTCGTGTTCCACCTGATTACGGAAGTAGAACAAGTTGCCGAACAGGTAGATAAACAAGAAGATGGGTACATGCGTCCAATCCATTGTGATTTCGAGGTAGAAGCCTTGTGCCACCCAAGCACATAACGTCGCAATTCCAATTCCGACAAAAGTTTGAGCGAACATGACTTTAGTGACGTGCACCAACAAAATATGCAGAAATATAGCCGACATAAAAGACATGACCCAAACGTTGGACCAATTGTTCATCAGCAGCATGTAAAAGAAGAAACACGGCAAACAGAGGGTTACCGCAACTTGGTAATAAGCCGGAAGGTATTTGCGCCATTCAAATGGCACACGATTACGGGAAATGATGCCTAAAAATAATACCGAACACGCTAGACGCAGCGGTAGGTTTTCATATGGTTGAGGGAACAAAAACTCCCATATAATGTAGTAAATGGGAAAGCCGACAAAGCCCATCCAACCTACAAGGGTGAGATTAGGTTCTGCGTATTGATAAACTTTGCGAATAGCGTTCATACGAAATACTTTGTTCTCTAAGCCCTAACGTTTACTGGTTCTATGGTTTAATTTTTATTCTTATATTTAGGCGCCGATTATATTACACATCACCTCCGAGCAGTGAGGTTTGAATCAAATATATATCAAGGTTTTTGCTTTTAAACTTGAATTTGGAGTCAGTATAAATACTGACAAAAGTAACAAAAGCCTTTAGCGGATTCAGAATAACTAAAGAACCTTTGGTCATGCGTGCTCAGCGATCACAGCCGAGCACACACAACTCATCAATGTTATATCGAGTCAACTGGCGAGCGCAGCTAATTGAAATTTACAACTAATTGATATGTAGAACTAACTGATATGTAAAGCTAACGAAGCTCCAATTTCATATTGATAGTTTCTATTTCTTGCTGCCATTTATGTTGAAGATCTGGCTTTTGATGTTTTGCTTTTCGAGACTGGTCTTGTGTCAGTAACTCTTCCAACTCCAACAGCCTTTCCAAAAGCAACTCTTCATCGTTTTGTGTCGTATTTGAGTGGTGATTTTCGATAAACTCAGATTTGGATAACAACACCGAGCTTGGCGCTGTGTCATTCGCCTCTAAGCTAACGACCTGATTACCGACAGACATCGCCTCATACACCGCATCTAAGTAAGTCATTTCCACAAGTTGACCATCATTGATGTACCAGAATCGATTGCATGATTTTTCAATCAACTCTCGATCATGGCTGACCAACAGTAGCCCCCCTTCGAATTGAGTTAAGCAATTCACCAGCTCTTCCTTACCTTCAATATCAAGGTGGTTAGTGGGCTCATCCAACAACAGGAAGTGATACTTCGCTAGCGATAGCCCAACAAACAGCAGTCGAGAACGCTCGCCACCGCTAAGCTCTGCGATCTTTTGCTCGTGTCTTTCATAGGAAAAACCCGCGCTAATCAAAGCCATTTTTCTAGCTTCCTCCGAAACAGGATAAAATGAGTAAAGTGAATCTATTAGTGAATGGTCATCACGTAATTGGTGAAGGCTTTGGTCGTAATACCCGACTTCAGCATTTGGGTGAAAATAACCATTATCTCCAAGTTGAGACGCCTGATAATTCGCCCACAATACTTTCAGAAGCGATGACTTACCCGCCCCATTTTTGCCTAGCACAGCAACACGGTCACCGCTCTTTATCTGTTGGAACAGCACTTCAAACAGTGGCGCTTGGTCGTCAGCGGCGGTAATTGGCACCTCCGACAATTCAAGTAGTCGATTGGCCTTCATGGATTCACCGGACAAGCTTAGTGTCCATGGTTCAACGGAATCTAAACGAGTCATGGTCGAGCGTAACCCTTCAGCGCGCTTTTCCATGCTTTTTGCTTTTCGTGACAGACCTTCATTGTCAAAGTCACGCCCCCAAATCGCTAAACGATGAGCGCTCTTTTCGATGCGGTCGATCTCTTTCTTTTCTGCTTGTTGCCTTTCAGCATCCGTTCGATCTTTATCTTCCAGTGCTTTTCTAGCTTCGGTGCATTTTTGGCTAAAGCTAAGTATCCTTTTGTCACGTAACACCCAAGTAGAATCGGTGACGTGGTCGAGTAATCGTTGATCATGCGAAACCATGACAAACGTCCCTCTCCAATCTTTCAGAAACTGCTCTAACCAAAGTAACGTCGGTAGATCTAAGTGGTTACTTGGTTCATCTAGCAACAGGACATCTGGCTCAAGAATCAATGCTCTCGCGACTAACACTCGCGCGTATTGACCGCCACTTAAAGTGCCTACCGGCTGGTTCCAATAGCTTTCATCAAACCCTAAATTAGAAAGAGTAATTTGTGCACGCCATTGCTCTGTTTGCTGCATGTTTAAAGTAAGGTTGTCGGTCACAGCATCGAGCATTGTTAGGCTTAACAGTCGCTTAGGTAAGTGTTGCTCAATCAAGGCAACTACGGCATTCGAGGCGAAGGAAACATTCCCTACACAGTCAGGTAAATCTTTGTTTAACAGACGTAATAAGGTGCTTTTGCCACAGCCATTACTGCCAATAAGGCCAATGCGGTCACCTTTCTTAATGGTAAAGGAAAGCCCATCAAATAATCGGCATGATGTTAGATCGTAAGAAATGGATGATGTAGATATTAATGTAGTCATTTGTTTACTCAAGTTTCAAGCGCAAAAAAGCGCTGTCGTCATTCGCTGACAACAACCAAGTAAACTAGAGTGAAGAAACTCTATTGAAGGTTATATTGAAATGCTTCGCTCAAGTTTTGGTTATCGCAGCACGATAGTGTTAAAACTTGAGTTTTGGTCGTACCAAAAAATATGCGCGAAGTTAAATTCACACACTTTCATAAAAATCCTCCTTATGTTTGTCTTGAGTTGAACATTAGCGCTAAAAATAAATCACATTAACCGATGAGTCAAAATATTTAGGCGCTTCGACTTGTACTTGATTTACAACCTTAGGTCACTGTTACTCGGTGCATTTTTCTTGGCGTATCACCGTAATCAATCACAGCATAATGCTGAGTGACCCTGTTGTCCCATATCGCCATTGAGCCCCTGTTCCATTTGAAACGCACTTGATACTCTGGTCGTCGTGCAATTTCAAAAAGCTGGCGAAGTAGTGAATCACTCTCTTCACGTTTGAGTTCATTGATGTAACGGGTAAATTGCTCGTTGATATATAGCGTCTCTTTGCCCGTTTCTGGATGAACTTGTACTAAAGGATGTTCTACTGGAGGATTTTCTTGCGCGGTTTTCAGCAACGACTTATGCCAATCTAGCTCAATTTGGTCCGATTCAATACCCTCAAACGCGACTAACGAATGCGTTGCCGATAAGCCTCTTAGCTTTTCTTTCATGCTTTCATCTAATGAATCGAACACTGAGGTCATCGAACACCAAATCGTGTCGCCACCGACATCCGGTACATGTTGAGCATGCAATAGAGAGGCTTTAGATGGTAGCTCCCGCCAGGTTAAGTCGGTATGCCAATAACTCTCCATTGGCGCATTACCTCGAGTAGTTTCTATCACACTGACTTGCGGGACTTGTTCTACACGCGGAAAGAAGGGATGAGCGGGTTCGAGCTCTCCGAAACGCTTGGCAAGCGCTAAGTGTTGTTCAGGCGAGAGGCTTTGTTCATCCAAGAAAATGACTTGATAAGTAATAAGCGCCTTGTACACATCATCAAGTTCATACTCACTGCAATCCGAAAGATTTAATCCATGAATACGAGCGCCAATGTGAGGGGTAATAGGTTCAATTTTCAACATACTTTCGCTTATCGGTTAAGAGATATTAATAGGGAGTCATTTAGCTACTCGTTATTAAACCGGACAAAACCGATTTTTCTTTCCTTACCATGCAAAATAAAACCGGTTTATTCGAAAAACAAAAGAAAAGAGCCCCTACACTGGAGCTCTTTTTGTTTGTTGATACTTCCTGTATCCGTAGACAAGTCCAATCTGTAGTACTTTCACCGAAAGCCAGATCATCGATATCTCCAGTTGTGTATCACTATTAAATCTAGCATACACACTTCAAGCTTTTCTGAGACGTAACCGAAAGTTCGTCTAAGTACCGCCAATTCCTGCTTATCAACCTAAGAAAGCAACGCCATATCTTTTTGTTGTCAGCTACAAGCCAAGAACAAAGCCCACAACAAGGTGGGCTTTGGCTATCAGTCTTTTGAACCGACTAAACTAGTGAGTAACTTTTTGAAACCATTGTTCAAACCTAAATTTAAAAGTTTGCTTGAAGCGTCAAACCACTGTAAGCCGAGTATGCATTCAACATAACGTGGTATCTGCCGCTTTGGGTGACATTCACCGTACAAGTCTCGCTGTTGCCCGATCGGTAAGGTCGGCAGTCCCACGTACTAAGCGTTGGTTTATCCCCGAAACGAAGATACAGATCCGCATCGCCTGTGCCACCAATGGTGACCACTGTCAGCTGTTGGCCCTGTTCTAAGTCCATGTAGAAGTAGTCCTTTTGTCCTCGGCTGCCACTCAGTCCATTAACCGGCACGCCAGAGACTAGTTTTCCATCTGGATCTGGTCCTGGTGTTGGACCACCGCAATCCGGTTCACAACCACTATCAGTCAAACTATACAGCAGTTTATTGGTGGTTCCTCTTGTGTCAGAAACCTTATTCTCCGAGGCTCTTGAGTTCAGTAACCCTGCGAGTTGAAGCGGTGTTAAGCCGTTGTTTTCTTGTAAGTACAAGGCAGCAACGCCGGCAACATGTGGCGTTGCCATGGAAGTTCCGCTAATCGTTTTATAGCCGCCATCATACCAAGCTGACTTAATTTGAGACCCAGGTGCGAATAGGTCAACACAACTGCCCCAGTTCGAGAAACTTGAACGCGAATCAGAGCTGGTCGTTGAGCCTACCGTTACACCACTTGGTACACGAGCTGGTGATGTATTACACGCATCGGCATTTGAGTTACCTGCCGCCAACATAAAACTCACTCCAGATTGAATCGCGCCTTGCACCGCGCTATCTAATGCAGTGGATTGACCTCCACCTAAACTCATGTTGGCGACCGAAGGCCCTGATGCATTTTGTGCTACCCAATCCACACCAGAAATCACGCCGGATGTGGTTCCTGAACCCGAACAGCTAAGTACTCTTACCCCAACAATATTAACGTTTTTAGCCACACCATACTGGCTGCCACCAATCGTTCCTGCAACGTGGGTACCATGCCCATTACAATCGCTCGAATCAGCATCATTATCTACGAAGTCATAGCCAGAAACCGAGCGCCCGCCGAATTCCTCATGGTTGTTATTAACTCCCGTATCAATCACATATGCTGTGACGCCAGAGCCATCAAAGTTAGCATTGTAGTTTCGATCCAAAGGAAGGTTTCTCTGATCTATTCGGTCTAGCCCCCAAATCGCGTTGCTTTGAACGGCTTCATTTGAAACAACAGGATCGATACTGAGTATTTGGTCTTGTTCAATGTATTCCACCCGAGAATCACGTCTGAGTTGCTTTAATTGAAGTGCGTCTAGATTTGCCACAAAGCCAATAATGGAACTATCAAAAACATCGTCTGTTTTGATTGAAAACGAATTGGCCATGAGGCCTACCGTTTGTTGAGTGAACTGCTGTAATCCAGCCGCGTCATTCATTAGCATCTGCGGTTGTTTCAATACAACAATATAGCGATCAGTGATCGCATCATCTGATGAAGCCAACACCAGTGGAGCAATAGGTTGTTGTGAGTTTTCAGTCGAATTTATAACAGAACCTTGAGCCAGACTTGATGCGGAATAAATACCAAATGTGGCTGCAATACAACAACTTAATACTTTCTTTAACATAGCTTGTTCCTTGATATTTTAGGTTTGTTGGTTGTTACCTACGACAAACACGAAAATGCAGACAGCTAGCGTTATACGCTCAATACGTGAAGCAACAGTGTTACAAATTCAACCTAAGACAATACCAATGAGGTTGCTTATTAATTTATATTCATCTCACTAGGAACTTCGAGTTGGGACAAATTATTTTGAAAAGCTTATGCAAGCGCAATTTATATAATTTGATCAAAAGCTCTAATTTCAACAAAAGTTGAATGCATAGATAAAAATGGTATATGGAAGCGGAATGACCTTCACTATTGACACATAACACACCAAAACGCTGCAAAAACCGGAAAATACAGAATTAAAATTACGGGCGATTAGTCGTGCTTATAGTGAATAAATATTATTAATTGTACTCGCCGACAGCTTACCTCTATCTTGACTGCACTATCCAACACCATAAACAAACGCGATTACGCAGGGAAAAAGACGATGACCGCCATTACCGATTTAAACATTCTGCTAAAGTCCATGTCACCAGAACTCATTGAAGGCAACTATGTTTTCTGTACGGTAGAGGGAGAATTAGCCGACTATGTCCACCTCAATCCGATGGCGACCTTTCGAGAAAAAGAAGGGTTAACTTTAGTACTAACAGAAGAAGTGGCGACTCAAGCGCAGTTAAGTTTCGATGGTGTGTTTAGCTTGATTACTTTGTCTGTACACTCAAGCCTTGAAGCGGTTGGGTTAACCGCTGCTTTCGCCACAAAGCTTGGTTCATACGGTATTAGCGCCAACGTGATTGCTGGCTATTACCATGACCATATCTTCGTTCAGAAAGACAAAGCTGAAGCCGCAATGAGCGCGCTTAGAGAGTTTTCAGAAGCCGAATAACTCGATCAGTTTGCTCGTTCACGTATGAAGTTGACTAACAGCTTAGTTAGATGTGTGTGATAACTCATCGAACGGTAATGAATATATATCGTCAGGGGCGCTAATTGGTCATCTAAGTACTGTTCAACCAATGTGCCCCGCTCTATTTCCTCACGACAAAACTCTTTGGGTAACGCAACAAAACCAAGCCCGCGGATCGCAGCGGCTTTCGCAATAAATCCACCATCAACATTAATGTTTGACTTGATATTCAGTCCCTTCGAGTCGTCGTCTTCCCCACTAAATACCCAAGGATTGCCACCAAAAGCTTTATAACTAGAGATACATGGCAACGAGATTAAGTCTTCAACTTTACTTGGTGTTCCATGTTCCTCTAAACAAGTTGGAGAAGCCAAAACTACGCTCTCCCATTGGCATAAAGGACGAGAAACCCAATCCCTATCATCAAGCGATCCTCGCTCAAAGCTGATCACGATATCAGGGTCACTATTGAGAGCACTTTCTAAGGACGTACTGTGTTCGCAGAACAGAGAAATATTTGGATAGTCGACCACAAAGTCAGCAAGAATATCGCCAATGAACGGAACGTCTGGCGTGCTTAAGCGAATACTTCCTTTTACTGATTCAGTGGAAGTGGTGAGATTTTGTAACGTCTGGCTCAAGTGGCGAAGCGGTTCTCTTATCTCATTATACAAAGTATCGCCAGCCGAGGTAGGCGTAACCTTACGTGTAGTCCGATAAAACAGTTTATTGCCAATCTCATTTTCAAGTTGTTGAACATGACGACTGACCGTAGAGCTTGGAATTAGCAAGCGCTCCGAAGCCTTGATGAAGCTGTTCTGCTCATACACACAAAGGAATGAGTTTAACCAAGCGTTATCGATTCTTTCCAACCCGATTATCCCAAAATCATTAATAGTGAATCTTATATTAGATTATTTATCAGGATTATCCATCACGATAAAATTTAAAAAAATGATGGGAGTGAATAATGATAAAAAGTAAGAACCAGGCAATTTTCGAGCGCGATGGGTATCAGCTCAAAGCCGAACAACACGGCGAAGGACCAAACTTATTAATTATTGGTAGTGTTGATTACTACAAGCGAGTGATACCGAAGGCGCTACACGACCACTTTACTTGCCTATATCTAGATCATCGTGGGTTTGCTTTAACGGGAAAAGATAACCAGACAATTAATTTGGATATTATCTCTGACGATATTGAAGCTATCTGCGAGAGTTTTAATATACAGAAAGCCAATGTTCTTGGTCATTCAGGGCATGCTTACATGGCTCTTCACTTCGCCAGTTCTACCAAAATTCGTATTGAGAAGGTTATGGTTGTTGGAGCATCACCAAGCTTATCTGAAGAGATGAAAGCCAAACAGTTTTCACACTGGGAAAGTCATGCGTCAGGTGAACGAAAGCGCCTATTTAAACAAAATATTGGAAAGCTCGAACACGACATAAACAAAGAACCACATAAAAAGTTTGTCCATCTATGTAATCGATTAAGCCCTATGCGCTGGGCAGATCTTAGCTTTAATGAACTTCCCCTTTGGGAGCGAGTACACACCAACACAACAGTACTTGACGCACTATGGGGGGATATTTTTAACAGTATAGATGTAGCGACTCTGCCTATGGTTAATCAGCTAGAAGTTATTGTTGCTATTGGCGAACTCGATTTCAGTATCGCACCTTTGAGCACTTGGCTGGATTTAGGAGGGGCGTTTAAATCATTAGAACTCATTGAGCTTGAAGGCGTGTCGCATACCCCAATGCTTGAATCGCCAGTCAGTTTTATTGAACTGATGTGCCATCATCTACTCGATTAATTCAGTGACTTATCTTGTTCTACCATCTAACAATCGCCACAAAAAAAGCGACGTAATCTACGTCGCTTTGGCTTATTGCTTACCGATTACTCACTGATCAGGCATCAGCGAATGAAACCGTTAAGCAAGCTTAAAAGTCGCCACTTTGTCACTTAAACCAGCGGCTTGGCTCTTAAGTTCGTTCGACTCAGTTAAGCTGTCCTGCGCGCCCACAACTAAGTGGTCAGTGACATCTTTAATGGTCGTAATGTTTTGGGTAATTTCACCCGTCACGTGCGTTTGCTCTTCAGCGGCAGTCGCGATTTGAGTCGCCATATCACTGATCAAAGCAACTGCAGTATTGATCTCTTCAAGCGCATGCGAAGCTCTGTCTGCATCTTCTACGGAATGTATTGCCAGTTTAGAACTGCTCTCCATAAGCTCAACGGCTTGGGTCGTCGTACGCTGCAGAATATCAATCGTTGATTTGATCTCTTCCGTTGAAGAGTGAGTGCGCTGAGAAAGCACACGTACTTCGTCAGCTACCACAGCAAAACCACGACCTTGTTCACCAGCACGGGCAGCTTCAATCGCTGCATTCAAAGCAAGTAAGTTAGTTTGCTCTGCAATGCCTTGGATTGTCGCTAATACTGTTGAGATCTCTTGAGCGTGCTTGTTTAGCTCGCTGATCACGTTGCCCGCTTCGTTCACTTCATTGGCCAAGTTATTGATTGAGCCTTTAGTGTCGACAACCAGAGCGTGACCACTGTTAGTGCTTGTCGCTGAGTCTTGTGCAGCTTTCGCTGTTTGCTCGGCATGTGATGCAATCTCTTGAGTTGCACAGGCCATTTCAGTTACCGCCGTCGCCACCATCGTGATTTCTTGCTGCTGGTGGTTTAGCTCATCCACAGAGCGGTTCGCACGCTGAGCACTTTGCTCTGACTGACTGTTGAGCTGCTCTGATTGTCCGCGGATATGACCTATCAACTGCTGTAAGCTACCAACAAAGGTATTGAAGTTCTGAGCAAGCTCACCCACTTCATCCTGATTATCAACATGAATACGTTGAGTTAGATCACCACTACCATTCGCGATTTGCGCCAATGCTTGAGATACATGATTAAGCGGACGGAATAGAATCGTACACAGTAGGTTGAACAACACAGTACATACGATGACAACCAGCAAAGTCACCAACACTTGACCAATCACGGCATCAAATAACGGTGCTACCAAAGAGTCATGGTTAACAACGCTCACAGTAATTAGGCTCGTTCCATCAATCGCACGCGCATACAGAACATAATCGCTGCCGTTTAAGTCGATCGAAGTATCTTTACCACTAGCTAATGCCTTTTGTACATCCGTAAAATCTAACCCAAGTGAGCTGATGTTCTTATTCAATAGCTTGGTATCAGGGTGCGTATAAACCGTGCCTTTATTAGTCGCGATGAACATGTAACCTTCACCTGGAAGAATCACTTGCTCTAGGCTATTAAGAATGTCGGTAATTTCAACATCCGCACCCAACACAACCTGTTGACCATGTAATTGCATGGCAGTACCCAGTGACACAACATTCGCCCCAGTTGCAGCAGCAACGGTTGGGTTATCCATGAACACCTTGTTTGGGTTTGCAACCGCATTGGTGTACCAACCCCATAAACGTGGGTCATCATTACCCGGCGGCAGTACCACTCCATTCGCATTCTTTTGCGAACCGTCAGGAAACGCTAAGAAGACATTATCAAAAGACGCAGAATCACGAACCTGTTTTAGGTGAGTCACCAAGCTTTCTTGTTTGGATTCTTTCGAAAGAGAAGTAAGCGCACGCTCTTTGGATAAGATCCAATCCGATACATATTGATTGTAAGAAGCCGATGCGCCCTCTAAGCGCTGCTCAACTTCAGTATCCAACCTTTGCAGTGAAGCACGAAAAGACAATGCCTCGACCAAAATCCCCCCCAGGATAATGGCCATACTGGCTGAGATCGCCAGTTTATTTTTAAGCGAGAGTTTCTTGAACATAGGAAACCTATAATTTGGAAGTAAAAAACCGTGGCGAACAAATTGGTTGCCAAAGCGGTTTGCAAGCGGGATATATTTTACGCTTTAAAATAAATTAAGAAACCGATGAGGAACTGAAATATTGATATATGTGAGTAAGTGCACGCATCGTAACCCATTGATTTAGAGAATGGTAAACTCTAAATTTTGAATTAATGTGCTAAACAAGGTCAGCTGATGGGTGTCTTTGTTTGGCAGTAATAACGGCACAGCTCACGCTAGGCCGTTACCCCACTAGGAAGATATTTAAATGTGTAGAACGTCTGAAAAAAACAGGTCGCAGACAAAATAGTCAAAAGTTGATCAACCAAAGTCCAACGTTAATAGCAATCGTGTCTCATTAGATGAAGTGACTGGTGAACGATGCACAAGACCTGCATTTTCGTTGCCACTCCAGCGCTCACCTTTCAATAGCGCTACGTCACCACTCACCATTTGTTGAATATCAGATTCATGGTTGTACAAGCCAGAAGCAGAGTCTGGCTGTCCGTTGCTTCCACGACCTAACTTTGAACGATCGACCGAGTCGTTCTGTAGCCATTGAGTCGCGACACCGTGATAAGTGGTTACTAAGCGGCAAGGCACTTGGTCGAAATGAAAGCGAGGACACATTGCCTTATTCAACACCGCCAAACGCAGCCCTACTTCTTCAAGCTCAAACAAACAACAGAACATATCCACCAGCTCTGCCATGTTTTCTAATAGCGCTTTAGAGGCCGTTCCGTCCGTTGCAAATTCCAACTTATCGTAGGCGTTGCCCGGTGACACGCTAACAGACTTACTAAAATTTGGATTCGACGCGATAAACTCATCAATGTCACCTATTAAATCAGCATCAAACTTACGCTGCCAAATCGCGATGTTGATATCACTTTTGTAGATATCGGCTAATACCGTGGGTGGACTAACGATTTCCGACAAAATCCCTTTAAGCTTTAACCTACTTTTCGACCAGTAAAGGAGTTATACCTCTTCTTTAAACCCACCTCATTTCACATTCATCCATCGTTTAAGAGCGGTGAATGTGAGTGAGAGCCCACAGAACATCAAACTTTTCTAAATACCTAATCATTTACGTTCATTTAGATCCAACTTTAGTCTAACCATTAATCACTCAATTCTACTGTGATTAAAACAATCGCTTATTGCCTTATCCTCGGCAGAGCAACACATCTACCTAAGTGTTTAAACACACTCGCTATTTACCTATCTCAAACCGGTTTTAAATGAGCAAATTATATGACTAAGCGCCTAGTGATATTGATGGTGAATGATGTCATTATGCAAAATCGAACAAAATTTTTTCCTATTGCCAGAGCATCTAGTTAAATCCGAAAGAGCCCTTTTTATGTTGAATACACACATCATTAATCGAGATAGCCTTGCAGGAATGGGAGCGACGTTGATAGGCAACGGGATCGGTAGGTTTGCCTATATAGCATTAATGCCGGCGCTCATTCAAAGTGGTTGGTTTAGCGAAAGTGATGCATCTTATCTTGGTGTCGCGACCCTTCTTGGGTACATCTTAGGTGCACCTGCTACCAACATACTGCTACGTTACTTTGGTGCTGGGCAGTTGATTCGTTTCGCTATGTTGGTGAGCAGCTTTAGCTACTTGGGCTGTGCGCTACAGGATGCGCCCTTAGCATGGTTTTATGTTTGGCGAACTTTGGCTGGAGTTACGGGGGCGATACTCATGGTTGTCGCCCCACCAGTGATTGTCCGAAAGTTTAACCCGGATGTGAAGGCTCGTGTCAGCGGTGTTGTATTTTCAGGCATTGGGCTTGGTGCAATGTTATCTGGCACCCTAATTCCTGTGCTCATTTTTTTTAGTGTGGTTTCGGCTTGGATTAGCATGGGAGTCATCGCGTTGGCCACCACTATACTCACCTGGAATGCTTGGCAAACCCAAGATAATAAGTCAAAAGCGCCTTATATAAAATCTTCCTTCTCACAGCTATCAAGGCCTAAGTTAATCAGCGTAACGCTTATTCTTGTGGCTTATACCTTCGATGCTATCGGCTACCTACCACACACCTTGTTTTGGGTTGATTACATCGTACGAGAACTGGGGATGTCGTTCACTAGCGGTGGTTTATTCTGGGCAACCTTTGGTATTGGTGCTGCCATTGGACCATTGATTACGGGCATGTTGGGAGACAAGCTAGGGCTTAAGAAGTCACTATGTATTGCATTTAACTTCAAGGCTCTAGGCGTCGCACTCCCGCTTTTTAGCACCCACCCCATCGCGCTACTCATATCTTCATTACTGGTCGGTATTTTCACGCCGGGAACGGTAACTCTTGTGTCGACTTACACATTAGAGATTGTCGGTTATGAACTGCACACCAAAGCGTGGGCAGGAATGACTCTCTCTTTTGCTGTATCACAAGGTGTGGTTGGACTTTTGATGGCGTACTACTTAAATCATATGGATTCATACGACGTTTTGTTCAGCGTTAGTACTGCTGCTTTGATTTTGTCTACGGTGTGTATATTAATGACCGCGACTCGCTCTAAGCCTGAACACTTGACCTCGTTCTAAGCTAGCTTCTTCGGTTCATCTGACGAATACAATAAAGGATTATCATGCAACTCTACTTAAATGAAACCTCCCCGTTTTCACGCGTAGTCGCAGCTACAGCACTTCTATCGCGCTGCTCCCCACTGTCTTTTGTTTGGGTTGATCCATGGAGCTCTCCAGCCAATCTAAAAAGCGTCAATCCGTTTTGTTTAATTCCTGCACTTGAACTTGATGACGGAACAGCATTGACAGAAAGCTTATGCATTTGCCAATACCTAATTGAAACATATCAGCCTCAAACGCTCCGCCAAGTAATGTTAAATAGTGCCAATGACATGCATACACTAGGAACAGCTAAGACGTTAATGGAGATCGCTTTTCGAACCGTGGCATTGACTCGCTATGCAGACAGTGACAATGCGCTTATCCAGAGAGGGCAAGAAGGTATCGTTGCCGCCCTAGAGCGACTAGACCAAGAGATCAAAGAACAAGGACTAGAATCCCTTCTGAGTGACAACTTGGCCACGTTGTATCTCCATGTCGCTTTAGATTACGTTCAGTTTCGACATACTGAATTGTTTGATGAAGTGAACAGCTGCACCATCATCGATTTCTTACACCTTTCTCCGTTCGCAGACGTACTGACACGTATAAGCATTGAGAGTTTGGCAAACAAGCCTGATTATGAAACGTTGCTTGATTCGTTCGGTCTGGATACCTAAAAGCGTCCAGAACTAGAATGCGTAAAGTCTTGAATTCAACGTGAGATAGGCTAAGAGATGTCGTTGATGTCACATGTCGTTACACAGCATGGTGTCTTAAGGCTTTACATCTTGGGCAAGGTAAACAACAATCCCTGAGAATAAATCCATAACATAATGTATTTAGAAATTATGAGTAGCACAGAAAACAAAAAATCGAGTCCTCTTTTCGAAGTCGTATTTAACGTCCTTCTTCCTTCATTCATTTTAATGAAGTTCAGTGGAGATGAGCATCTCGGAACAGGCTTAGCATTACTTGTCGCCCTAGCCTTCCCTATTGCTTACGGTGGCATGGAGTTGATCCGCAACAAGAAGTTCAACTTCATAGCAGCGCTTGGCTTTGTCAGTGTACTTTTAACAGGTGGCATTGGTTTCTTTGAGCTAGACACTCGTTGGTTAGCACTAAAAGAGGCATTAATCCCAGGTCTAATTGGTTTAGCAGTTCTTGGCTCAACCTTCACCCGCTACCCGTTTATTCAGAAAGTTATCTTCACACCAGCTCTGTTAAATATCTCTCTTATCGAAGAGCGTTTAAGACAGTTCGGTAAGCAGGCGCAGTTCGACCGTTGCTTAATGACATCAAACTACCTATTCGCGAGTACTTTCGCATTTTCTTCTGCGATGAACTACTTCCTAGCGACTTGGATTGTGACAAGCCCTGCTGGCACCGCTGCCTTCAATGAAGAACTTGGCAAGCTGACACTTTACAGCTACCCAGCAATCGCCATCCCAAGCATGTTGATGATGTTGGGTATTTTCTACTACATTTGGCGTCAAGTTCGCTCTATGACTTCGCTAGAAACAGAACAAATTTTTATTACTAAATAGTTCTGAATTAACAAATCTCTCTGACAACACAACAAGAAGCCCAGCAATTAAGCTGGGCTTCTTTGTTTTTACTCTTTCGTTTGTCAACATGACAGATGGCAGTTTCGACTTGGATTATGAACCTCGCGGACAATCCGAATGACTTTTCTCAAGTTAATTTGGGCGACATGTCTATAAACCAATAATAATCAATGAATTGCATTGATTGAACCGACAGATGCTTTTATAGTCAATCCTGTTGGTTACTTTACAAAGCTCTACCCAACCACTGACAATATTTCAGTTGCCGTTGATAAGATCGCATAAGCTAGGTGCTAAAGGTAGACGCCAGCCGTACTCAATAAGGAATATAGATTATGAACAAATCTCAATTAGTTGAACACATCGCGACTTCTGCAGACATCTCAAAAGACCAAGCTGGCACAGCGCTCAATGCGCTAGTTGAAGGTATATCTTCTTCGCTTGCTAACGGTGATGACGTATCGATCCTTGGATTTGGTAGCTTTAAAGTTAACTCTCGTGCCGCTCGAACTGGTCGCAACCCGCGTACCGGAGAAGAGATTCAGATTGCAGCATCAAAGACGCCAGCATTTAAAGCAGGCAAAGCACTAAAAGAGACGTGCAACCTGTAACACAGAAAAACACAAGGAAGATTACGATGACGACTAAGGAAAAAGCGAAAACGAGCCGAAGCAAAAAAGCTGGTAAGTCGACTAAAGCACAAGCCGAAACACCTAAGACTCGTCAACGCATTGAAGAGCTTCTTGAAGAGCGTGAATTGGCCAAACTGTTAGAACTATAGTTTATGTAAGAACTAAAGTTTAAGTTTAAGCAAAGTGATAGTTTGTTATCGTTCTAATGCCACTTCAGATTTGTAGTGGCATTTTTGGTTTTAGAAACACGTTCCTATAGCAAACAATCGCTTCCTAGCTCTTCTACCCACTAAAACACGACCCCAACCGTCCAAAATATGAACACTAAGTAACTGGCTTAGTTACATTGTCATACATACCCATACATACCCAAATCGCATTTTTCACTATCATCATTTTCTTGTTATTGGTGAGATTATTGGAAGGGTTCGTAACACAACTGTGTTCGAACAATACTTCTTCTTTGAGGTGATTATGAATGTCGTTCGCATGGGGATTGAAGCCAATACCCATAAAAATAAGGGTAAATACAAAGCCATAATTAAGTTTACGATTCGAGCTCTGTTTTATTATTCAGCCACTCGAAAAATGAGTGATAACTTCAACTCTGAAGAGAGAAAGTTGTTATTTATCAAGCAGCCCAACTTCTTGTCTAAATTTGTGACTCCCTACCTATGTACTGGCTTTAGCAATAAAGAAAAGATCGACATCTTGTCCAAGCACTACGACTGGTTTGAAAACACCTTCGTAACAGAAGCACGTCAACAAATCTACAATGAAAGACTCAATCTTCTAAAACTAGACATCGATGACCGCATCTATCTAGTTAATCTCAGCTTTGAAAGAAACGCGAGAAAAGAAGGTGAACTCACAGTTTCATTGACCAATTCTCAACTCGAAAAAATGTATACCATTTCGTTTACTGTTTTCGACAACAACATCTACATCGGCGGTATTCAGGGTGGAGCCAATGACAATGGATTTAGCCGCACATTCACCAAAGCTTTTTACGGTTTAAGACCTAAATCCTTCATGGTAGAAACACTACGATTGCTCGCTATTAAATTGGGTATCGACAATATCTATGCGGTAAAAGAGTCTGGCCATGTGTCGAACTCATTGCGCTACGGTAAGAAAAACAAAGATATCAGCCTTAAATACGACAGTCTGTGGGAAGAACACGATGGACAGGTGCATGATGACTATTTTTATCGTCTACCGACCAACCCGAACAGAAAAGATCTTGAAGCTCTAAAACGTCAAAAGCGTAAGTTGTATCGCGAGCGTTATGCGTGGCTAGATCAGTATGAACAAGATCTAAAGAACGAAATGAGCCGTTACGCCCCCCTTCATATGTAGTACCAACAATTGAACTAGCGCCGGCCAGTTAATTTAGCGCAGTGACTTAACCCGGCATCTGATCTGGCTGTTAAGATACCCCGTCCAAGTCAGCTCAACCGACCAAAAATATAAAACCTCGCAATTGCAAGGTTTTATATTTGCGACCAAAGCTAAAACTAGTTCAAATCTCAATTCACAGTTTAGCCTCTCGTCAAAATAGCGAGTCACTCACTCTATTGAGTTTAAAATCGAGCCACACCTTTTCTTAGCTCATTCAAGCTGAGTACACTTTGCTCATACTGCTTTTTACTGTCTTCCATGAGGTCGTGAGAAGCTTCAGCTTTACTATGGATGGAAAGAATATTCTGGTTAATCTCTTCTGATACATTCACTTGCTCTTCAATAGCGACAGCGATTTGGTTATTCCTATCAACCACTCCCTGTACCTTTTCGCTCAACAAAGTAAGGCTTTCTAGAGTCGATTGAATCGTTGTTTGAGTACGTTTCGCTTTTTCTGTGCCATTATTAACGGCCGTTACTGACTGACCACTGCCTGTGCATAGCTTTTCAATAACCGCTTGAATCTCTGTTGTTGCTTCTTGTGTTTTTTGAGCTAGCACTCGTACTTCATCCGCCACTACCGAGAACCCTCTTCCAGAGTCGCCCGCTCGTGCAGCTTCTATCGCGGCATTGAGGGCTAACAGGTTGGTTTGGTCTGCAATCGCGTTAATCATCTCAATAACGGAGCTTATTTGCTGCGTCTCTCTCTCTACAGACAGCGATATTGTCGATATATTGTCTAATTCACTAGTCAGCTCGACAAAGTTTTCTTCTACTTGGTTTAGTTCGTTCTGACAAGATAATAGCTCTTGTTGGGTGCTAAAGGTGGAATCTAGAGTACCTTGTGCATTTTGAGAGATTTCGCTTGAAGCCGCCTGCATTTCATTAATAGCTGTCGCTGCCATATCAATTTCTGTTTTCTGACTTTCAAGGTTTTCAGACACCGTTGCGTTCGATTCAGCCGTTTTATTCGCCTGCATTAGGGTTAATTCACATGAATCACTCACCGAAATTCGGATTCTGCCTAATAACGCTTTTGCATATTGTTTCCGCACCTTCATTCCTAAAGCAATTTCGGAGAGATCATCTACCTTACCAAAATAAATATGCTCCATTAAAGGGTTGTTGAACTCATTTTTTGCAATTTCACAAATACCCTCCAAACGACGCGTAAGAATATAGATTGATATTGAGCCACCTAAAAATAGCACTAATAAACTTTGCAGTTGTGTTACGAATTGATTAATTTGAAGCGCATAAACAATCCCGATTAGTAATATTGAGATCAAAGTTTGACGTTGCCAAAGTCTTGTCTTGGGTAACATAAGCTTAAACGGCGTTTTTCCTTTATTTAACGTTTCATAAGCTTTCTCTGCTCGTGCAACATATTCTCTTTTTGGCTTAAACCGAACCGACTGATATTCAACAATCTCGTTATCTTCTTTTAACGGAGAAGCAAAAGCATCAACCCAATAATAACCACCACCGTTCCGTTGGTTTTTCACCATACCCATCCAGTTACTCCCTGATTGAATATGGCTCCATAGGTCTTTAAATGCGGCTTTAGGCATATCTCTATGGCGAACCACATTGTGATACTCACCTACGAGCTCTCCTTCTTTGTAGCCTGCTACTTCATTAAAATGAGGGCTTGCATACTTAATTTTACTGGAAGGTTCTGTCACTGAAATCAGATTGTACGACTCTGGGTAATCATACTCTTGCTCTGTCATAAATATTTCCCTAGTTAAACTAGATAACAATCAACTTGTTGTGTGGTTCATCTATGCTACAACGTGCTGAAAAAGAAAAAATTTGATCCTTATCTCCTTCAAAAATAACCATTAGCCGTTGATAAAAAAGAATTTTTACATAAGTAAAACGAACATCAAATCTACCCAAGGGTTAAAAAAACAAATCCAAGGGCACGCCAACAACACAAGTGAAACCAATTTCACATTGACGTTAGATAAGGTTAGCTTATGAAACATAGAAGCGGGAACAATAAACATTACAAAAAGCAAGGCTATAGCGCATTTATCCAAGAATATCCCGACCTTCAAACTTTATAACCAAAAACCAATAAACCTATATAATTAATCCCTAATATACCGTCAAAATAAATATATTCCGTTGTAAGTAAACCATCTATTCTCATATGTTTGTCCAATCACTCTTTCAGATTCACCGAAAAAGTTCTTTATACCTTCACAATAGTTGGTTTGTATTTTGCTAATAATTGAAGGCTTCTAAGATAAATAAATTACAAAGCACAAAATGGTATGTAATTAGTTTTTATTATGATTAAGGGTTATAAAGACATGAGATTTATACGAGAAAATATTCTTTCACTTTCCTTGATAATATTCGGAACCTGTTCTTTAATATGCATCTGCAACCATATTATATTTAAGGAAACTTATGAATGTATTAGACAAGGATTGCTTATTACAGTTAGTCATTGATAACTTTCAAGAAGATGTCGCAAAATCCGTTGATTTCAACACGGGAGAAGTCGGTATTAAGTATACTTACCTTGAGCATAACCTTAATTTCTTCATGGACTTATCGATAGTAGAAAAAATATACTCGACAAGGTAAGGTGCGAATAACCTGATTTCGTTAAGCAATATTATCTTTGACGTTGATAATTCTATATGAGTTGTAAATCTCAAAAATAATAACTTTACCGGCATTCAACGCGCTATTTTAGTGACGTTAGTAATAAACCTATACTTTGTCGGAAACATTTTAGATACCTTAACACTCTCGCCTGTTCCGCGCTCTAACGCACCAGCCAGAACAATCCACTTCCAAAAACGAAATTTTAGCTTACTGGCTTTAGACCCATATCGCGTTGACGGTGACGCTTGAGAAGCGCATGCTTTTATTTCAAAGCAGAACCGCTCTTGGTTGCGTTAATAGCTTAACCTACCGATAACTTGTTCTGTGTAACGCATCTCATTGAAAGGCTGGTCACATGAATAAAGTTATTATGTTAGTAATGGGGCTGCTTTTTACCAGTCGATTATTTGCCAGTATTGGGCCGCACGTTAGTCAACTTGAGCATGATGCCCCTATTCTGCTTCGCTCAGCATTGATTGTCGGAGTTTCGGCTTATGCCGTTTGGACAGCGTTCAAATATTTCAAAAAGAACAAAGCTTCTAGTTCAGACTAACTGTAGCGGAAAGAACCCAGAAAACGTCGAAGTAAGCAGCAGATGTCGGTTATTGATCCGCAAAATAATCGACCAAGATTTTACGCCACTTACGCGACTCACGAATTTTCAGCAGCGCACGGTTTATCTCTTCTTCGTGTGAGTTATTTTCAGTAATGATAAATCCATAATTCTGCTTTTCTAACTGATACGGTAACACCTCTAGATCATCGAACTGTCCACTTGTTCTGCCATTACCGATCATATATTTGAGTACCACATCATCGGCTACGATGGCTTCAACTTCACCTTCCTCTAAAGCCGCCAACAGTCTCGGCATATCCACATAACTCTTGTGTCGAATACCAAAGCTAGTGAGCATCAAAGAAGAAGTCGTCGCGACTTTTGCCCCTACTTCAACATCCGCAAGATCATTAACGCCTTTAATATGGGAAGAGCCTTGGCTAAGCGTGAGCTTGCTGGCTAATACCGCAGTAATACTGGCGATGAACAGCATACTCAATACACCAATGAATACTGTGGCAATTCGTCCGGTTAAGCTTTTGAACTCAAAGTAATTGAATGGGCCTCGAGTGATGAACAGTAAGCCAAGTATGAAGCTTTCTAACCAACGACCAGTACGGCTTTTCATCGAATAGAGCTTTTCATTCTCACCGTGCTCCAACACGTAAAAAAATGCGCCAATGACCCCAGAGATAAAAACGATAACACCAATGATCACCCACAATGCAGGGTTTAAGAAAATGGCGCGCAAGGTATGAAGGTAGCCCTGTTTCTTCACTGCGATAGCAAGGTGAGTTTCGTAAAAGGAATGGGAAAAGTCAGCAAACAGCTCACGCTCTGGGGTGATTGAAATACAAGAGACTCCGATATCGATTTGCTCGGTTTCAATCGCATTGAGTAGTTCATCCAAACGGTGATTCTCTATCGTGTATTCAACGTCCATTTCTTTGGCGATCTGTTCCCAAAGCTCGACACTTAGGCCATTCCATTCACTTTCCATCGAACTAATCACAAAAGGCGGACAAGGGTAAACACCAACTTTAAGCGGAGCAGACAAAGCAAAAGTGCTGAAGAATGGAAAAAGTAAAACAATTGAAAGAGCACAGTATCGAGGTATCGATTTGAAGAATTTTTGCATCAGCAGCCCTCCAGAAAAAGGCAGCGATGAATTGAATCGAGTGCAAAGGCTCGCCTAACGAACACACCTTAGCGTCCTCAAAAGTGAAAAGAGTTTATGACAAATTCAATGTTGCCCTAGCTTTAATAGTTATAACTTTAACTATAGAGAACCCTACTTATTCTGCAAAATATTGGGCTTAAACCTAAGACATAAAATGGCTCTGTGCTGACGAACACAAGATTCCGTTCTGAGTGATTTGGCTCTCTAAGAAGTGAATATTGCGTCTGCTTTTAACCCATTGAGCGCGAATTTCTAACTCTTTATCAATGGCTATTGGATGATGAAAACGAGACGTTAAACTCACCGTCATCGCATTGATACTGTTTTGGAACAAACAATGCAGCATAGCGCTGTCGTGTAATGTGGTAACAATACCGCCCTGCATGATGCCATCGTAGCCCTCGACTTTATCTGTTGGTACAATCTTGGCTCTTGTTTCATATTTAACTAAAGCTTCACTCTTAATTGAAGCTTCATGATTGGCCAAGGCTTTATGATTGACTAAAGTCTCGCGTTCGCCAACGGCTTCAAAACAAATGGGGCTGTCTGCGAAAAAACCTTGGCTGCATACTTGGCAGTGCCGATGGTTGTGAGGAATGAAAACCTTCATACTTACCCTTATTCCTTTTTACCCTTAGATTCCTAGAGATTGATATGGCTCGACCAAAAAAACATCGCCAGTTATGTACCCGTGCGGCTTACTCTTGTTTTAAGCCTAATGGCGTTCCTATGGACGAGCTTCATAAAGAAGAACTGCTATTAGAAGAGTTAGAAGCCTTACGCTTGGCTGATCAAGAAGGATTGAGCCAGCTTGAAGCCGCCGAGCAAATGCAGGTATCTCGCCAAACGTTCGGCAATATCATTAAGCGTGCACGAGCCAAAGTCGCCAAATGCATCGTCAACGGCCATGCTTTGGTCATTCAAGGCACTTAACTCGCGTCCTAGCCAGGAATGATTTAACGCAAAGGCCACTCATTCCCAAGACTTAGCTTGATGGCTCAGTGATCTGATACAACGTTCGGCTATGCTCTTCGCACACATCCTTGCAATTGCATTCGCGCTCAATGTCTAACTGCGCGAGCCCTCCACAACTGCCTTTGATTGGCTTACGTGAAAAAATCACGCCTATCGCCATCAGAAAGACGATTCCAACAAAACCCAGTAGCGTGAGTAAGAAAGTCATTTACGGACACCTCGAATAACACTGAACCTATTCGACCGTGGTGTGTGAATCGACGTTTCTTTCTTGTGTCCTTTGTCACCGCACGTTTTCTCGCGACACCCGCTATTTCTGGGCTCTCGACCATAATCGAGGTCAGTGACTTCTTGCAGATTGCTGAAATCCAGCGAGGCAACTTCCGCCTTTCCTGTCGATGCAAAAACTCTAATATCGTTGTTGAACAAGTGTGCCAACATCTTCTTCCCTATGTGACGGACAACTACAGCCTTCACATCGTAAGATTTAACGACAGACATCCATTGTTTCTTCTTATTGCACGGGCTGTCCGACTCAACCAAAGGAATAAGCTGCTTTATTTGTTGTTGCTCATCGACAATAGCTATCTCCGGAGAACGAGCAAAGTGGTTGCCGACATGAAGGTCGCGGCAAGGTATTGCGTATAACATGGTAACTTCCTGTTATTGATGATCAGGAGTTCAGAATACGCCCCATTATTAGCATATGCCAATAACTATCGTGTGAAAAATAAGATTTACTGAATCGATAAGTACGATCAAAAACAACAGTCAGCCAATATGGTTAGCGCAGATTAGTTTACCTCCCGCATCTAGTCATGGAAAAGCCCCTTACCCAGAAACAAGAATGCCCCCGCTATTGCTGGGCATTCTTTATACGGAAGAGTTGAAGAAACACAAACGGTCTCTTTTACTCAAATCTCGTCACAAGCGGCATTCAAGCTCGCACATGAAGCGGTCAATCAATGTGAGGCAGATGGCGACAAGGTTTCTGCGACTGTCGTTGATTTGTCGGGTAATGTGATTGCTCAACTGCGTTCTGATGGCGCTGGCATCCACACACTTGATAGCTCACGCAAAAAAGCGTTCACCGTGGCGAGCATGAAACAACCATCAGCTAACCTAATGAAGCTCATTGCCGATAAGCCGATCATGCAACCCCTTCAGAATATGGACGAAAACTTGCTGTTCTTAGCCGGTGGTGTTCCAGTACAGGCGAACAATGCGATGATTGGTGCGATTGGTGTGGATGATGCGCCAGGCGGTCACCTAGATGTGGCGTGTGCTGAAAAAGCGATTAAGAAGTTCTTCTAGAAACCTGATGCGATTTGTCCAAATGAAAAGTGCCCCGCAATTGCGGAGCACTTTCCAAAAGGTCAGACATAAATAAGAACCGCTCACCCTAAGGCACTTCAAAGCGGCCACTCATAGCAAGGTGATCAGATAAATCCCACACACCCCACATTTCCTCATCAAAGCTACGTAACACTTCTATCTTGCTGGTACTAGCCACCACACTGCCATTATCTGAATACAATAGATAATCCAGCCGTTCTTGAGCAAATTCATCACTGTTTGATAAGTTTTGGTTCACAAGCGGGTCATAACTATAGATTAATGAGCCTTCTAAAGGCGGTTCTCGCAAATTCAGTATTCTTAGCATTTGAGTAAAGTCGATGGGAAACTTATGTTTGGCGATATTGAAATCACCACCGAAAATCACGGGTTCATCTTGCGGTAAATCGAGCTGTTCGACAAAAGCGAGAATTTCCCCGACCTGAAGCATTCTTATATTCCTGTGCTCACGAGAATTCCATGAACCAAGGTGCAAATTAAACAAGTGATAAGGACGGCTATCTTTTATTATCTTGGTATAAAGTACGCCTTTATCTGCAGCGCAATCTGTGCCCTTGCAGTTATCAAAAACGTGCTGCGCCTGTTCAACTATAGGGTATTTACTATAGGTAATAACGCCGCCATCATAAGTATTGCTACCGCCGCCATCGAGCTTGTTACTCACGAACTGAAAGTGGCTTTGCATCGCAGCATTCAAGCGTACTTCATTTTCCCGCCTAAACACCTCTTGCATAAAAACCACGTCGTTATTGCTGACCGCATCAGCGATTCGCCTATCTCGATGGTTCATGTGCTCTCCCACAAAAGGGAGCAACCAAACGTTATAGGTCAGAATATTGATGCTATTTTCATTAGATGACAGAGTGGTTGGCTCTTCACTGATAACGAACGTAATGTCATCGTAGCCGCCTGTATATTCGGCTTTATAATGATACTGATAATCTCCTTTGTAATTCCCGTGAATCTCTCGGTCATCATCTAGCTCGCCCATATGCGTAGTTTCCGGGTCAACAAGCGTAAAAGACATGTTTGACCCCCATGCCGTCCCTTTTAGCTTTACAACCGGTGTGAGGTGTTCATACCCTAAAAAGATAAAAAAGTAGTAATCTTTGCCATACTCTATGCCACTGTATCGACTCAAGTTGGCAATCTCAGCGTAACTATAAGGCTTAATACGGTTAATTCCCGTTGAAGTGATAACTTGCTCATCACCAGATATAAGGAAGTTAATTTCCTCATCGGTGTTATTCAATATGTGTATATTGGTATCTGCTTTAATAGCACTCGAGAAAAACAGAAAGCATAAAAATGTCGCACGCATTAATTTGATCGTCATCACTTCAGGCTACTCTTTTCGTGTACCACACCCCATCAAACGTCAAAATTATTAGAGCTTAGTTTCATAACAAATACAAAAAGAGATGGCACTAAAACAGGGTAATTTGATGAGTTTGGGTATGGGAGGCTCATAAAAATAGTACCTCGACTTGCTTCGTCACTCGTCGGCATTGCGGTAATACTTACCTGTCTGGTAAACATCAACAGTTCCAGTTCCACAGCTTGACTGGTTTGAAGTGCTATCGTCTAGTGCTCAAACAAAACATGGCACAAATTTGATGTAAACCAAACTACAAGTTGTTATATTATAACATTACATCAAATAACTATTATGTCTCATGAAACAGCTATTTATTCTAACCAAGGTACTCAGCTGCCTCTCTTCACGATATGTACGTCGCTTCTCAACACACCTACGCTCCATTAAGCGTTTACCATTTTGGTTAGCAATACTGATTTTTGCTCCGAACCTACAAGCACACCCCCATTCTTGGATCGAAATGAAAACTCATATCGAGGGAGAAAGTGGCATGATCACCGGCTTGTCAATGGAGTGGTCTTTTGACGCCATGACGTCCATGTACATGCTGGATGGTGAAGACGTTTCTCCAGAGAAAGAAAAGGAGACGTTCAAAGACTTGGCAGCATCTGTAATTGAAAACATGATGTACGAACACTACTTCACTTATTTCTACGACGGTAAAGAACCAATCAAATATCAGGTTGCTGAACATGCGAAGTTCGAACGTGATAAAGCCAAAATGGTCCTCACATTCGACCTTCCACTTTCAAAACCTAAACCTGTCACACGCGACTCCCTTCGCATGTTGATTTTTGATCCTAGCTACTTCGTTGATATGTCGTGGATCTCAAATAATGATGTCACCTTATCTAATTCGCTCGCTAGGCAATGCCAACTAGAGATCGTTGAGCCAAATCCTACTCCTGAGCAAATGAGCTATGCGATGTCTTTGCCTGCCGATGCTGACCCAGACAACACCTTAGGTCAGCTATTCACTCAGTCGGTTGAGCTTCATTGTGCCGCAATTCCCGCGTCTTAACTACAACCGCACGTTTCTACTCATTAAGGCTCTCTATGCAAAATGAGAGTGAACTCTGATATAGGTTTTTGTTACATGCTGAAAAATCAAATTCAAACAAAATACTACCTGATAGGTGCCACTGCCTTAATACTCGTTGCTATAGGCGCATACCAACTGTGGGTAATGTGGCCATCATTGGTGATATCCAGTATTCAATGGCAAAGAGAAATCAATTCCGAGCTCGCAGACCTACTCTATGAAGCTAAATCCAATCCTTGGGGGGCAGGCAGTTACCTTATCGGATTCAGCTTTATCTACGGCATGCTTCATTCACTTGGCCCGGGCCACGGCAAGGTCATCGTTTCGACCTACTTAGCCACTCACCCAACCAAAGCGAAAGCCAGCTTAGTGCTTACAATCGTATCTGCATTCCTACAAGCATTGGTCGCGATCTTATTAGTTAGCGTTTTGCTGTGGGGCTTTAGCGCTTCTATGCGAATGGTGAATGACAAAGCAAATATGTTTGTTTCATTAAGTTTTGCTTTAGTTGCAGTGGTCGGTGCGTTGATCTGCTGGAAAGCACTCAGAAACATCTACCGTTCAATCCGTAAACCAAAACTGAAAGTGAAAGCCATCACCACATTAGCTGCCGGTACGTCTTCGCCAATTTCAGTCCAATCACCAATGGCGCTTCGCTCATCAGTACCAGCTGGTTCAATGATGTTGACCCCATCTAACGCATTACAACCGGCAGAACACGCTCACGCAGATCATTCACATGCAGACTGTGGATGCGGCCACCAGCATGTTGCCGATGCAGACGCTATAAACAAAGCTTCAACACTTCGTGAATATGCGGGAATCATCGTGACGATAGGCGTGAGACCATGTACTGGCGCGATTATGGTTCTGCTTTTCGCAAACATGGTTGGTTTATATTGGATGGGTGTTGTCAGTGCTTTTGCCATGGCGATTGGTACTGCTTTCACAACCTCGACGATTGCTATAATGACACTAACAGGCAAGAACTTGGTAAAACGCTATTTGGCTGCAGGTAATAAGAGTAACAGTGCGACACTGAAAGCCGCAGGTCATTATTTACAACTATTTGGTGGGGTTTTGCTTGTCTTAATTGGCTTGTTGCTAATGAGTGGGCAAGACAGCGGTATGTCCCCAGTGTTTACGATGTAACGGTTATAGATGCGCTCTATTACGATTAGAAGTTAATCACCATTACCGTAAACTAAAGACCTCTCAACAAGGGGGCTTTTTATTTTAGTGACATAAACACCCGTTAACCTTATTCAAACAATGCATGACTGTTAGTCTAAATAGACCTTGTCAGTATCATCGACTTACAAAACAAAACCAAAATAGCTAAAGATAAGCCATAAGAAGCGATACAATACCCAAGTTGCGAGATCGCAGCATGAAATACCAATTCAAAGAAAACCCATTAACAAGAAGCATTAAAGTAGCCTCACATGTCTAAAGAACCCGGTTTCACAACAGAATACAAACTCGACAAGACGTTTTTCGCGGAGTGTTATGATCAAACTAGCCTTCCGACTCAATTTCCAAAAGCCTACTTAAAAGGAATACTGTTTCTTATTTTTGGCGTGGTTCTACTGGAGTTTGAACTGTTACCTAACGGTTATGTTGGTTGGTTCTTTATTGTTTTGAGTGTGATTGAAGCATTCAGTGTGTACTGCAAAAGAACCTGGTGGTTATGGCGACAAAGAATCAGCTCAGGCGCAGGCAGCAAAATTGTCTTTCAAGGTGATGCTAGCGGGGTGAGTTACAAAAACCACAAAGCCACCAATACTATCGCTTGGAGTGACATCGACCAACTTGAACAGACCGATCTCGGCTTTATCCTTCATATTGGAAAACAGCGCCAATATGTCAGTAAATCTTGTTTAAGCGATGAAGCAATCGCGTTCATGATTGAACAGCACGAAGCTTCTAAAGCGAATTAACAAAATGTACTAAGGCCTCACAAATTTGAGGCCTTAGTATTACCTGCCTTTGAGAAGCTGACTCCCATCGCACTACGCTTACCCCATTGACCTAAATCACACCAAAATAGTCCGATCTCTTTCTTACTCCTCAACGAATACTCATCAAAAGATATCATTGCCGCCTCTTATCCACTGAACACAAAAATATAATGGGTTTATTTGTACAGCAAAGTCTATTAAATGGACATTTACCATTGAATAATGTGTCCCTGGCAATTAATTAACCCTTAAGATTAAAAGGATTAATTTCAAATGTATTGTTCCATTATCCGAAGGGAAAAGAATCTAACCTAATACTGATGATTTGATGAAGAGACGCTAACGTAAACAACTTACCGCGCCAGTTAAAATAAAGCTGTGCGTACTTAAACCTTATGCACACACTTGAGCAATGTTTTCGTCAAATTGAGAATGACAAGCGAAAAAAGAAGCAATCATCAGTGAATTTGGTAAATACTACCTTATACTGACAATTATATATTGATCCTCTATGTAACATTGGAGTTACTAGCATCTAATTCCATACCCTACTCGTTCAATAATAAGATGATTAACTAAACTAGGTTCTCTATGTTTGCAAACAAAAAAACTAGCCCAACATATCTAATATGTCTTTCTTTTATTCCCAGTGTCTTGGCGCTCACTTTTTTGTATCTCAGTTTTGGCCGTTCACTGGATGAGCAAGCAAACCAGAAAGCAATGAATATTGTTCAAGAAGTAGATGAGATTCTTGAGTTTGGTAAGGAGACCAACACGAGTGCTTTAAAGCTATTGCAAAGCTCTAATACCTGTGAAGACGAGGCCCTCGCCCTTAGACATCTTGTAGCAACCATACCTTACGTACGAAGTGCCAATCTAGCGAAAGACAATGTAATCTTCTGCACCTCTATCTGGGGTGAAAGCAATTACAAGTATGATCCTACCGCATACACTTCAGGACAATTACTGCTGCTTAATGGAAGTAACGTTGATACTTCTCACCCTCTTATCGTGGTGAGGTCAACGTTGGATGATCACGCGGCATTAAGTGGAATTGATAGCCTTTACCTGAGAGAGTCGCTCACTTCAGACAGCAAGTTACGGTCATTTATTGCAGTCGGTGATAAGTGGCTTGATAGTAAAGAGTTGACCGTAAAAACAAACCCGGTAGAAAAACTCATCTCTTGGCATCAAGTATCATCAAAACAGTTTCCTTATAGCGCACACGCAGGTTTTGCTTACCCTAATATGCTAACGGCATTCTGGGTCAAGGATAAGCAACACATTGTAGCCATCATACTGCTGCAAACTCTGTTTGCCCTTTATCTTGTGTGGCTATCAAGGCGTCCCTCTAATCTATACCTCGAAATCGAACGAGCAATGGAGAGGAAAGAGTTTGTCCCGTACGCTCAGCCGATTGTGAATAGTGAAACTCGTGCAATACAAGGCATAGAGATTCTATTGAGGTGGAAACACCCAGTACAAGGTGTCGTGAGACCAGATCTTTTCATTCCTAAGGCTGAAACCTCTGGTCTTATTGTACCTATGACACATCAATTAATGCGGCTCACTGCTATGCAAATTAAGCCTTTCATAGACAAGCTACCTAATGGTTTCCATGTGGGTATAAACATCTCACCCCAGCACTGTTCAAAAGGCACATTACTGGAGGCGTGTCAGGAATTTATCGATATTATTGACTGTGACGACGTTACTCTAGTTCTAGAACTCACAGAAAGAGAAGCACTAAACTACTGCGATTTAACGGATGATATTTTCGGGAAAATCAAGGCGCTCGGATGCAAGATAGCAATAGATGATTTTGGTACGGGCCACTCCTCTTTGGTTAACTTACAAAAAGTAGACCTCGACTACCTAAAGATTGACCAAACCTTTGTCCGAGACATTGGCGTTGACACAATAACAGGCCACCTGCTTCAAAACATGATCACCTTGTCGCACGACTTATCACTAGATGTTATCGCGGAAGGCGTTGAAACAGAGCAACAAGCCGATTATTTAAAAGAACGAGGCGTCAACTACCTACAGGGCTTCTTGTTCGCTAAACCAATTCCACTTGAAGAGTTTTTGAATAACTAAATAAGCCATTGAGAATAGCTAAACAAAGCAAGCTGAGAGTATTTGTCTATTGCTCTCAGCTTGTAAAAGATGCATCAACCTTTAAGTAACTCAATAAATCTCGCCGGGCTTCTTCCTGTCATCATCTTAAACATATAAATAAATGATGATGGGGAGTCATAACCAAGCTCGGAAGAAGTCCCGCTAACACTTTTCCCTTTTATCATTACAGCACGAAAACTCGAAAAAATTGGAGCATTTTCATTACTTGTTGAAGGCGTCGATGCGCTCACAGCTCGAGAAATCACCCGATCTGTATCGATCCCGACTATTGGTATCGGAGCTTCACCCGAATGTGATGGTCAAGTGTTAGTGACCGAAGACATGCTTGGTTTATTCACTGAATATACACCTAAGTTTGTCAAAAAATACATCGACCTAAGCCAACTAATCAAAACATCATTTAGTGAATATGAACAAGAAGTGAGAAATGGGGCATTCCCTACTCGTGAGCATTGCTTCGATTAATTTGCCTGTTCATTGACACTCTGGGTGCGGAAAATATCAGCGCTAGATCAAACAAAATGTGCATATATCGGGTATTTCCCGTTCAAATATCACACTTTCCCAATTACAAATTTGCAACATCTACAACATAATGTTCATATTCAACCGTCTGCATAACCTTGTAGAATATCTTTACTATGAAATAAGGGCTTTTCATTTGTAATGATTCTTCTCGTTTGTATTTGCCATCCTTCGGGGTGGCCTTTTTTTAATTAAAGCCTTAGGCCATTTTCATGTCTTCGCACGTACTTACACCGAACTAACTCGACGAATTTATCAATAAAAACTCTTATATATTAATACTTTACACACCATCAAGTTATCTCATACCCTATTACCTCACACACAAAATTAGGACCTATCATGTTAAAATGGACAATATTTTTTCTACTGCTCTCAATAACAACTCACGCGGCAGCTTCATTAGATCCATTGGGTAATGGCAATATTCTTTAGTATTTAAGAAGTCACTTAGTCAATTAAATTTAGCGTATTAATAAACACAGTTTTCCAGTACAACACTTATATTCTCTTTTTAAATTAAATCTGATACTAATGACGTGTTTTATTTAAAAAGAAAAATAAGTGTTCCAAAGCCACGTTCCACTCTCGCATTACTCATTGTAAATTCAGCGACAACTTACATCTAACCCTTACAATAAGCTCCTCCGATTGATAACGCTAAATCACACCTTATCTTTCCTCCCTACCCCACGCGGCAAGTACTAATAATAACCTTAAATTAAAAAAGGATTATTTAATTTAAAAATAATCGCCTATATTGCGTCAAAAAATAACAAGCGACAAATGACTGACCAAATACCTCAGAATAATCAATCTTAGGTGGGGATATATATTACAGATATGCTGCCCGTTACCTAAAATCGTCATTTAACCAACCATTTATAAAACATTAGTTTGCACAGCTGACAATACAATAAAAATAACTATAATCGCGCAACTCTTTAACAAGTCGACAAAGGTATTTAAACAAAGCGTCCTAACTTACTCGTATTCATCCCAAGATTTGAATACACAATTATTCTGCTCAGAATCATTGACCGCTCGCAACAAAACACCTGATTCCAATGTTGGTTTCAGATAAAAATAAAGTGACGGTTGAGTTAGAAAGAAATATCAATCACACAATCAAGAACACAGGTCAGCTCATGCAAAACAAGAACATTAAGAAACACACTATTTCAATCGCAGCAATGCTTGCTATAGCCCTTACTGGGTGCGGTGGTGGCTCAAGCGGCGGTGGCTCGAATGGAGGAGGCTCAAACGGTAATGGCTCAATTGATCCGGCACCGCTCGTTAAGCTTCCGGCCCTCAAATCACTGAGTATTCCCCAAACCAACTTTCAGACAATTGAGCCTTCTAATTTTTACATTGAGCCCGCAAGCAATACGGCATTAAATATGATGGCATACAAAAATTCACAAGGTGACGACCACATATTCGAAGTTGCCTTCCAGCCATGCGAACAATGTGATCCCCCCGTAATGCCCACGGTTACACGTGTCTTCGATATCAACCAAAAGTACACCATGTTCAATATGAACAACTCAACGGTTGCTTGGAATGGTCAAACGTATCATGGCAATTACCCTGTCATCATGGACAAACAAAGTGGTCAGCTCTATCCCATCGTGATTGATGGTAATGTATCGGAATTTGACGCCCAGTTAGCCAACGAGAGTCCATTTCTTAGCCAACAGAAACAAGGTGATTTAATACCAAATACGACACTATATAGCTTTGACATTACAGACGACGTTCATTGGCATACATATGGAATCTTCAAAGCGGTACTAGAAAACAATGCCTTTGTCTTCAAGACGTTAAAGAGTCATGCGCGTGCCGATGAGCGAGACATGCAGATAGATGCACAAGGTAACATTCTTGTCAACTATCAAGATCCACATACATCTACAAATCATGCAATAAATTTTAATCACTATGCCTATATTAAAAATTCAGATGAATATCAGGAACTAGACTATCACGATACTCATTCGCGTTATGATTCCTTCAGAGTGGTTGATGGCAAGCTAGCAGGGATCGACCATGCAGAGCGAAACTACTTTTCATTTGTTAAACCAGAGGGAGACAAGTTAGTCTCGACGATAAGCCAATACGATATTACGAGTTCTATAGGCAACACAGTTAACACTAGCAAACGCAGCCCACAAATTAATGGTTACGATATGAATATTGGTTGTGTCGTTAATAAGCTCAATGAGAATAGCTACGATTACGTTGGGGAAAGTGAGCTTATAGAGAGAAGTCGCCCCTACTCTTCATTCGATGCGTTGAGAGCCTCGCAACATACCCTGTTTTGCGTCGATTACAATGAATCTTGGGTTAAGGAAGGGGTAACAGTCAAAGTATCGGCATTTGATACTGAGACTGAAACATTCTACGACTTTGATACCGGTATAGAGCTTAACAAGGATTTTTACGCACCAGACGTTGATAAATTAACCGCTATCGATGGCGCTGTCGTACAATCTGATCAAACGGTCATGCTGTACATGAATCAAGTCCACAGTGACGAGATCGTAGAGTTTTACATCAACCCAATTTTAAAGACGGTTGAGCAAAGAACTAATCATGGCTTTATATCTCCTACTGGGTTCGCTTCTTTAAGCCACTAAGGTTGAATGCTTTCCTCCACTAGTTTATGGGAGCCGTTCTCTTAAACCTACCTCACACTATGCCTGCTCATACAGCAGGCATTTTTGTACTAATTAAAACTAACGGACGCATGGCGATCCAGGAGCTTGGGAGCAAAGAGTGACCGGATAACATAGCTGAACAATTTGTAGAAAATGGTAAGCTAATTAGTATCTTGTATGATTGGCCATTTAAACCCGTAGAGCGATATACGCTCTGGCTGAACCATAAAGGTGAACACCTAAAATAAAAGCGCTGCTTGATTATCTCACTCAAGAATTGAAATGACCGGACGCCAATAATGAACACCATTTACCAAATCAGTGATTGCCACCTTTCAGATGAATCCAGCTATGAAAACCTGCGAAAAGCACTGGAATACGTCAACAAAGACACGAAGTGTGAGACCATTTTTCTTACCGGTGATATTTGTTGTAACCCCAAACTGGGAGACTACATTCGATTAGAGGCGTTCATTAGGCAACACATTAGCAAACAATCTATTTACGCGATTGCAGGCAACCATGACGACTCTTCCTTGATGCGTAAAGAGTTAAAAGGATCGACGATCTGCGTGACCGATAGAGCCAACGTTTGTGGGCGTGAATTTCTATTTCTCGATTCGAGTTTCAAACCCAAAGGCAGCGTTCACCCGCTCGGTTCAGGACGTATCAATAATCGTGGCCTGGCCCAGTTAAAGAAGCAACTGAGAAAAGCAAGCCACCCTATCCTTGTTATTCACCACCCTATCATCCCTGTCGGTGCCGATTGGATGAAAGCAATCCGTCTTGAGAACGATTTTTACATGATGAAGGTGCTTCAGAAATATGGAGTACGAGAGGTGATTTGTGGTCATGGGCATGATCAAATAACAACGACACAACAAGGCATGACCCAGTATATGGCACCTTCTACAGCTTATGGGTTCGACCACTCGATTGAGGAGTACAATCGCAGTGATAAGATTGGATTAAGCAAGCTCTCCGTATCACAGTACTCATTTGATTATCTGGTTATCTACCTTTGAATATGTGCGTTTGAACTTACGCGCTACAACTAACTGGTAAGCCATTCATCTAACACGGAGATGAATTTGGGGTTTATGAGATAACCAATAGAAGCGTGCGGGTTACTTTGCCCGTCACACACATTGAGATTGTAAATTGGATAAATGTCTTTCATTCCACCAGCAATCAAATCCAGTTTGAGCATCTCTTGAAAGTCATTTTTGATTTTGCTGTCGTGAGAGATAAAGTCATCTTCAGCCGACAAGTTCACCCACCTATGAATATTTAAAGGGTACTTTTTCATGCCCTCTAAACGGCTCCCTTTCAAGCGCTCTTTTACACTCTCGTCGCCCAATGGTGAACCTAACGTAACCAGAAGATCGATCTTCTTTTTAGCGCCGTAAGCGTTTCGGTACTCACTGTAATGGGAGAGTTTCCATAACACGTCATAACTGATCATTGTGCCAAGGCTATGTGCGACGATCATCACCTCATCTTGGTTATCTAACGCCTCTCTCAGCTCCACCATTAATCGATACCTTACGTCGCTACCAAAGTAAGAGTCTTCATACCAATAATGAGTCATGTCGGGCGCAACTAATGCTATAAGTGGCTCTGCCATTTTCAAACGACTAAGCACAGAAGAAAAAGTATCCGCGAGCGCCTCTTGCAGATACCCGGCCTTTGAAACTTCACCATACGTTTTCTTATTAAACTGGTGGGACTTGTACCCTTTGAGATCGATCAAAGCCTGTTGTCGGACGAGCGGCTCTTCAGTTGGCTTGTTCAATAATGTGTTTGATAAGTCGCCAAAATACACGAAACGCTTCTCGATATTCTGGAAAGCTTGGAGTGAATCAGAACCTTTACAGTCACGCTGTAATCCATGTTCGATAGCATCGTACCACAATGATTGAAGCGACTCCCTGTCAGGCTTTTGCCCCCGACCGTGGATAAATATAATTTTCTTTGCCATACCTGAAACCTCGTGTTCACTACCGACATTAATCATCGGGCGGCTATTTTCCTGAAAATTAACGAGGATAGAACCGATTAATCTCGCCTCCCTTGTTTTATGCGGCCTACATAACTGAAATGTACCCTCGTTAAACATCAACTTGTCAGTTTTAATGCGTAAATACCCCATACATGAGGGCCTTGAATCACATGGGGAATACTGCTGGGTCAGGGTGCATCAGTGTCCTTTCAAAACAAGCCAATTCCTATTCTGACACGCTGAGATAGGCTCTAAGATTCGGTGATATACAATAACCACATATACTAGGGGGTAGTATTTTATACTCAGGGGGAGTATAGTTTTTTTAACACACTATCTCACAAACCACGGCTTAAGAGTTTCCATATGAAAGATGTTAAAGGTGTTTTCCGCAACCTAGAGAAGATGCTAAGAAAAGCAAACTGGTTCGAGGATGGTTGGGAGATCTATAACCGTGGCGAGTACCTTCAGTTATATAAAGAGACTTGGTTCAACCAAAAACAGGGCGGTATCCACTTTGAGACCTTTATCGAAGGGCCTCAAATTAAGCAAAAGGCCTTTCCTGTTTGCATGCATGCGGAAGAAGACTGCCCTTCCCAAGCAGAATTTATACGCCAGTTTAAAGCACTAGAGAAAGCTCGCATTGAAAGTTGGAAAGGCTATAAAACCCAAGATAACAGTTACGGGATTTGCCAGAGAACCCTCCCCCTAAACTTTAAAAACCTAGAACAGCGTTTGTTCGAAGAATTCAACCGGCTGCGCTCACTTGAAGCCAGTGTAGAGAAAGTACTAGATAGGCTCTAATATGAAAAAACAGAAAAGCCCTTGTATTGATATGTGCGATTTTTCACACGACAAAGGGTGGTGTTTAGGCTGTGGTAGAACACGAGAAGAGTGTAAGGCCTGGAAATCAATGAAGCCTTACGCTGTTAATGTTCTCAAGAAAGAACTAGTAAAAAGAAAGGCTCAAATGAACCGCTAAAGCAAGCGCTATTTGATGTATGAATCCAATACTTTCAGTACCACTTCCATATCTTCTTCACGCTGAACTTTGTCATCTTCCAGTACCACATGCTCTAGAAGGTGACCTTTAATGACCTCTCTCATCAAGCCATTCACTGCGCCACGAATCGCTGCTATTTGCTGCAGTACGTCTTGGCACTGTTGCTCGTCGTTATCGAGCATCTTTTTTAAACCATTGACCTGACCTTGTATTTTACTAACTCGGGCCTTTAGTTTTTTCTGATCTTTGGCTGTATGTGACATAACGTAGGTACTCAAGGTAATTAAAAACAAGCGGTTAACTTGTAATGTAGCACTTTAGCGATACTGGGGGGTAGCTTTTCAGTACCCGTTATTACGCCCCTAGACAAGGGGGTGTTTAAATGACCTACTGATTTATTTTGCATGGTGCTGCAAGTGCTCGATAAAAGCAGGAACCCTCTTCGCAATATGTTTTCTTGAGGCATAAAACGCATACAGGACTAAGTCTGCGGGCTGATATTCGAGCTCCACGATTTCTAATTCACCAGCTTCAACCTCTTCACGACAAAGCTCAGCTGGTAGTATCGCAAAGCCTAAACCGGCCAATGCTCCAGCTTTAGCAAGCTGACCACTGTTGACCTTAAATGATGATTTGACTCGCTGTGTTACCCATTCACCATGATCGTCTATAAATACCCAAGGCGTTCCGTTCAATGCGGTAAAGCTACTGATACAGGGCACGTGTTTTAGATCTGTAATCTGAAACGGTTTTGAGCAGGTTTGAAGAAGTTTAGGTGAAGCAACGACTACACTCGGCCAACGTTGGATTTCTTTGGCGATCCAGCTGTTGTCTTCTAACTTTCCTCGATGAAAACTGACAATAACGTCAAAGCCGTCGATCAGGTCCTCTTTTGGACTGATGCTGGTATCACAACACAGTGATATGGATGGGTACTGGTTGCAAAAGGAAATAACAGCTTGAGCTAATTCGGCAGAGTCCGGCATTAAGATGTTTAACTGCCCCTGCACCTCTTGAGAGTGTTGTGTGACCTCTTCTATCGCCTGGTTGAGTTTATCCAACAAGGGCTGCGTGCGCTGATAAAGATGCTCTCCAGCTTCCGTTGGAGCAATACGACGCGTGCTTCTCACAAACAGTCTTACGTCTAGTTGTTGCTCTAACAACGCAATATGTCGGCTAACATTTGAAGTCGGTAAACACAGAAACTCTGCCGCTCTTTTGAAGCTATTATTCTCATAAACACAATGAAAACTCTTTAGCCATTGCTGATCAATCTTATCCAGCATATCCCCTCACAGATAATCCCATATTATTGGATTATAAAGCCAAATATTGCCACTTTATTACCAAAATCAGGCTTATACAATATTCATCACTCGAACGATGGGAATAAAGGTTATCCATGAGCTGGCTAGAAAAACTATTGAATAAGAATAACTTAAAAAGTAATCGTAAAGCGTCAGTCCCAGAAGGTGTCTGGATCAACTGCCCTTCTTGTACTCAAACCTTGTACCATATCGCACTCAAGGAAAACCTACAGGTGTGTCCAAAATGTGGACATCATATGCGCATGACAGCACGTCTTCGTTTAGAAACATTTCTCGATAACAGCGAACGTACGGAGTTAGGTGATCAACACCAACCAAAAGATCTACTCAGCTTTAAAGACAACAAACGCTATACCGAGCGACTGGCCTCTGCACAAAAAAGTACAGGTGAGGAAGATGCACTGGTCGTGATGAAGGGCGAGATACTTGGAATGCCAGTTGTCGCATGTGCTTTCGAATTTGCTTTTATGGCAGGGTCAATGGGATCCGTTGTAGGCGCTCGATTTGTCGATGCAGTCAATAAAGCAATTGAATCAAACTGCGCACTGGTATGTTTTTCAGCGTGCGGGGGCGCGCGCATGCAAGAATCACTCATGGCATTGATGCAAATGGCGAAAACCAGCGCTGCGCTCAAACGATTGTCTGAAGCTAAACTGCCCTATATCTCGGTACTAACAGACCAAACCTTTGGCGGTGTCTCAGCCAGTTTAGCAATGCTGGGTGATATCAATATCGGTGAGCCTAAAGCGAGAATCGGTTTCGCGGGCCGAAGAGTCATTGAACAAACGGTACGGGAAAAGCTACCTGACGGTTTTCAACAGAGTGAATTCTTACTCGAACATGGTGCTTTAGACATGATTGTAGATAGGCGTGACATGCGTAAAAAAGTTGCAAGACTTATAGCCATGATGACCAATACCACCCATCAAAAAGCGTGAGCTGAAAAAGCGAAGGCACTTAATATAGAGCAGCTCTAAGCCCTATTGATTTTACCCGGATTGATTTAACCACTGCCCCACTCGATTACTTGTTCAGAGGAGGCAGTGTAACCTAATAGCTCAGTGTCACTGAGGACACGAGTACGAGATCAATTATGCAGTTGCACTCTGATTTTGAAGATATTCAAGGTATTGATTTAAAACCTCTATATCATCAGAGCGCTCGAGTGCTTTGGGATGAGTTTTACGAATCGTATCAATGCTATTTTTCACATCTAAATATGATAAAACGGCTTGTTCGGATTCGATGGACGGTTTGACGTAAGCCTTAGTCCCCTCGAGCACATTGCTTAAATCTAAACGGCTCTCGTTGAACATTTGTTTCATTATCACTGCAGACTTAACCATACCAGAGCGACCATCACCTAACGCACAATGGACTAACACATTCCCTTCGCGTGTACTCAATAAGTCCAGAACCCGATTCGCTAGACCATCGATATCTTCACTTGAAGGCTGTGTAAGGGCTTTGATAGAAAAGAAGTCCTTGATATACGTCGTCTTGTTAGAGATATACTCGATATTGTGACTCGCTAATTGCTTGGTTAGCGATACGATCTCTCTTGCCGACATCCCAGAATCAAGGGAGATCAATGCCGCGACATTGTTACGTTTCAGGTTCTCACAAAACGTCATCAGCTGCGCGCCAGTAGAATAGTTTTTATTAGGTCGGCCAATCGAACCAATTCTAAGCTCGGGGTGAATGTGGATGTTCTCAACTTTCCCCTTGGTGTTAGTAGCCTTTTGAACGACAGTTTTTTTGAATATCGGCTTCTGAACACCTTTTATCTTGTGCTTTGCAGGGGTAGATTGGCTAAACTTCGTGCCACTCCAGTCTACCTGGGTTGGTACAGTACCGAACTTTTTGATTTTTACTTCAACGGGAATCCCCAGCTTCGCCGCGGCAATAAACCTGTGCTGTCCATCCAGAATATGAATGCGGCCAGTTTGTGGGGAACGCCAACCAGAAATCAAAATCGGTTCATCCGCCTGCCTTACTATAGAAACCTTTTCATCGATGATAGATTGAAAAACTTCAGGCTGAGCTGGCAATGGAATCTTATTGTCCGATACAACTTTCCCAACGGGTCCTTTTCCATTAAAACACCAGTCAAACGTTTCAAGTACAACGTTTCCAGAAGAGGCACCGTAAGCACTATTCACTTTAAAGCTGCCCGCCCCACCACTTAAGCCCATCGTTTTGATGGTTTCTAAACGTTCACTGGTTTCTTTCATGAACTTGTACTTTTTAATCGCTCTTATCTTATTTTTTAGATCGCCGATGGCATCGCTCGATATAAATTTAGAACGACGTATAAATTCGTCAGAGATATCGTTAACAACGCTTCTCATGAAGGCCGTTTTAGATAAACGAATCACTCTGATATTTTTCACTACACAAGCATTTACAATAACAGAGAGATTAACATCCAACGCCTTAGCGATCGGGGAAAAAATGGGAATGATGTCTGCTAGAAGTACAATTGAATCAAGCAAAATCGATTCAACATCTTGAATATCTACCTCATAATCAGGATCATTTATCATCTTCTGCGCGACTTGTAAGAACGGAACCTTGTTGTTTAATGCGGCTTCCATTGAGCTTTCAGTAAACAGAACTTCCTTCATTTCGACCAATTTGTCGCTCAGAGATAACTTAAATTCATTCGCAACCAGATCTTTCAAAAGATAATTCTCTTGGAACTGTTTTTTGGTGCCAACCTTTTTAAACGACTGAGCAATCAGGTTAAACTTAAGGAGCGTCGTCTCTTGTACTGCGTCCCACATAAAGTTATCAAATCTATGATTGCGCAATAAGAAAGGTTTAGGTTGCTCCTGAGTGTCGTCAAAACCTGTTGGAATGTTCAATTTTAAAAAGATAGCGTTTAACGCTTCGTAAGATACATCTTTCCAGTTCTCATCCGGTTTAGGTAACACTTCAATCAACTGAGTAACAAGCTCGTTATCGGCCCCACCTAGGTAAGTCACTCGGTGATGGAATGCAAATGTGCTGACTAAGAAGTGGCGATGGTTACTATCTTTCACGAGAACCACTCTGCCACTCATGCCTAGATGAGTTTGTAGCATCAGCACCGCTGGTTTTATCGCTAAAGTGATAGCCTCTGTCGTCGGTGCAGACATAAACAAATTAGCAAATAGAGCAATAAAAACCTTCACTGAATCATCACAGTTAGGAAATTTCTCTTCTACCAATCGATACGCTTCAGCAATACCCTCTGCTTTGCCGACCACATAGTCATCAAGAATATTTTTGATCGCATTCTTACTGTAGAAAGGCAATATGATATCTGCGGATGAAATGATGCTGACATTGCTATTCAAGTCACTTTGATAGATTGATTGATCACGAATCAGAGTGTTCAAATCTTGCTCGATATCAGAGTTTTTATAATCGACAAACTGCGCATAATATTGACTGTCCGAGTCGAAATTTTCTCTGCCTACTATCTTTTCAATAGCTAGAGTCGATTGACTATCATCCCCTTCCAGATCCATGACTTCAGAAAGTACACTGATTAAATTAATAACATCATTAAATCGTTCTATTACTGTAGGCTTTTCATAAACAATAATATCTTCTAGCGTAATAGCGTCACTGTAAAATAACGCCATGGTATCCATTACCTGAAACTCTAGACCATTCCTAGACTTATCTCGGATCAGTACCTTCTTAGGAATATTATTCTTTAATAAAATTTGGTCGAAGGTTTCGTCAAAATAATCCAACGAAGTGTTCATCTCATCAGATATTGCTGCCATTTTCGCCAAAGCTAAACGGAAAGCAGCTTTATCATCACCTTGAGAGAAAGCATGATAAATCTCTATTTCTCTCGTAGCATCATTAAGCACTTTAGTTATATTAAATTCATCTAAACTATCGTGAATATTTCCGCTTAACGCTCTTTGTACGATGCCGTTTACTTTTTTCTCTGAGATTTTAGCACCCGATTCCGGAATGAGCTTTATCTCCTCTTTGAAGCCAGTGCTGCTAATAGCGAACAGTACTTGCGACTTTTCTGCTTTAAGAAACGTGTAGATCAAAGCGCTTTCTAGCCTAAAATACAAACTGTTCTCATCGTACTTTAAACTTGTGATTGCACTGTTCAATGACTCCCCTAACAAGCCATCATTACGACGCTCGATAAGATCTTCGATATAAATCATTGTTCTCGCAATACTTGATTTCACAGCGAGGTTTCTAGATTTTTCATCACTTTTATAACGATAGCTGATCGTGTTCATCACACTTATTTTCAAGTTCTGTATGAAAATCAAGCTGTTTAGGTCGTTGATCTTACTGACTATATAGTGCCTTACGTAGTACTTATCATCGATAGCCTTGTAATCCTTTAAAGAAAGAGTTTCATACTCAGCAAGTTCCTTGTTAACAACCTCTAGAATTTGAGACATTTTTTGTATTTTTTCTAGGTTGCTATCACTATTTGAGCATATACCTTCAATTTCTTTAATATCCACATCTCTATGTGAACTACTTAATAACACAAGCTATTTCCTTATTGATATTTTAATTGGGATATTGATGATAACTTACATTATATGTTTTTTTAAATAACTTTAATTATTTAAGGTTTTGGTAAATTAGGAATAGTAAAATTAGAATACAACTAATTTAGAGATCAACTTAATTAGAAACTAGTTTATTAGAAGAATATAAAAAGGGATTACACATTAAATGTCTATAAATTTTCTAATTATCTTCAAACATGCATTTTAGGAGTTTTATATAAAAAATCAGGTAAGATTATGTCGTCATTCCATGGCCACATAAAATAAAAAGAATATGGTTATAGGGGCTGAATTGTAGGTGCTAAAACACATCGCATAGAGAAGTCGTTCTATTAGTCATAGAATGACCTCCAACATTTATGCAGGCCCTCCTATTGAAAGGAGGGCCTTCGTAGCTATAGCGTCCCTTGTAACTATACCGTCCCTTGTAACTATCGCGTCCCTTGTCTAACTTCTTGCTCTCTACCGTTTAAGTCTCTATCAGAGTCACCGTATAACACATGAACGGTACCATCATTGTTGTTACCGCCACTGCCTAGGTCTTCAAATGGAACACCTATGACGAGATCGTCCTTGTCATCACCATCAAAATCTCCAGCCATCAAGCTGTAGCCAAACTTGTCGTCCTTTTCGACGCTACCAGTGATATTGTTTTTATTTTGATTGTATTCACGGCTTCCGCTTAATCGTAAGCCGTTACCAGAACCAAAGAATACATCCACTTTGCCTCCATTGTCCTTGCCCGCCAAGTCTTCCGTTGGTGAACCAATAGCTAAGTCTTGATAACCATCACCATCAAAGTCTCCAGTCGTTAGTGCGAAACCAAATTTATCATCTTTTTCAGCGGAGCCATGCACACCAGACTTGTCTTGATGAATCTCACGAATGCTATTTCTTGAAGGGCCACTGCTTGTACCTCTGAGCACGAAAACATTTCCGTCATTATTGTTTCCGCCAGAGCCCAAATCCTCGTATGGAACACCAATAACGAGCTCATCAAAGCCGTCATTATTAAAATCACCAGCTGCTAGCGTGTAGCCAAAATGGTCGTTCTTTTCAGCACTGCCAGCAAAACCACTTCTATCACCATGGTAAAAACGATACTCCATCGTACGAAGACCTTGGGTGGTGCCAAAGAGCACAACAACCATCCCTTCATCATCACCATCACCTAAATCTTCATATGGCGCGCCAACCGCTAAATCGCCTAGCCCATCGCCGTTAAAGTCTCCAGCCGCTAACTCATGTCCAAAACGGTCATCTTTCTCTGCTGCCATGCGCTCTAAGCCGGAGTTATTTTGATGGAACCTACTAATACGCTTCTTACTTAGCCCATTGCTGGTGCCATAGCTCACATAGACTACGCCTGCATTATCTTTAGAGCCGATATCTTCATATGGAGAACCGATGGCTAGATCATCATAACCATCCCCATCGAAGTCGTGGCTGGCTAATGCGAAGCCAAACTTGTCTTCTTTTTCTTGCTTGCCCTTACTAATATTGGCTTCTTTTAATAATTGATAGCCTGAAGTAGTGAGTCCTTTGTTACCTCCATACAGCACAGTGACCATACCAACATTAGATTTCCCATCGATATCTTCATTTGGGGACCCAATGGCAACATCATCAAAACCATCATTGTTAAAATCACCGCTCGCTAACGCAGAACCAAACAGGTCACCGCCTTCAGTAAACATGCCAGACAATCCGCTAGAGTCTTGGTGAAAACCTCGGGAACTCAACATACTCAAGCCTTTTGAAGGAAGTGAATCACCTCCGTAAACCACCGTCACTGCGCCGGCATCATTATCACCATTGATATCCTCAGTCGGGTAACCAACAAGCAAATCAGCCACGCCATCTCCGTTGTAATCACCACTAGAGAATACCTTGCCAAATGAATCGTCCTTTTCAGCTCGACCACGAACCATGACATCTCGGTTATTCAAATTAAAATCAATAATTTTCCTGTTTTTACCTTCAGAAACGAAATCTCGTAAAACAATGTTCGAACGGCTTCCCTTGTGGTAATGGTTGTAAAGCCAACCGATGGAGTTATGTTTCGCAGTTTTAGCATCATACTCTTTCAAGTTTGTCGAAAAGCCCGTCACGTTTTTGCAAAATAGATTAATACTTAAGGTACATAATGCTGTACTGGCCAGGGTTTCAGCCACACCTTTGAGAATTACCTCCGCAGTGGGAGTAACAATGTGCTGCTCCGTATATAGTCGATTGTTGTTTGCGCTTCGACTCTTAGCTAACTCCGACGAAATCCAATTTCCTATTTTATTAGGGTTTTGATAGATGTCCTCTTTGTAATAGCTATTTAGACGTTGGCGCGGCCAAAAACTGGCCCCACATCCAGACACACCTTTATCAGGTATAATAATTAAGTTTCCGGCTTTAATGAGATCTTTGTATTTAGATGTTGGTTTTAACTCATTTGTTATTAGATGCTTTGAGATGGAGTTGTTAGTACACAAGGATTGATAAAAATTATCAGTGTTAGTTACATTACGGACAAATGTAGACTTTATGATGACGATTTCGCCTCGGTTTTCATCTAAGAACTGGCTTACCTCATTTAAAATGTTGTCGATTTTTCCGTAAATAAGCGAGTGAGCAAAGTAATACTCCCCTCGGTCTTCATATATTCTCAAATCTAAAAAGCGTGTACCGGCATTCAACTGCTTTCTTACACTCAAATCTTGTGTCTCAGACCAGTCTCTTAGTTTCGAAAGTGGGAAATTAACGCCGGCTGCCTTTTTACTATAGTTTTGCGCGTCGTAAGCACCGCTATCGTGGCTCCCCGGAATAATAATATTGTTAAGCGGAGTATCTCGCCTTGTGTTACTGAAAAGATCCTCCATCCACCTCTCGGTGCTATAACTCAAGGCAGGTTGAGAATTCAAAGCGAGTATAGCCGCTAAAGCCAATGTCTTTATTTTCATTTTTTTAATCCATTAAAGTTCGATATGAGATATTTTTAGCTATGACCATATCTACTATTGAGTGCATGACGTCCCATATACGAAGTATTTCCCGTCACTATAGAATGCTTATATCCACAATAATTAAATGGTTCTAACATTTAATTATTGATAAATAAAATATTATATAAGCGAGTAATAACAAATGTGAATGTTAAGGTTTTATTTATTCATTAGCAAGCCTATTGCAATCTGAATATTAGAAAAATTAATAATGACAACCAACTTAATAAGAATTCATTCTAAAGAGTATTAAGTGAAAATTTGTTCAAAAAACAACCCTACCTCTTGCATTAGTGCGTTCTAATTTAAACGATAATTAAGACTTAACATTAATAATGTTAATCAACATAAAACCACCTATTAAACAGTATTATGAAAGCTGGTAAAAAATAGATAAAAAACTAAATACCCAAACAAAAAAGTGATTTACTAGTCATTAATCAACCTAGCCAAGATAATAAGGCTAACAACCTAATAATATTTTGTTACAATCCAACCAGTAATTATTACCTTTAAAACCAATACGTTATCAACCCCGAGCTTCATTATCAGCCCCTTGAATAGCTTTTCGCTCTATACATATAGGTATTTTATGTTTGGAATAAAACAAATAAAACTAGAAAACCAATTACTAAAAAAACAACTAGCCGAACTAAAAAAGAAGCATCAATCTGATATTAATGCTCTCGAAATGGAATTAAATAAGTCGCAAAACCTTGCTCAATCGACACATCAACAACATCGTAACAGCAGTGAAATGATGTCTAATTGCTTGAAAGGTGGAGATATGCTCAAAACCATTCAAAAAGAGATGGTTGAAAGTGCTAAATCTATGGCTCATGAAAACCAAGAGCTTCAACAGCTAGATGATATGTTTAAACAAACACATCAAGCATTGGTTCGCCTAGACAACCGAGCAATCAAGATCAGCGATCAGGCGTCTCAAAGCATTCAATCTGTGGATATATTGGATCATACGGCTGGTGCTATTTCTAACCTTGTATCAACTATTCAAGAGATTTCTGACCAAACGAACTTACTGGCACTAAATGCTGCTATCGAGGCCGCTCGCGCGGGTGAGGCTGGACGCGGGTTCGCTGTCGTCGCCGATGAAGTAAGAACCCTTGCAGGTAAAGCCAGCGAAGCCAGTGAAAAAATTGATTCATTGGTGAAACAAGTTTTGACTCAAGTAAATGCGATTAAAACCTCTATCGGTGAAAACCAAGTTTGTGCAGAAGAAGTTTCAGCATCTTCTGCACAAATTAGCTCAATTGTTAATGAAGTCGTCGTGAAGTCAGAAAACATGAAGCAAGTTATTCATATTGCTTCCACTCGCGCTTTCTTGGATTCGGTGAAGCTCGATCACGCCATTTGGAAAAATAACACCTATCGTTTACTCCAAAGCGGTGCCTTTAGTGAAACGATCAACACTCACTCAGAGTGTCGTTTAGGTCAGTGGTATTATCGTGGTGATGGCAAGGCTTACAACCACCTGAGAAGTTATCAATTGCTTGAAGAACCTCATAAACAGGTGCATGACAATGGTCGTAAAGCAATGAATCAAGCAGCATCTGAGGACATTGAAGGAACAATTAAATCAGTTAAAGCTATGGAAGACGCAAGTATCCAAGTCGTGTTCCAAATTGATCGTTTAATGAATGAAATTATAGAAACTGAATCAATGTAGTTTTTGTCGAGCTCATAGATACCGTTCAGACCAGAGATCCAACGAGTAGGTCAATCCCAAGCATCTTGATATATTCAAATTTTATTCGTGGCACTCTATAGTTACAGAGTGCCACTAAATGATTGGATTCTTTTCTAAAGTTGGTCCATCTAACAAGTAAAAAACAAGGTATCCACATGACGTTTTCCCCTGCCATTCTACGTAAGATCTGGTACGACCCAGCCATCAATTTGGGGCTTCGTGCCACCAGCGCCATTGTACTATTTCTCGGTTTAGGCGTGTTGTTCAACCAACCCGCTATCGCCATGACTGCGCTGATGACAATGCCAGCCGCCTTAATTAGCGGGCTTGACGCTGCAGGCCCTAGGCGGTGGACGCGCTTTGCTATTACCGCCACCACTTGGGGAGCCACTCAAGCCATAAGTTACCTACTACTTATTAGTGGACTGCCTTTATGGATAACCTTTGGGGTACTTGGTGCCGTACTTGCTAGCGCTGCAGTCAATGGGCCATTTTGGGGGCGACTAGGCATGTCGAGCCTATTAATAGCCGTCGTCACCCTCTCACTTCATAATTCCAATTCAGCACTAAGCTTGTACCCTATGTTGGTACTCGGGCCTCTTACTTTTGCGCTGTTTAGTTGGCTTTGGTTTGCGTTATGGAAGCACTATGCGCTGCGTGTGTGTCTATCCGCAATTTACGAAACGTTGGCAGATTACATCCAATATCGCCAAGCATTCCTGCTAGGTAGCGAAAATGATGCACCGAAAAGACGCATCAAATACCAACTCATCGAGTTGTTCCAACAGGCTCTTCAATCCGAATCTTTTCGATCTAAGCAAGCAGATGCTAGTTCACTCCGACAAGCTTTGTATCTCGCTCTCGATACGTTTGAAGTGATACTCAGCAGCCACACAACGAATCCCGATCTAATGAACCAATTTCAGTCCAGCAAACACAAACGAGACTTGCTATTGGTTTGGAGCCAACATTGTCAGCAAAGACTAAGACACAAAGCAAAACAGCTTCTACACAACACTAACGAAGAGATGAGGCACTTAAGCTCATTAGAGCAAGAAGCCAATGACTTGATTGAAGCGGTCAAGCTCGAAGACCAACCCCGTTTTCGTTATTGGGCATACGCAGTGAAGCACATTTCCCGTCGTATTGAGCTTAATGAACCCGCTTATGAACGCTCTTTTGAAGTTCAGCCGTTCGAATTGTCTTTTCGCCTACCAAGCCGAGGCAACCCTATTTGGCGTCATGTTACCCGTGTTAGTTTGATGTTTTCCCTTGGTGCAGGAATTGCGGAATATTTTGAATTGATTCGCCCGGACTGGGTGCTGATTTCAATGCTAATGGTGATTCAGCCTAGCTTCTTAGCAACACGAAGTAAAACATGGCAGCGCTGTTTAGGTACGGCGCTTGGCGTGCTATTCGCCACATCTTTGATTCACATTGGTGTGCCAACGACCGCGATGTATACGCTAATTGTCATTCTCTTGCCCGTCGCGATGCTTAATATCATGCGCCATTACTCACTAGCCATTGGTTGTATTACCGCGCTATTGATTTTGGTTTATCAGGCCATGGCACACCAAGGGCTCGACTTCGCAGCGCCACGTTTGATCGACAACATAGTTGGGGGCGCGATTGTCCTACTCGGTTATAGTTTGTTATGGCCTCAATGGCGAGGCAAAGAGATCCACAATCAAGCGTTAAAAGCGCTTAATAGTTCCAAAAACTTGTTTGTGTATTGCTACGAACAGCTACAAATTGACACCGAACAACATGACCATCTTGCATTAACTAAGCAACGTGCTGCCATGTTAACAGCAGAAAGCGACCTTGAACTGATTTACAATGAGATGCAGCAAGAGCCTAAGCACACTCGCGCCGATCCTCACTATTACGAAGACATGCTGAGTCACTATCGATTATTGAGCCATTACCTCTGCTTGCTGATTCCACTTGTAAGAAAAGGTACCCAATACCAAGGCTCGCAACAAGTCGAAAGCTTGATTCATAATGCGATGGATGCGTTGATCAATACCATTCGTGATAACCGCATCCATGAACTGCCAGCGCTAACCAATCAAACCGATGCCGAGCACCCCACTTCTACAACAGGTCAACGCTCAGTCGAAGAAATCATCTGGTTGGCACTGATGACAATAAAGCAAATGCACGATTTAGTTAGGCGTAATCTGGAAAGATAAACTCACTTCAGCAATTAGTTATCCCCGTTTTCCACGTTCAACAAGAAATTGAATAAGTGAGACAAACCCAACTGCATTTCATCGGATTACTGTATTTACACTAGCTTCTTATAGTTAAAATGCCGTATGGTACAAACCATAGAATTATAAAGACTTGCGGCCTTTGCCACAGAGACTCTCCATTTAAACGAAAAGACTGACTATGAATTTTGATATCAATGCACTGAAACACCACCAACTGGTCGAAGATGGTCAACTAGAAGGGTGCTACATTCATCAGCCTGTACAGGGTAGTCTGCCAGACGATAAAGCGGTTTTAGCAGAGCGCCAAGCACTGGAAAAACTAGGTTATAAAGTCGTTCAAGTTAAAGCGAAGGGCGGAACAACAACCTTTGCTGAGGCTATGCAAAAATTCGCCAAGAAGACTGGTCATCAGACCAAGGACTAAGAAATTGGTTAGAGATAAGCACCCTGCCGATTAATAAGTCAGCAGGGTGTTTTTTTATTTACTGAGTGAGCTGACTAAACTTCGGCAAGTTCTTCACAAACCTCTGGTGTACATCCATATAAGTTTGCATATAGATTTCATCGATACGATCGTTACTCGGGAAGCTCGATGAGAAATCAGCGTGTTTGCGGTCAATCGATAACTTCGCTGCTTCGATAATATGAGCAATGAACATGCGAGGATCTTCTAAGCCAATAGAGATACGCATTGTGGTTGGTCTGATGCCGGCTTCATTGAGAGCCTCATCGCTCAGCTCTGAGTGCGTGGTCAGTGCCGGACATAACGCGACTGTATTGGTTTGCCCTAGGCTCACTTGCATACCGATTGCGGGCTCAAGCATATCGAAGAACTGTTTAAACCCATCTCGATTGATTGGTGCACGATGGCCGTTCCCTTCCATATCGATAGTAAACAGCGCCGCGGGTAATCCTAAGTACATGTTGTTCTGGCAATGCTCATAGTTATCACTGTCTGGCAAAGCAGGACACGACACATTGATGTCTGGGTGAGCATCAAAGATCTTTGCGAGAGTCAGTGTATTAATGGTTTTTTGCACCACACGCATCTCATAGGTTTTCATGCCATTGAGCACTTCAAACGCTTTGTCTGCATCTAAGAATGCGCCTTTAATGTAGTACACATTCCAAAACAACGTTTCGTTCCATGGAATAGTGACCTCATCGCCGTTAGGCTTAGTGCAAGTGACCTCTTCTCCTTTTGGAACAAACATGGTCTCGTTGCGGCCAATCACAACCCCAGCGGTTGTGGTGCCAGAACCCGCCAGTTCTTTGGTGTAGGAGTGAATCACATAGTCTGGCCTTTCCATCACATCATCGCGTTTTAGTACTGGGTGCAACAATGGAGTGCCGACTGTCGAGTCAACAATCACATCCCAACCACGAACGTGACCAGCTTTGCTTATACTCGCAACATCCAACACGTATCCATGCGGGTTACACGGTGACTCAAGGTAAACGTAGATCTTCTTACCCGCGGCGAGGCGACCTGCGTATTTTTCGGCAACCTCATCAAGGCGAGTCGCAAACTCATCTCCTGAGTAACCATCCACCCACTCTACCGCGATATTCAGATTCGACGGCTTGCCAAACCAATCTTCCAACAGCTGGTAAGAACCGCCATAGATGTTACGTGAAGCTAATACAATGTCCTCATACCCAAGCAAGTGACTCAACAACCCATCAATGGCCGCCATCCCAGAATTAAAGTTCCACGCGAGGTATTCGTTGGCTCGAGAGCCGGCCTCAATATCAACCATGTGGTTAGCCAGTGAAATCGATGTTGGGTTAAGCAGTCGAGAATAGATATCGTGCAGCGGCTCTTTACCGTTGAACGCATCTTCAATCCATTCTGTGCACGCAAACAAATACGTGGCAGTGCGCGTAATAACCGGGCTTGCCGAGAAGATAGCAGCCACATTATCGAAAATTGGATACGCACCTTTAGACGCAAAATTACCATTATTGGTGGCAATGGATTGGTAAGTGGCACGCATTGGGTTTTGCAGGTTGTCGAGGATCTTAGCGATCTGGAATGACAAGAAACGTTTCGCGTTAAACCAAGCAATTCGGTCACTCTTGTCGAGCTCTGAAAGGCCGTCGACGGTCAGTGCCCAAAGGTCGTGTGTTTTGGTATTGGCTTGGTACAGTGTCGTAGCCAGTTCAATCAGCGTGACGCCGTAATCACTGTTTGGGTCGATACCAAAGTGCTTTGCTTGCTCAATGGCTAGGGCTTCTGCTTGTTCATGTTTGGTTGTTTTACGCAGCGGGCTAAGTTGAGTTGAAGTATTCATAGTTCCTAAGTCATTCCATGCTTGTTGTTCCTCCTTTAATTTTAGTTTTGTGCAGATGTTAAAAATTGCTATTTGCGAAGTAAGACATACACTTTGAGCAATAATATTGCCAAACTGAATTCAATATTGATGGATTATGCCAATGGATGAGATCGACAAGAAAATACTGGCTGAACTGCAAAACAACGCTCGGCTGACGAATCAAGAGTTGGCCGATCGAGTGGCACTTTCTCCCTCCCCTTGTTTGCGCCGAGTTCGCTCATTAGAGAAGCAAGGGATTATTCGCGGTTATCACGCCTGTATCGATCAAGAAGCGTGCGGCCTGCCCGTGAATGTGTTTGTGTTGGTGAAGCTTGAAAAGCCTACCGAAGAGAACATGCGAGACTTTGAACAGCACATTGAAGCAATTGATGAAGTGTTAGAGTGTTTTTTAATGACAGGTAATCACGACTACCTATTGCATGTGGTGAGCGAGTCTCTCAAAAGCTACGAGCAATTCATCCGCAAGCAGTTAACTCGCCTACCCAATATTGCTTCAATTGAATCTAGCTTCGCGTTTGGGCAGGTAAAGACAAAAACAAAATTACCTGTAAGGTGAGTAAATCCGCGTTAAACCAAACTCAGAGACCATTTAGCCGTTTATTTGTGCTATTGCCACAAGTTGCGCCACTTTAAGATCTATTTGTTCTACAACCCCTCTTACAAACTGGGTCCTTTCGCTCCCTGACAGCTCTAGGGCGGCCGCCAGATTTGGGATAGCCCAATGGAGCCTATGGGGTACGTGAGAGCAAACCACGTTGACGCATCCGACAAATAAGTTGCACTGCTCGTTGCTCGATTGGTCACAAAGCGTAATCACGTAATCGAATCTTTCATTGGTCTTTTTGAATTCAAATACTGTCTTACTCTCGCCAATTATTGCAACGTCAAGCATGTTAGACAACTCATCTAAGAGAACTTGGGGGGTTGGTCCTGACTCAAAACCACAGCAGCTAGCGTGTATCATCCCATTAGATTGCAGCTCAACCATCGCTTTAGCGATAGCCGCTCTTACACCTTTCTTCACGCACACAAACAGAACTTTGACGGGAGTGGCATCCATACTTTAATGACCCTTTTTGTATTGGTTTTCTATATTAAACATAGATATTTAAGGAAGTTTTGCAATAACTCGGCTAATCAAAGGCAATAAGAATGAGGCCAGTCATCGCCCAGTCTATTCGACAAAAAGGATAAACAAGATCGTAAACAAGATATCTATCCTATATTTTTTATATAACTCCGAAAAATAACATGGAAGTCATTTAAGCATGACCAAGCTATCTTCAATTAGCCCCAAAGTGTTGCTTGTACTCTTTCTCTTGCTTACGTCTTTGACCTACGGCGGCATTTCACTTTATGTAATCTCTAATCACAGCCAATCGACAGTCAAACAACTGCAAAGCGGTAACAGTAGCTTTGAGCTTGAGTCTGCCAAAATTTTTATGGAAAAGTATCTCGAGGTTGCAGAAGACCGCATTGTTTTAGCTTCGCAATACCAAGGGGTCATCGACGCAGTGTCTGTCTCAAATATAGAACGGCTCTCATTTCACCTTGAGCGATTCAAAGGGCAGAACCAATCAATGCAATTTGCCGTGCGAGACCGCACCGGTCAGCTGTTGTTTGAAGATACATTTCGTCATCCCGCATCAAAGCAAGAGCAAGCTATCTTTGGCGCGATAGCGAATCAGGAAGTCGATGATCGTATCCTTTACCTTTTGCATGATGATACCAACCACATTTGTCTCAAGCTATTTATGCCGTTACTTCAAGGCCGTGATTTCGTAGGCGTTCTATATGGTGAAACCGCTGTCGATTATGATGATTTCTTTGGCTCGTTTGTCACGAAACGAGAGCGTTGGTACGAGCTTAGTCAAATAAGCTCACCGATCGCATCTCTTATTGAAGAAGATGACTCACATGGCCATCATTCACACATACCAATTAAAAATAAATACAGTGAAGAAGACTGGCTATTGACTAAAACGGCTTTAACGAAAGGTGATTTAGTATTAACTCAAGGGGTAAGCCGCTCTTTTGTCACCAATCAGCTGTTAAGCTTACAGAAGGAACTGTTAAATGGGCTTTTGATTGTCTTAGCACTCAGTTCAATTTTAGTGTTTTTTATCGGGCAAAAATTGTTCGTTAATCCCCACAAAGAATTGGCAGGCTCCAAAAAGCTCCTTGAGGAATCCAACAAACGATTAGCAGAGCAAGAACGTGAAAGTCATCTTCTTGCCACCGTAGTCAAGACAGCCAGAGATGGCGTTGTGATAACCGATAATAAGGGGCGTATAGAGTGGGTAAACAGTGCTTTTGAACGAATGACAGGTTATCGCTTAGACTCCATCAAAGGGTTAAGGCCAGGCTCATTTCTACAAGGTGAAGAGACTTCTGTTAGCACAGCAAATCGAATAGGTTCTGCGATTCAACAGGGGAACCAAGTTAAAGCGGAAATATTGAATTACGCGATCGACAAAACGCCCTATTGGATTGATATTGATATTGTACCTTTACGCAACGTTAAAGGTGAAGTTGAACGCTTCATTGCCATTGAACGTGATATCACAGAATTTAAGCAGCTTGAAAAAGAATTAGAAGAACAGGCAAACAATGCACGCCAGGCAAATGATGCAAAATCACTATTCTTGGCGACAATGAGCCATGAAATTAGAACTCCAATGAATGGCTTACTGGGTATTCTACAGATGTTGGTTGAAGACTTGGAAAAAGCTGAGCAAAGGGAAGTTCTTCAGTTAGCACTCGACTCAGGCGAGCACTTAATTGCCATCCTTAACGATATTTTAGACTTAGCCAAAATTGAGAATGACAGTTTAGAAATTGATCCACATTCATTCAAAATGTGCGACATCACTAACCCCGTATTAAACACTTATCAAACCTTATGTTCAGAAAAAGGGATTGAGTTTTCTTTGCTAGATAACAGCAATACCTCCTCTGTCTACAACGGTGATTCAGTTCGGATCCGACAAGTCATTCTAAATTTAGTTGGGAACGCATTGAAGTTTACAGCAAGTGGTTCGATTACTGTCAGTATCACCCCCCTGGAATACTCTGCGGTGGAGTTTACGGTCGAAGACACAGGCATCGGCATCCCAGCAGAAAGACTGAGCTCAATCTTTAATGAATTTGAGCAAGCAGATGTCTCAACAACTCGGCATTATGGTGGGACCGGACTTGGGTTGGCAATTTGCCATAAACTTGTGACCTTGATGAACGGCAAACTTACTGTACAAAGCGAACTTGGTACAGGAAGCAAGTTCAGCTTTGTCATAAACCTACCATCAATTAAGGCCGAAGATGATAAGCATCCAATAACAGAGCAAGTCGATCTGTCTCCATTTAAGATTCTTGTGACGGATGACAATAAAATGAACCTTATTATCGCCAAAGGATTCTTGGATAAATTAAACGTAGAGTGCGTTACCTGTAATAGTGGTTTTGAGGCTTTAACACACTTAGAATCAGGTGGTTTCAACCTATTCATTATTGATAACCATATGCCGGAAATGAATGGTTTGGAAACAGTTCGAAAAATACGACAAGCTGGACATGATGACCTTGTTATCTTTGGCTGGACTGCCGATATCATGCAAACATCAACTCTAGCTTTTATTGAGGCAGGTGCAAATGAAGTGTTAACGAAACCACTGATTAAGTCAGACTTAGTTGAGGCACTTTCTCGTTACCTCAACCAAATAAAACCCATAGATAGAGCAAGCTAGCCGTCGTTTGCTCTGTATTATTGATGTAATATAAACAGCACTACCTTTTAGCTAAATTTCATAGTCGCTAACTCTCTAACCCACCAACCTCTTTCTCGTGGAGGTTTATCAATAATCTTTCTTGGTAACAAATCACCCAATAGAAAAACAATTATTGATGCAGATTGATTTGTAAAATACATTCATCAAACCAATCAAATGGAGGTAATCGTGAAATACTTATTAAGTACTCTTCTTTGTGCTGTCATTCTTTCTGGCTGTAATTCGAGTGATGGTGGAGAACAGTCTAATCATACAAACTCTCGAGTTATTCTTGAACCGAATGTAGCCCCTATTACAACCGGTTCTTGGTACCGCCCGCCTGTTTCAGTCACGTGGCAATGGCAGCTAGAAGGCAATTTAAACACCTCTTACTCTGTCGCTCTCTATGATGTAGACCTTTTTGATACGAGAAATACGACAATACAAAATTTACAACAATCAGGAATAAAAGTGGTGTGTTATTTTTCAGCAGGCTCTTATGAGGATTATCGAGATGATAGAGAACTCTTCTTGCCAAACACGCTTGGAAACACACTTGATGGCTGGGACAACGAACGCTGGCTTGATATTCGTTCGGCTAACGTTCATTCAATCATGAAAAAACGTCTGGATATTGCCAAGAACAAAGGTTGTGATGGTGTTGAACCTGATAATATGGATGGGTACACCAACAACTCTGGGTTCAATCTGACTTCTCAAGATCAGCTCGCGTACAATCGATTTATTGCAAACGAGGCGCATAAAAGAGGCCTTGCGGTCGGATTAAAGAATGACCTTGACCAAATAAGTGAACTGGTCGAGTACTTTGACTTTGCTGTTAACGAACAATGTTTTGAGTACAACGAATGTGATGCACTGCTGCCCTTTATTAATCAAGGAAAACCCGTTTTAACAGCGGAGTACTTAGATAAGTATGTGAACAACCCCAATGAGAGAGCAGCAATATGCCAAGAATCTAGGGACAACCTATTTAGCACCCTAATCTTACCTTTGGATTTAAACGACAGTTTTAGGTTTAGCTGTTTGTAATGCGCGCGTAATCCTAAAAATAACTGTACCGAAACTATCTAGAGCGGTTTAACTATCATATATAGCGACTAGAGAAAAAATGTGTGCATTATAGAGTTTGCTATTGTCCAAAATCTTGAGCCCAGAACCAAAAGGTATTGCCTTATTTCTTACTCGCCACAAGAACAAGGGCATCGAGAGTGCGAGGCTTAAGTTTTATTCATCGAATAATTACAGATCCCCTACTTCACCGCTTCCATTGATGCTGTTTTGTACAGTTTAGCATTGGTACATAGCCTCATTCCTCAAGGTAGTAAACAATTAATTACCTTGGCAAAGGTTGGTAGGTTGAAAAGGAAAGTAAGGTAACTCATAACTCACTGAATCACTCTCAGTCCATACGGGTAATGAAGGTTTGTTCGTCATCGACAAATGCCACATAGTCGCCGTGATAAATAAACACCCGACCTCGCCCTTCAACGATACACGCAAGCTGTGGGTTCAAATCTTCTTCAAGATCTTTACTTTGATACGTACCGGTATCGGTGATCACACCGCGGAGTGTAGGTAAAAATCCATAGCTGCGCTTGGCTTGATCAATCAGGCTCAATTCACTAGCGGTCGAGAATCAAGAGGGGATTGGACCAGCATCTTCGATAAACATAGTTTTCAGTTCTTCAAAAGCTGTAATTACCAGCCAGTCGATGCCGTTAACATGATGGATAAACATTGTTTATAAATACCTAGATTCTCGATAATTCTAATGCGGAGATTCTATCACTATCAGAGGCGATTTGCGGCAGAACCCTATTTTCTTTTATCTTCCTGTTTTTAAGAGGATGCAAAGCTGATCTTCATCGCGAGTTGGACGTATAGGTTTCTTAAACAAAAAGGAAATACTATGGCCAACGTTTACGCCAGCATCGGAAGCAACATTAACCGCGAACACCACGTCACAGAATCTCTCAAAGCATTGAATGACCGCTTTGCACCCCTGCATATTTCTAAATTCTACGATTGCGAGCCTGTCGGTTTCGAGGGGGACAACTTCCTAAACCTTGTCGTTGGGTTTGAATGTGACCTCCCTGTCGCCGAACTGGTTCAGGTTCTACATAAAATCGAAGCAGAGAATGATCGTAAGCGTCAAACCAAAACCTATGCTTCACGCACGATGGACATCGACATCCTCCTTTATGGTAATCAAGTGGGCGTTATCGATGGCGTAGAGCTGCCTAGAGGCGAAATCACCGAATACGCATTTGTACTTAGGCCGTTAGTTGATGTTGCCGCGCAAGAACGCCACCCTACTCTAGACATCTCGTTTCAGCAGCTCTGGGAAAGCTTCGATCAATTGAGCCAGAAAACCGAACCCATCCCGTTCGAGCTAAGTTTCACTTAGCCCGCACATGACTGGAAAAAGAATGACTGCAACAGGAACGACTTAACTCTTAATCGCGTGAGCTTTACTGATCTTTTCTTAAAACAAGCACGTAACTGACTTCACTTTCTAAGGATTGGACACTGTTATGAATCACAACGCCATTATCACCATTACAAACCTGAGACTCAGAACCTTCATCGGTTTCAACGAAGAAGAAAAATCTAAGCAGCAAGACATCGTCATCAATGCAGAAATCCATTATCCCGCCAACAATCTATGTCTTTCTGATGACGTGGACAATGCGCTTAACTACAAAAACATCTGCAAGAAGATTATCCAACACGTCGAATCAGGAAGGTTTCTGCTTTTAGAAAAGTTAACCAGCGACGTACTCGGTATTTGTATCGATCATCCATGGGTACGATACGCCCAAGTGAGAATTGACAAGCCTCATGCTCTTCGCTTCGCTGATTCCGTTTCGCTCACCCTGAGCTATGAAGCAGAACTCGAAAACTAATTAATAAGGAGCGACTCAATGCTAAACACAGAAGCCGAAAAAGTAAGAGAAGCTTTACTCGCTAAAGGACTTGAAACCCCAATGACAGCGAGCGAAATGAACCCCGACCAAAAGTACAACCGCATTAAAGGGCTGTTAACTGAAGTGGTCAGTACGCTTGGGCTCGATTTAACTGATGATAGCCTTGCTGAAACGCCCCATCGTATTGCAAAGATGTACGTACATGAGATCTTCTCAGGGCTCGATTACAATAACTTCCCAAAAATCAGCGTTATAGATAACAAAATGTCCGTTGATGAAATGGTTAAGGTGTCGGACATAGATCTAACTTCGACGTGCGAACATCACTTCATTACCATCGATGGTTTAGCGGAAGTGGCCTACATCCCTGAAAACAAGATTCTGGGGCTGTCTAAAATCAACCGTATTGTTCGATTCTTCGCCCAGCGCCCTCAAGTGCAAGAACGCCTTACTCAGCAAATCCTAGTCGCGATACAGACTCTAGTCGAAACAGAAAATGTGGCCGTGACGATTAAAGCCACTCACTATTGCGTTAAATCTAGAGGCGTCATGGATGCAAACTCTGAAACCTCAACAACCGCTCTCGGTGGAATTTTCAAAACTAACCCTCAAACCAGAGCTGAGTTTTTACGATGAGTGAAACGATACTGATAACCGGCATTGGAAAGCGACTCGGATTTGCACTGGCGCAGCAACTTTTAGCGGATGGATACAACGTGGTTGGCACCTACCGCAGCGACTATCCTCAACTGCAACAGTTGCGCGACAGTGGAGCCGACTTGCAGCAAGTAGACTTTTATCAACAGAGCAGCCTAGAGGGTTTTCTTGATTATGTTGGTCAAGAATATAAGACACTCAGAGCCGTCATACACAACGCTTCAGACTGGAAGCCTGAGAACAAGACAAACCCCAGTGACAATGCATCACAAATCATGCACCAAATGATGACGATCCACGCTACCGTGCCTTATCTGTTCAATTTAACACTCAAAGACCAACTGATGTCTGGCGATAAAACTTCAGACATCATCCACATCAGTGATTACGTTGCAGAAAAAGGCAGTAAAAAACACATCGCTTACGCGGCCAGCAAAGCGGCACTCAACAACCTGACGCTGTCTTTTTCAGCAATGCTGGCTCCCAAGGTCAAAGTAAATACTCTCTCTCCAGCCATGATTAAGTTCAATGAACATGACGATGAGGCATACAAAACCAAAGCTCTGAAGAAAGCTCTGATTCCCACAGAAGCTGGCTTTGAGGAAATAATAGATGGCATCAAGTTTGTGTTGGCTAGCCACTACATGACAGGAAGAACTTTGCACCTTGATGGCGGCAGACATTTGAAGTGATGCTCTTACATTGTCTGCTACCTAAAACGGCTGCAATATAGAGAATGCTGTTAACTAGAAACCGCTATAACCTAGAAACTGCTATAACCTAGAAACTGCTATAAGAATGAGGAAGGCGATTTTCTTCATCCCAGCCGGACAACTCAATATTGATCAATGAGTTGCGCTTCTCATTACAAAGTGAAGCAATATTGATGATAGGCAACTGGCTACGAAACTGTGCGGCAAGGATAACCTTTTTACTTTCACTCAGGCTGTCTCGGCATTGCGCCAAAACCGCTTCAGTATCTAGCTGATGTGCGTTCTCGATAACCTGAATATCAGCGTTCTCTTGATAGCACTCTATCAGCCAAGATACGGCAGCTTCTTCTGAGCTAGTGAGTACGATGACATCTTTTGTTGCCATAAGCTCGTGGAGTTCAAGCTCTTTTAGTTCAGTTTCCATAAATACTCTCATTCAGCAGCAAATACATTAAAGTCGATTGCCCAATTTAGCCTGTGCCAAATGGTAGCCTCTATCTATCATCTCTTGTGAGCGATCAAACTCTAAGGTGCCACAGGCATTACGAGGGATCTCAAGCGTAATATCGGCGGGATAAGCGGCCAGTTTTTGGCGAGCAATGGTCGATTGCATCGCATCAAACGCTTGGTTGGCAATGTCGTAGGCAGCAAAATTGAAGCTCATTTTACTTTTTACACTGCTACCGAGATTATCGATAAAGTGAACAACCTTCTCATGCAGGTTACTCTCTTTTGTTGGTAGGGAAACCGGTATCACTTCCTGTTGAAGCATCTCAGGTTCACCACCTAAGTTCACAGCCAGAGTAAAGTCTGTCTTATCACTAAAGGTAGGCGCAATCGGTACGGGATTGAGCACTCCTCCATCAATCAGCACTTCACCATTAATGACATGTGGAGTGAAGAACAGTGGCAAAGAGATGGAGGCGCGAATGGCGTCAAACAGAGAACCGGATTGCAGCCAAACCTCTTTTTCTTCGGCGACGTTGGCAGCAACTGCGGTATAAGGGATAGGCAGATCTTCAATTGAAATCTCGCCGATCAGCCCACGCAGCGTTTCGATGATCTTGTCCCCTTTGAAGATGCCACTCGATTGCCATGAAAAGTCCAACATCATAGCCATATCCGATTGGTCGATACTGGTGACCCACTCTTCAAATTCATCCAACTTACCCGCCGCGTAGACACCACCGATAAGTGCGCCAATTGAGCAGCCAGAGATGGATTTTATCTGATAGCCATGCTCGATTAACCAACGGATGATTCCAACATGAACCAAGCCTCTTGCGCCACCACTGCCAAGTACCAATGAGACCGTTTTTGCCATCGTATTAATCCTTTAGTTTTTAATTCTAGGGGAGCTAACTCGCCGATTGACCAATTCGCAGATCTCAACTCACTGAGTCACTATCAGTCCATACGGGTAATGAAGGTTTGCTCGTCATCCACAAAAGCCACATAGTCGCCGTGATAGATAAACACCCGACCACGCCCTTCCACTATACACGCGAGCTGTGGGTTCAAATCTTCTTCAAGATTTTCACTTTGATACGTGCCGGTATCAGTGATCACACCGCGGAGTTTAGGCAAAAATCCATAGCTGCGCTTGGCTTGATCAATCAGGCTCAATTCACTGGTGGTAGAGAAGTAAGCTGGGATGGGACCAGCATCTTCGATAAACATCGGTTTCAGTTCTTCAAAAGCTGTAATCACCAGCCAGTCGATGCCGTTTACGTGATGGATAAACATTGTTTATAAATACCTAGTTTCTCGATAATTCTGATGCGGAGATTCTAACACTATCAGGGGCCAAACGTAGGAGAAATTGAGCTACTAGAGGCAATCCCTACCCCTGCTTATTACCCAATATATCCAACATAAAACCGGACCAGATGTCACTATCAAATCACACCAGAACGTAACCAAGCATGCAGCCAAACGTAAGTCGTTGGACTTTTTTCTGGGCCTTTAAAGTCGAACCATTTGTTGTTGAAAGTCACTTTGTTATTCCTGAAATTAAGAACCTACCAATAAACAGACACATACTACCTACAGGGTCTAATACTAGTCGTCCGATTCTACGACTAATGTCTAACCGACTGAGTCTATTTGTTTTTTTTGGTTTGGTATAAGGTACTAACAACTAAATGTTAATGAATTTTTAATGATAGGTTGACGCATTGTTTACACTTCATGCCGTGAGTCAACAACGTTTGTTGGAATAACACACCTCAGAGTGTGAACGAAAGGAATCAAAATGAGCAGTACTTTAGAGTCCGTAAATATACCAAGAGAAAAGCCTCAAACCATTGAGAACGAGCTCTCCTATGAACAACAACACAAACCAAGTTCAGAGTTTGAATCCCGAGAACAGTATCTAGAGCACGAATTACAAATCATGTCGCCTAAGCGCTGGCGTCCAAATTTACCGTTTAAAGATTACCGATTTGAGATAGAAGACACCATCCCAGCCATGGCCGCGACCATTGGTAAAGTGGTTATGGTGGGCGCGATTGCTGCCACCTTTGCTGGGGCTCTCGGATTAAATGAAGACTTCATTCTAGAAAACGTTCGTTATGAACTCCTCATCGCCTCTGTTTTCATTATTATTTTCTCTGGCTTCCTGTTGCCGACCGCGAATCTCGCAGGTACACACGGCCCACTCATCCCGTTAATTCCAATTGTGGTTGCAGCAGGCGGACACCCTATGGCGTTTGGGTTATTGATTGGCGCTTTTGGCCTCATCTTAGCCATCAGTAAAGGTGGCAGCATGTTGGCTAACCTCACCAGTAAAGGTGTGTGTGGCGGCTTGTTGCTCTACCTCGGCTTTGTTGGAACCGCTTCTCAAGTGAAAAAGCTGTTCGCTTGGGCTGAAGGAATTGGCATGAGCCACATTGCTTTTGTCGTGATCTTTTGCACCATTATTTTGTACGCATTATTGGAACATTTCCGTAAGCGTTGGCTAGCTGTACCTCTTAGCTGCTTGCTAGGCGGTACGATTGCATTTGCCATGGGTGCCCCATTCGTTTTCCACACTGAGCCAGGCTTACCTAACATGAACCCTATGTATTGGTGGGGAGAAGATACAGGTTGGATGTTAGGCCTACCAACGATTGAGCACTTCATGGTGGTATTGCCGTTTGCAATTTTGGCTGTCGCTATGTGGTCTCCAGATTTCTTAGGGCATCAAGTATTCCAAAAGATCAGCTACCCAGAGCGTACCGAGAAAGTACACATGAACATCGACGACACCATGACCACGGCTTCAATTCGTCAAACGTTCGGTTCTCTGCTCGGTGGTACTAACTTTACTTCTTCATGGGGTACTTACATCGTACCGGCGGCGATTGCTAAACGCCCTATTCCTGCTGGCGCGCTGCTCACAGCTCTGTTCTGTATCATCGCCGCAGTTTGGGGTTACCCGATGGATTTAGCTATCTGGCAACCTGTACTGTGTGTGGCGCTGATTGTTGGGGTATTTGTTCCATTGCTAGAAGCTGGCATGGAAATGACGCGTGAAGGAAAAACCACACAGTCGGCCGCGATTGTTGTATTTTCTTCAGCGCTCGTTAACCCTGCATTTGGTTGGGCTCTCACCATGCTGTTGGATAACTTAGGCTTAGTCGGTTGTAAAGAACGCAGCAGTGAACTGAGTAAAATGAGCCGCTGGGTATTGCCTGGCACTATGTTCATTGTGCTAAGTGGCGTAATGGCATTGGTTGGCCTTCTACCGGGAATTCCAGCAATTATCCCGAGTTTTCGCTAGGCTCGATTAATATTTAGTTTTAGTCGGAACACAAAAAGGCCTCGCAATCGCGAGGCCTTGTTTTATCTATCAAACAGTTACAGCTATTCTATATCAACTACAGCGTCCTACTTCACTGACCTAATCGCTTTCATCAACGTTGCGTGAACGATTCTAGTAAACCAAATCCTCCCCCTCAAATACAGTTCACCGATCTCTTTAAACATACGATCGAGGGGGAGAATATTCTTTGTCGCTGAACATATAGCAGCACTTGTCACGATCGGTATTCAGTTCCTCCCCTTTCCCGTTACCAACAAGAGATTGGAGATGTAAACCAAGGGGAGGTTAGGAGGGGATTATCGGTCAAGCCTCATATGCATCTGATTCACAAGCAATAACGCAATTTGTTACAATGCCCGTAATTAAAGGGTGGTCTTATTTCGCTATACTCCGCCTCCTAATTCCAGAAACAGACTTAACCCCAATGAATATCTTTAAAGCCTTAGCTCTTTCTATCACGCTATTTTTAGTTGGCTGTGCATCTGGTTCAGCAATATTAGTCGGACAAGCCAGAGAACCAATTACACCTCAAGAAGTTACTCTTTATCTTGAAGCGCCTGAGAACTATGAAAAAATAGCTTTAGTTGATGCATCTAGTGATGCAGGTATGACTAAACAAGGCTCCATCGACTATGCAATCGAAGAGTTAAAAAATCAGGCGGCTAAATTAGGAGCTAATGGGGTCTTACTGCAAGCGACAGGAAGCAACAACTCTGTAGTATTGGGAGGTGTCGGCACAGACTACCAGTACTTAATCCCTGTTTCAGAACAAACGGTGAATGGAATAGCTATCTACACAGAGTAGTTAATATTGTCCAAGTTAGTTGCCTCGTAAGCACAAACAAAAAGGCCTCGCACACGCGAGTAATGCCAGTCAGTTAAGC
>NZ_MCSD01000047.1:0-2341 GCF_002872555.1 Vibrio sp. 10N.286.55.E10
CTTGGTGATGAGCCATCAGCCAGATCAGCTTCTTCAAGTGCAACACTCGGCACCGCATCGATAGTCGGGTTGTCGCCATCGGTTATGGTCAAAGTTACGGTCGCAGTCACCGGATCGTTATCAAAGTCATTGGATGTCACGACTATCGACTTAACAATGTCTTCGCTCGCGGAATGGTCTAAGTTACGGTTGGGCTCAAAGCGCATCTCACCTTGAAGGGTGATGTACAACTCACCTTCTGTGAAACTGAATTGCTGTTCGCCTGCGATGCTCTGATCCAACGTCTTAACGATTCCACCAAAAGAAAACTCAGTAACCGTTGCACCATCAGCACTTTGGTTTGGCATTACATCAATGGTATTGGTTGTTACCGTACCATCAGCCAGATTTGGCTCAACGATATCTAACGTACCGTCTTGCATGATTTGAACATCATCGCCGATGGTTACATTGAGTTGAGACACCAAAGAATCATCGCCATCGCTGTCTACCGCATAGACCGGAAGATCAAAGCTCAGATCATTGTTCGCTAGACCATCTGCATGATCTAACGCTTCCAATAAAGTAAAGGTGTATTCACCAAGAGTCGAGGTCGAGAAGCTAATCGTGAACACTGGAATTTCAGCATTTGAACCATCAGTAATGAAGCCGATATAAGTACCTGGATTCGCTGAATCTTCTTTTATCTCGACCACAAAACCATTCGATTTCAGTGCGCCGCCGACATTGAACTCGGTAGGTTCAAGACGGAAACGGGTCACATCATCACTTTGATTAGTAAAAGTAAGCGTCTCAGTTTGACTTACAGCACCGCTACTTGGCGCTGAGCCATCAGCAAGATTAGTTTCAGACAGAGTAACACTTGGCACCGTATCAATGGTCGGGATATCACCATCAGTAATCGTCAGGGTGACTGTCGATGTCACGGTATCCTTATCGAAATCGCTTGAGGTGACCTCGATCTGTTTAACGATATCTCCGTTAGTATGGTCAAGATTACGGTTCGGCTCGAAGCGAACGTCACCTTGAATAGTGATATACAGTGAACCTTCAGCAACTACGAACTTCTGCTCGCCAGTATTATTCTGGTCAAGCGTTAATACAGTCCCGCCATCATAAGTAAATTGTGTGATGGTCGCGCCGTCTGCCCCTTCTTGATCAAATACATTAACGGTCGTTGTCGTGGGCGTGCCCGCAGCCAAATCAGCAACTGTTGGCTCGACAATGTTTAACGCTCCATCTTGCATGATTTGAACATCATCACCGATGGTCACATTCAACTGTGACACCAATGAATCGTCGCCGTCGGTGTCTACCGCATAAACAGGAAGATCAAAGCTAAGATCGTTGTTCGCTAAACCATCCACATGGTCTAATGCTTCCAACAACGTGAAAGTGTATTGGCCGAGGGTAGTACTAGAGAAACTGATCGTGAACACGTTGGTTTCAACGTTCGAACCATCCGTCACAAAACCGATATAACCACCTGGTGTGCTTGGGTCTGCTTTTAGCTCAACCACCAGCCCATTTGATTTAAGCGCCCCACCAACATTGAATTCTGTCGGTTCAATACGGAAACTCGCCACATCATCACTTTGATTAGTGAAGGTAATCGTCTCTGTTTGACTTACAGCGACACCACTTGGCGTAGAACCATCACTCAAATTAGTTTCAGATAAAGTAACGCTCGGTACATTATCAATCGTTGGGATGTCACCATCGGTAATAGTCAACGTGACTGTAGAAGTAACAACATCACTATCTGAGTCGCTTGAAGTCACGACTATCGACTTAACGATGTCTCCACTTGTGTGGTCGAGGTTACGGTTTGGTTCAAAGCGCACATCACCTTGTAGCGTGACATAAAGCGAACCTTCAGCAACCACAAACTTCTGCTCTCCCGTATTGCTCTGGTCAAGCGTAAACACTGTGCCGTTGTCATAATTGATTTGGGTGATGGTCGTGCCGTCCGCCCCTTCTAGATCAAGAACATTCACAGTCGTAGTTGTCGGCGTACCCGCTGCTAAATCAGCCACAGTTGGCTCTTCAATCGTAAACGCGCCATCTACCATGACTTGGATATCATCGGTAATCGTCACAGCAAGTGGCGACATTAGAGAATCATCGCCATCGCTATCAACCGCGTACACTGGCAAGTTGAACGTTAGGTCGTTATTACCTTGAATTGGTGTGTGGTCAATCGCTTCTATAAGCGTGAAGGTGTATTCACCTAATGTCGTGCTGCTAAATTCAAGCGTGAAGACTGTAGTCTCGACATTTGAAGTATCTGTGGTGAAACCAATGTAGTTACCCGAACCCGCAGGCTCTTCTCGAATCTCAA
>NZ_MCSD01000048.1:0-228 GCF_002872555.1 Vibrio sp. 10N.286.55.E10
AGAAAAACTTCAAAAAGGGCTTGCCAGTGTGATCGAAATCTCTATAATGCGACCTCGTTGAAACGGGAAGGCTTCGTAAGAAACCAAAACGAATCAGCAGGTCAAATTAGCCAAGCTAAGCGCTTGAAAAAAGTTTTGAAAATAGTGGTTGACACTAAAACTTAAATCGCTAAAATGGCCGTCCGATTTGAGCGAAGCTCAAAAAGGAAAAGCTCTTTAACAATTTAA
>NZ_MCSD01000049.1:0-489 GCF_002872555.1 Vibrio sp. 10N.286.55.E10
ATCCTGCACGACCCACCATTCTTTCTCCACGAAGGAATTAAAACTTTTAGTGGGCGATTAGCTCAGTTGGGAGAGCACCTGCCTTACAAGCAGGGGGTCACTGGTTCGAGCCCGGTATCGCCCACCATTTCCTCCCAAGGAAATAAAAATATGGGGCTATAGCTCAGCTGGGAGAGCGCCTGCCTTGCACGCAGGAGGTCTGCGGTTCGATCCCGCATAGCTCCACCATTCCTTCCATAAGAATGGCTTTTATTTTCACTTTTTAAAAAGTGAAGACAAAAGAAAACTTTATGGGCGATTAGCTCAGTTGGGAGAGCACCTGCCTTACAAGCAGGGGGTCACTGGTTCGAGCCCGGTATCGCCCACCATCTTTAAGCATTCTCCTCGGAGAGTTTTTAAAAATGGTTTTGAAAGTTTAAAACTTGAAAAACTCTTGCTCTTTAACAATTTGGAAAGCTGACTGATTGATTTACTTACGAGTAATTCAAT
>NZ_MCSD01000050.1:0-343 GCF_002872555.1 Vibrio sp. 10N.286.55.E10
ATCCTGCACGACCCACCATTTCCTCCCAAGGAAATAAAAATATGGGGCTATAGCTCAGCTGGGAGAGCGCCTGCCTTGCACGCAGGAGGTCTGCGGTTCGATCCCGCATAGCTCCACCATTCCTTCCATAAGAATGGCTTTTATTTTCACTTTTAAAAAGTGAAGACAAAAGGAAACTTTATGGGCGATTAGCTCAGTTGGGAGAGCACCTGCCTTACAAGCAGGGGGTCACTGGTTCGAGCCCGGTATCGCCCACCATCTTTAAGCATTCTCGTAAGAGAGTATTTAAAAATGGTTTTGAAAGTTTAATGCTTTAAAACTCTTGCTCTTTAACAATTTGGAA
>NZ_MCSD01000051.1:0-272 GCF_002872555.1 Vibrio sp. 10N.286.55.E10
TCTTCAATTTAAGATTTTGTCGGCTCAATGAATACTGACTTCAAAACTACAAAAAGTAATTCTAAAGCTATTATCTTTCCAACAGAAAGATAATGAATTGACTGTGCCAAATACCTTCTTTCTACAAGAGAAAGTAGTTATTTGTATTGGTCACTCAGTTCATTGAAACCAAAGTTGATTCCGAAGAATCTGTTTTATCTAACGATAAAACGTTTTGATATTCATCAACGAGTGCCCACACAGATTGATAGGTTTAAATTGTTAAAGAGCTT
>NZ_MCSD01000052.1:0-375 GCF_002872555.1 Vibrio sp. 10N.286.55.E10
CAAGGGGTTTTGTGGACTCAGATATACCAGACCTTGAATGAGTTTGATGAGAGACTTTTAAATCAGTTTTCCAGATTATTTTGCCTTCAGTTTTTAAAACTGAAAGTAAAAGCAAAATTTGCTTGGCGACCATAGCATTGTGGACCCACCTGATTCCATGCCGAACTCAGAAGTGAAACACAATAGCGCCGATGGTAGTGTGGGGCTTCCCCATGTGAGAGTAGGACATCGCCAGGCTCTAAATTTATTTTCACTTTTTTAAAAGTGAAGACAAAAGTTCGACTTTGTCTACAAAGTAGACAAGTCACCATAGAGTTCTAAGTTTTCTTAGTATTTTATGTTGACTTTCAAAGTAGAAAGCGTATTATACGCGTC
>NZ_MCSD01000053.1:0-265 GCF_002872555.1 Vibrio sp. 10N.286.55.E10
TAACTGTAATGTGGTTGCGGGAGCCGGATTTGAACCGACGACCTTCGGGTTATGAGCCCGACGAGCTACCAAACTGCTCCATCCCGCGTCCGGATGCATTGTTTAAGTCAATGAATCTTGCCTTTAAAAGGCTAATTTGGAGCGATACATCGGGTTCGAACCGATGACCTCAACCTTGGCAAGGTTGCGCTCTACCAACTGAGCTAGTATCGCATTAGTTAATCGCTGCTCTTACTGCCTTGGGCAGCTCTTACCGCCTTGGGCA
>NZ_MCSD01000054.1:0-227 GCF_002872555.1 Vibrio sp. 10N.286.55.E10
AATGGTGGGTCGTGCAGGATTCGAACCTGCGACCAATTGATTAAAAGTCAACTGCTCTACCAACTGAGCTAACGACCCAATGGTATCCCGTAGGGGAGTCGAACCCCTGTTACCGCCGTGAAAGGGCGGTGTCCTAGGCCTCTAGACGAACGGGACACTGGATTGAAGAACTTGGGAGTTCTTCGTCTCTTTTACTTTCTAAACCTAATCAATCTGTGTGGACACTT
>NZ_MCSD01000055.1:0-450 GCF_002872555.1 Vibrio sp. 10N.286.55.E10
GCGGCGTTATGTTTTCGGAGGGAAATTGGCAGTATGAACATCGAATTACGAAAGATTAATCATGCAAACTTCTATCAGATCTGCCAGTTACAAGTTGCTGAAAGTCAGCTAAATCATGTCGATAGTAATGCTATTTCACTGGCTGAAGCTAATTTCATGGACTTCCCGTGGTTTCGGGGCATATACGCCAACAATGAGCCTGTAGGTTTCATCTTAATCAATGCTGACACATCATCGGGTAAATTTTCTCTTTGGCGTTTTATGCTGGATAAGAACCAACAATCAAAAGGTTATGGTCGCAAAGCTATAGAGTTACTACGTTTAAAATTATTTAGTGAGTTTGGTGTATTGAATCTTTACACAAGTGTTGTAACTAGCTCAGACAGCCCTAAAGGTTTTTACTTGAATTGTGGCTTTGTCCCTACAGGAAACTTGGTCGCAGGTCGTGAA
>NZ_MCSD01000056.1:0-1127 GCF_002872555.1 Vibrio sp. 10N.286.55.E10
GCTAAGTGCCGAGTTCGGTGCTTGCTTCGCTTGAGCAAGAATCGAGCTTGAAGCTTGAGAAAGGATCTGAGACTTAGTCATCTGAGTCGTTTCTTTCGCGAAGTCGGTATCTTTAATACGGCTCTTAGATGCGTTAACGTTCTCGTTAATGTTGTCTAAGTTGCTGATAGCGTGGTCGAAACGGTTTTGGAAAGCACCTAGCTCAGCACGGTGGCTGTCTACGTACTTAAGTGCCGCATCGATAACCGCTACAGACTCTTGTGCGCCGCCAACAGACGTTACGTCGATAGTATCAACCGTTACGTCTTTGCCAGGTTGCATGCCTAGTTCGCCAGCAAGGCTACCAGAGAATGCCACTTCGCCTTCAACTTTGTTGTTACCAGTAAACATTTGTAGCTTACCATCTTCAGTTACAGACGCTTTCACAGAGTCTTGTTGACCGTTGATGTACGTTGCTAGCTCTTCGATGTCGTCACCCGCTTTTGCGCTGATGTCGATTTCTTGTGCTTGACCGAAGTTATCAGTGAACGACAGTTTTAGGTCGTTAGAGCCAGCTTGAACGTTCCAATCTTTGTCTTTCGCGTTCTCAGTTTGGTAGCTCTTACCACCCATCTGAGCATTATCAGAGCGCATGTCTTTCAGTTGAAGCATTACCGCTTCACCGTTATCCGCACCGATTTGGAATGATTTAGTACCGTGAGTACCGTTAAGCAGCTTGTTGCCACCAAAAGACGTCGTTTCCGCGATACGGTTTAGCTCGTCGTTCAGTGCTGTTACTTCTTCTTGAATCGCTACACGCTCAGATTTTGAGTTTGAGCCGTTTGAAGATTGTAGAGACAAATCACGCATACGTTGCAGGATGTTCGTTGTCTCGTTCATTGCACCTTCAGCAGTTTGTGCAATAGAGATACCGTCATTCGCGTTACGTACAGCAACATCAAGGCCGCGGCTCTGAACGTTCAAACGGTTCGAGATTTGTAGGCCCGCAGCGTCATCTTTTGCGCTGTTGATTTTAGAACCTGAAGCTAGACGCTCCATTGATGTTTGTTGTGCGCTGTTTGCGTTGTTTAGGTAACGTTGCGCTGTCATCGCTGATACGTTTGTATTTACATTCACTGCCATGGTGA
>NZ_MCSD01000057.1:0-17507 GCF_002872555.1 Vibrio sp. 10N.286.55.E10
ATCCTCCAGGACGCGCCACTATTTAGGGCTACCTTCTTATAAGAATGAAACCCTTATATTGATCTGTTGTTAGTAACAATGAATTGATATTAAAACCTTGCGCTCTTAGCTCAGCTGGATAGAGTACCTGGCTACGAACCAGGCGGTCGGAGGTTCGAATCCTCCAGAGCGCGCCACATTATTAAAAAAAGCCTCGTTTATACGAGGCTTTTTTTATGTCTGCTGTAAAATTGTTGCGACAATGTTAAATTTTTTTGTTGTTTAACTTGTTGTATTTAAAGTAGTTCTTGATTGCTTCTTTGTTATTCCACCTTTCTCATATCAATTCCCAGAAAAGCCCCGTTTAAGTCACAGTTTAAATATCTAAAAATGACGTATTTGACAGATTTATGTGATCTGATAGGCGAATAATTAACCTTATGTGTGCGTTATCCGTAACAGAACCTTAAACAAAATTGACAAACTTTTACCAATCGAGATAATCCATGGGTCGGGATCACTATTCGCTGAAATCCTGTACGTATGTCAGGATGACGAAGAAAGGAAGCAACATGACTAATATTGGAAGCCTGCTAGGAGATGCGGCGACTCTAATGATAACGGGGATGTCCGTTGTCTTTATTTTCCTAACTATTCTAGTTTACCTCGTTCGGTTGATGTCAAAACTGGTACCAGAAGAAGTACCTGAGCCGATCGCAGCACCTAAAAAAATTCAAAAATCACAATCAAACCCTTCAGCTGTTAGTCCACAGGTAGTGGCAGCAATTTCGGCCGCGGTTCATCAATACCGTGCGTCTACTGCTAAGTAGCATTTAAAGGATTAAAAAGGAGTTTATGAGCATGTCTAAACCACTAGCTATCACAGATGTGGTACTTCGTGACGCGCACCAGTCACTATTTGCTACTCGTATGCGTATCGAAGATATGCTGCCAATTGCAGCAGAACTGGATAAAGTCGGTTACTGGTCACTTGAGACTTGGGGCGGCGCGACGTTTGATTCGTGTATCCGTTTTCTTGGCGAGGATCCATGGGAGCGTTTGCGTGAGCTGAAAAAAGCGATGCCAAACACACCAATGCAGATGCTACTGCGTGGTCAAAACCTATTGGGCTACCGTCATTACGCGGATGATGTAGTAGAAAAATTTGTTGAACGTGCCCATAAAAACGGCATGGATGTATTCCGTATCTTTGATGCGATGAATGACGTACGCAACTTTGAAAAAGCAGTGAAAGCAACGATCGACGTTGGTGGCCATGCTCAAGGTACGTTGTCTTACACAACCAGTCCGGTTCACAACTCAGATACTTGGGTTGATCTGGCTAAGCGTCTAGAAGACCTAGGTTGTCATTCACTATGTATCAAAGATATGTCAGGTTTATTAAAGCCTTATGAAGCGGAAGAGTTAATTACACGCATTAAAGCATCGTGTGATGTTCCTCTAGCGCTACATAGCCACGCGACAACCGGTCTATCGACAGCAACAGCGGTTAAGGCCGTTGAGGCGGGTATCGATATTCTAGACACGGCTATCTCTTCAATGAGCTGTACTTACGGCCACACGCCAACTGAAACGGTTGTGGCGATGTTAGAAGGTACAGAGCGCGATACGAACCTTAAGCTTGACCAAATTGAACCAATCGCATCTTATTTCCGTGATGTACGTAAAAAGTACGCGAAATGGGAAGGGCAGCTAAAAGGCGTCGATTCTCGCATCTTGATCGCTCAGGTTCCTGGCGGCATGTTGACTAACATGGAAGGCCAGCTGAAAGAACAAGGCGCAGCCGATCGTATGGACGAGGTTCTTAAAGAGATTCCTCGCGTACGTAAAGAGCTTGGTTATATTCCTTTGGTAACACCAACTTCTCAAATTGTCGGTACTCAAGCGGTTATTAATGTTCTAACGGGTGAACGCTACAAGAGCATCACTAAAGAGACTGCCGGTCTTCTGAAAGGTGAATACGGTCAAGCTCCTGCGGAAGTGGATGCTGAACTGCAAGCGAAAGTTCTGGATGGTGCAGAGCCGATTACTTGTCGTCCTGCTGATTTACTTAAGTCTGAAATGGATACGTTAACGACGGATCTGTTAGAGAAAGCGAAATCAGAAGGTATCTCTCTAGCTGAAGATACGGTTGATGATGTACTGACTTACGCACTCTTCCCACAAGTGGGTCTTAAGTTCCTTAAGAACCGCCGTAACCCTGAAGCATTTGAACCTGCACCAACGCTAGAAGCTGCGGCTCCAGTTGCAGCAGCTCCTGTACAAGCTTCTGGTGGTATTGAAAGCTACAGCGTGAAGGTTGATGGTCAAGTTTACGACGTTGAAGTTGGCCCACAAGGTGAACTTACATCAGTAGCGCCATCTGCAAAACCTACTCAAGCGGCTCAAACTGCACCAGTAGCAGCTTCTGACGCTGAAGCGGTTCCAGCCCCATTGGCGGGTAACATCTTCAAAGTAAATGTTCAGGCGGGTGCTGAGGTTGCTGAAGGCGACGTTCTGCTTATCCTAGAAGCGATGAAGATGGAAACGGAAGTTCGTGCTGCTCGTGGTGGTATCGTTCAAGAACTGAATGTTAAAGAAGGCGATGCAGTTACTGTAGGCGCTCCACTACTAAGCTTAGCGTAAGGGAGTACCATGGAAGGATTGATGACCTTATGGTCTGAAACAGGGATTGCTAACTTCGAGTTCGGCCAGATCTGTATGATGCTGGTCGGTTGCTTGCTGTTGTTTTTAGCAATTCGTAAAGGATTTGAACCGTTACTTCTACTACCGATTGGTTTTGGTGCTGTATTAGCAAACATCCCAAATGCTGGGTTTACTGATCCCGGTGGTTTACTGTACTACGTTTACTACATTGGTATTGAAACGGGTATTTTCCCACTGCTGATCTTTATGGGTGTTGGTGCGATGACGGACTTCGGTGCGTTGATTGCGAACCCTAAAACATTGTGGCTAGGGGCTGCGGCTCAGTTCGGTATCTTTGCAACGCTATTTGGCGCGATCTTGTTGAACTATGTTCCAGGAATGGAGTTCTCGATGGCCGATGCTTCGTCAATTGCGATCATTGGTGGTGCCGATGGCCCAACTGCGATCTTCTTGGCGAGCAAGTTATCTCCGGATCTTTTAGGTGCCATTGCAGTAGCGGCTTATAGCTACATGGCATTGGTTCCTATTATTCAGCCACCAATCATGAAGGCGTTAACGTCTCCTGAAGAGCGTAAGATTAAGATGGCTCAACTTCGTCACGTTAGCAAAGCAGAGAAAATCCTCTTCCCGCTTGCTGTACTACTGATGACGATTTTGTTCCTACCTTCAGCAACACCTCTAGTGGGTATGTTCTGTCTGGGTAACTTGATGCGTGAAGCGGGTGTGGTTGATCGTCTATCGAAAACAGCGCAAAACGAACTGATTAACGTTGTGACGATTTTCCTTGGTCTCGGTGTTGGTTCTAAGCTTCAAGCGGATACTTTCTTGAACTTAGAGACTCTGGGTATTCTTGGCTTAGGTGCGGTCGCGTTCAGTATTGGTACTGCGGGTGGTGTATTGATGGCGAAGGTTCTAAACCGCTTCTCGAAAGAGGACATCAACCCATTGATTGGTGCAGCTGGCGTATCAGCGGTTCCAATGGCGGCACGTGTTGTGAACAAGGTAGGTCTTGAAGCAAACCCTCAGAACTTCTTGTTGATGCATGCAATGGGCCCGAACGTAGCAGGTGTACTTGGTAGTGCGGTTGCGGCGGGTATTCTATTAGCGCTAGTCGGTTAATGGATTACTTAGGTCATGTATCGTTACGTTAATTGGTCGTCAATTTACGAATGAGCGGTTAACTTAGCCTTATTAAATGGTTTATAGTCAAAGGGATGCTTTCGCATCCCTTTCTTTTTATTAATTAGGGTGCTTGCTCACTAGGGCTTTTATCAATCAAGGAAATGTGGAAATGGAAAATAAACAGATTGCGATTACTCAATTCGGCGGCGTCGAAAACCTTAGTATTCAAACCAGTGCTATTCCTGAGCCTAAGGCTGGAGAAGTGGTGGTTAAAGTTTCCTTTTCGGGCATTAATCCGATTGATGTGAAAACCCGTGCTGGCCTTGGTTGGGCAGCAGCACAAAACAAAGACAACCTTCCTTGGGTACCGGGATACGATATTTCGGGTCAAATTGTCACGCTAGGCGATCAGGCTGAACGTTTTACGGTTGGTGATAACGTGGCGGGCTTTATTGGCTTTCCACTGCAAGGTGGCGGCTACAGCCAATATGTTTGTGTTCCAGAAGCGGCGTTAAGCATGGTTCCTGATTCTGTCACCTTAGAAGCGGCAGCGGCATTACCACTTGCTAGTCAAACCGCAGCACAAGCGCTAAACAAAGCCGAAGTGAAAGAAGGCGATCGCGTGCTTATCTTAGCGGGTGCTGGCGGCGTTGGTCACCTTGCGGTTCAAATTGCAGTAGCCGCAAAAGCCGAGGTTTACACGACCTGCAGTGAAGCCAACCTTGATTACCTTGCGACGTTAGGTGCTCACGCAATTAACTATAAGTTTGCGCCAGCGTCGGAAAGAGTTTCTGATGTTGATGTGCTGATTGATTTGGTCGGTGGCGATACCGCGCTTGATGCGTTGAAGTGCCTGAAAGACGGTGCAAGAGTGGTGACCGTTCCGACCCTATCTGCTGAGTTGATCTGCGAAAAAGCGACACTATTAGGTTTTACTGCATCAGGCATGTTGGTTGAGCCAACCCCTGAGCAAATGGACGCTATGCTCTACATGGTTAGTGTCGGATTACTCAAAACAGAAATTCAAGGTATCTACCAGCTAGACGAGGCGCAGTCGGCGCATCTACAGGTTGAAACCGGACACACCAGAGGCAAGGTGCTACTTAAAATGCAAGAAAGTTGATATGCAGTGCTAGAATTCTTTAACTCCCTTTTTGAAAATATCGCGCTGTGGTTCTCGGACTCAGCGCTGTGGGTACTCTTCATCAGTGGCTTCTTGAGTGCCACATTACTCCCCGGTGGTTCAGAAGCTAGCCTTGTGGCAGCATTGAGCCTAGACCATTTTTCCACCTCATCGATTATTCTGGTGGCAACATTAGGTAACACCTTAGGCGGCCTGACTAACTATTGGATTGGTTTGTGGTTGCCTAATCGAACTCAATCTGAAAAGCATGGTCATAAGGCTATGGCTTGGCTAAGCCGTTATGGCTACTGGACACTGTTATTCAGTTGGTTACCGATCATTGGTGATCCTTTGTGTCTGGCAGCTGGTTGGCTAAGAATGAAATTCATCCCTAGCGTTATTTTGATAGCGATTGGCAAGGCCGCTCGCTATAGCTTACTTGCTGCTATCTACTTCGGTTTTTTCTAAGGAGAACCTATGAAAAAGGTTTTACTTGGTACATTTTCTCTTATCGCCATCGCAGGCTGTTCTTACAATGTACCTAGCTCAACGCCCTTCTTTTCCTCGTTACCTGAAGGTGTCACTCTGTTAGAAGAGGTTAAGCCTTCTAAAGATAAAGTGGTGATTCCTTACACCAAGTATCAGCTTGCAAACGGCCTGACAGTGATTCTTTCCCCTGATGATTCTGATCCTCTTGTGCATGTGGATGTGACTTATCACGTAGGTTCTGCTCGTGAAGAGATAGGTAAATCGGGTTTTGCTCACTTCTTCGAACACATGATGTTCCAAGGCTCTGAGAACGTCGGTGACCAGCAGCACTTTAAGATCATTACCGAGGCTGGTGGTTCGTTAAACGGCACGACTAACCGTGATCGTACTAACTACTTTGAAACCGTTCCATCTAACCAACTTGAGAAAATGTTGTGGTTAGAATCAGACAGAATGGGTTTCTTATTGGATGCGGTTTCTCAGAAGAAATTCGAAGTTCAAAGAGGCACCGTTAAAAACGAGCGTGCGCAAAGTTATGAAAACCGTCCTTATGGCTTGATGTGGGAACGCATGGGTGAAGCGCTTTACCCTGAAGGTCACCCTTACTCATGGCAACCAATCGGTTATGTGGAAGATCTAGACCGTGTCGATGTGAATGACCTTAAGGCGTTCTTCCTACGCTGGTACGGCCCAAATAATGCGGTACTGACTATCGGTGGTGATATCGACGTTGATGACACGCTAGAGTGGGTGAATAAGTACTTTGGCCCAATCCCTCAAGGTCCTGAAGTGAAGGCGGCAGAGAAGCAACCTGCTGTTCTAACTGAAGATAAGTACATCACCTTAGAAGACAATATTCGTCAGCCGATGGTGCTTGTGGGTTGGCCAACAACGTATCGTGGTGAAGAGACCCAAGCTTCACTGAATGCACTGTCTAACGTGTTAGGTTCAGGTACCAACAGTTACCTATATCAAAATCTCGTAAAAACGCAGAAGGCAGTCAGTGCAGGATCTTTCCATGATTGTGCTGAGCTCGCTTGTACCATGTATGTGTATGCGATGGGCAACTCAGGTGAAAAAGGCGATTTGACGGTTCTTAATAAAGAGCTGATGGATACCTTAGATCAATTTTCGAAAGAAGGTGTTGAGCAAGAGCGTTTAGACCAGATCACTGGCATGGCAGAAGCGAATGCCGTTTTTGCATTGCAAAGCGTTAAAGGTAAGGTGTCACAACTTGCATCTAACCAAACCTTCTACGGTCAGCCAGATCGTATTGAATCACAACTCGACCAAATCCGAGCGGTGACGCCTGAGAGCGTGAGCAAGGCATACCAAGATTTCATCGAAGGTAAGCACAAGGTTACCTTGAGTGTGGTTCCTAAGAAAAAACTCGATTTAGCGGTTCGTGAAGCGACCTTTACCACGCCACCACGTACGTTGCCGGAATACAGTAAGGTGACGGAAGACCAACTGGATTTCAGAAAGGCACCGAATACCTTTGATCGCAGTGTAATGCCGGAAGTGAACTTTGGTGTTGAGGCAACCATGCCTGAGTTGTACCGCATGCACTTTGCAAATGGTACTAACTTGATTGGTACTGTGACCAGCGAAACACCGACAGTACAGCTACAGATTCAACTTCCAGCTGGCGAGCGTTATGTTCGCAAAGGGCGAGAAGGCTTAGCGAACCTAACGGCTTCGATGATGGAAGAAGGCTCAACCAAACGAACCGTTGAAGAGTTACAAGCGACCTTAGATAAACTTGGTAGCAGTGTGAGCATCAGTGCCGGCAGCTACACCACAGATATTTCAGTCTCGGCGCTAGAGAAAAACTTGCCTCAAACCTTAGCGATTGTACAAGAGGTTCTATTCGAGCCTAAGTTCGATGAGCAAGATTTCGAGCGCGTTAAGAAACAGATGCTAGAAGGCGTTGTGTATCAGCACCAGCAACCAAGCTGGATGGCTTCTCAAGCAACCCGTGAAGTGCTGTTTGGTGACAGTATTTTTGCTCGCGCAAGTGATGGTACTAAGGAATCTTTATCGAAATTGACCTTAGACGATGTGAAAAAATTCTATGCGCAACATTACACACCAGAAGGTGCCAATATTGTTGTTGTGGGAGACATCTCGAAGAAAGAGGTAGGGAAACAGCTACTATTCTTTGAAGAGTGGCAAGGCGATGCGGCACCATTAACGCGCCCACAGATCGTCAAAGAGCTTTCTGGTCAGCACCTGTACTTAGTCGACAAACCGGGTGCGCCGCAAAGCATTGTTCGCTTGGTGCGTAAAGGCCTGCCGTTTGATGCGACGGGTGAATTGTATTTGAGTCAGCTAGCTAACTTTAACTTAGCGGGCAACTTCAATAGCCGTATCAACCAGAACCTACGTGAAGACAAAGCTTACACTTACGGTGCTAGCGGCTACTTCGCAAGTACTCGTGAAACTGGCGCAGTGGTATTTAGCGCGCAGGTAAGGGCGAATGCGACGGTTCCATCGATTCAAGAGTTTATTAATGAGTTGAACGAGTTTAGTCAAAGTGGATTAACTGACGAAGAGGTGAAATTTATGCGCCTCGCCGTCGGTCAACAAGATGCGCTTAAATACGAAACGCCAAGTCAAAAGGCTGGGTTGTTGAGTAATATTGTCGCATTGAGCCTTGATGAAGATTACCTACAACAGCGTAATCAGATAGTTGAAACGGTTTCAAAAGAAACCTTAAACGAGCTATCGAAGAAATGGTTCGACCCGAATGATTATCAAATAATCGTTGTTGGTGACGCGACTTCGCTTCGCCCGCAATTAGAAAAGTTAGATATTCCAATAGAAGAGCTTGAAATCATTCGTTAGAGTACACATTAAAGGGGGAGGGAAGAGACTCTACTTTTCTCCTCCAACCTAATTTATGATAGTTCTAATCAGAACAATATAAGATAAGTGAACTGAATTTTGACTGATTTTGCTGCGCGACTAAAGCAAGTTGCAACCAACCCTAAGACCTTCTCTCAATTCGGTCGTGGTGTTGAAAGGGAAACATTACGCTACACGGAAGATGGGCACCTTGCTACTGGGCCGCACCCTGAGGCTTTGGGATCTGCGTTGATGAACGAATGGGTAACGACCGATTTCTCTGAGTCGCTACTGGAATTTATCACGCCTGTTTCTAACGATGTTCCGACGCTTTTAAATCAGTTGTCTGATATCCATCACTTCACGCAAACCAAGTTAGACGGCGAAAAGCTATGGCCGCTTTCTATGCCTTGTTACGTTGGCAGTGAAGATTACATTCAACTAGCGCAATACGGCACCTCTAACAACGGTAAGATGAAGACGCTATATCGTGAAGGCCTAAAACGTCGTTACGGTAGCTTGATGCAGATTATCTCTGGTGTTCATTTCAACTTCTCTTTCCCAGAAAGCTTTTGGGATAGCCTGTTTGGAGAGCAAACAGAAGAAGCGCGTTGTGAATCTAAGTCAGATGCTTACTTCGGTTTGATTCGTAACTACTACCGCTTTGGTTGGTTAATCCCATACTTCTTCGGTGCTTCACCTGCGCTATGTTCTTCTTTCATCAAAGGAAGGGAGACAAGTCTGCCTTTTGAAAAGATTGGCGAGACACTGTATCTACCAAAAGCAACGGCACTGCGCCTGAGCGATCTTGGTTACACTAATAGTGCGCAAAGCGTATTGAAGATTGGTTTCAACAGCCTAGACCAATACCTTGAAGGTTTGAATCAAGCGATTCGCACACCATCAGAAGAGTTCGCTGAGATTGGCACTAAGGTTGATGGTGAATACCGTCAACTCAATAGCAATGTACTGCAAATTGAGAATGAGCTGTATGCTCCAATCCGTCCTAAGCGTGTGGCGAAGAGTGGTGAGAAACCATCTGAAGCGCTCGCTCGTGCTGGTGTTGAGTACATTGAGGTTCGTTCTTTAGACGTAAACCCATTCAGCTCAATTGGTATCAATGAGCAGCAAGTTCGCTTCTTGGACCTATTCCTTACGTGGAGTGTACTAACAGACTCTGCCGAGATGGATAACTGTGAACTTGAGTGCTGGCGCGATAACTGGAACAAGGTGATCTTAGAAGGTCGTCAGGTTGGTTTAGAGCTGCAAATCGGTTGCCATGGTGAGCGATTGTCTCTGCAAGATTGGGCGAAGCGTGTCTTTAAAGACCTACGCTCTATTGCCGAGATGATGGACGCTGAACAAGGTGGTCGTGCATATCAAGAAACCTGCGATACGCTTGAAGCTTGGATTGATAACCCAGAGCTGACCATTTCTGGCCAGTTGCTAGAAGAGACTAAGAAGTTAGGTGGCTTAGGTAAAGTGGGCTGTACGTTAGGTAAAACGTATGCAGAGCAGCACAAAGCACACCAATACAAAGTATATTCAGCTGAGTTGATGGAAGCAGAAGTTCAACGCTCTGTGACTGCTCAGCAACAAAGTGAAGAAGCAAGCACTCAAGATTTTGATAGCTTCTTAGCGGATTATTTTTCGTATTTAAAAGCATAGCGAGACTTTGGTGGAAAGGAAGCAAGCCTTATTAGGTCAGCCTACTCGTGTGAGTAGTCAATGGTTACCTGTAGTGACTGTTGGTGTTGTCTCTAGCCTATTGGTTGGATGTGCAACGCCACCGCCAAAGCAGCAAGATAATTTGTGTAGCATCTTTCGAGAGCACCCTTCATGGTATGAAGATGCTTTGGATATGCAAGAAGAGTGGGGCACGCCGATTAACGTTGCGATGGCTTTTGTGAAACAAGAGAGTAGCTATCGTCATGATGCGCGCCCACCTAAAGATTACATTCTTGGCTTTATACCGTGGGGACGTGTAAGCAGTGCCTACGGTTATGCACAAGCTCAAGATCCTGCTTGGGAAGACTTCCAAAAGGCGACCAATAACGGTGGCTCAAGAACCAACTTTGATGATGCATTGATGTTCATCGGTTGGTATACCAGCGAGACGCGTCGTCAATTGGGCATCTCACTGTGGGACCCGTATAACCAATACCTAGCTTATCATGAAGGCCGTGGTGGTTATAAGCGCAAGTCATACAACAGCAAGCCATCGTTGATTAAGGTGGCGCGCAAAGTCGAACAGCAAGCAAAAGATTATGGATGGCAGCTGAAACAGTGCCGCAAAGAACTAGAAGACAATCGAAGCTGGTTTTTCTAAAGCCAGACGTCATGGAGAAGAGCAATGCCTTTATTAGATAGTTTCACTGTTGATCATACACGCATGAACGCACCGGCAGTTCGTGTTGCTAAAACAATGCAAACCCCAAAAGGGGATACCATCACTGTGTTTGACCTGCGTTTTACTGCGCCAAACAAAGACATCCTATCTGAGAAAGGTATCCATACTCTAGAGCACCTATACGCTGGTTTCATGCGTAATCAATTGAACGGTTCAGATGTAGAGATCATCGATATTTCACCGATGGGCTGTCGTACTGGTTTCTACATGAGCTTGATTGGTACGCCTACAGAGCAACAAGTAGCTGACGGTTGGTTGGCAGCGATGCAAGACGTACTGAAAGTTGAGAGCCAGAATAAGATCCCTGAGCTGAACGAATACCAATGTGGTACCGCAGCAATGCACTCTTTGGATGAAGCGAAAGAGATCGCGAATGCGATCATCGCTGCAGGCATCTCTGTAAACAAGAATGATGAACTGGCACTGCCAGAGTCTATGCTGCAAGAGCTTAAAATCGACTAATCATTTTTCACCTTGAGTGTGGTGAGTTAGATATTAAAAGGCCCGATTCAATGAATCGGGCCTTTTTTTTATGTGAGGTATTAGTGATAACTCAGTTGGCCGTTCTTACGGTAATGAGCAGTAGTTATCAATTATCCGTTCACGATCTGTGGGAACACACGCACCAACTTGATGCGGTTCTCTTCGAGTTCAACGATTTCCATTGGGTGGCTGGCAACCTGAACACTGAGGTGACTCTCTGGAATATCTTCAAGGTGTTCCAGTATCAAACCATTCAGCGTTCTAGGGCCATCGGTAGGCAGTGCCCACTGTAAGCCTTTGTTGATGTCTCGGATATTGGCGCTGCCTTCAATCAAGAAGCTGCCATCGCTTTGCGGAGTAATTTCTTCAGATAAGCTTGGGGCAATTGAGGTGGTAAACTCACCTACGATCTCTTCTAAAATATCTTCCAAGGTAACCAAGCCGTTGATATCGCCATATTCATCAACAATCAAACCGATACGCTGTTTATTGCGTTGAAACTTAAGTAGCTGAATGTTGAGTGGTGTCGCTTCAGGAATAAAGTAGATCTCATCCGCTGCACGCAATAGGGTCTCTTTATTGAATTCGTTCTTTTCAAGCATCAGACGGTAAGCTTCACGCAGCCTAAGCATGCCGACCACTTCATCTATTTGGTCACGGTACAGCACCACGCGGCCATGAGGCGAGTGAGTCAGTTGGCGAACGATAGATTTCCAGTCGTCATTGATGTCAATACCAGTAATTTCATTACGTGGCACCATGATGTCGTTCACGGTGACGTGCTCTAAATCTAGAATAGACACCAACATATCTTGGTGACGCTGAGGGATTAGGCTACCTGCTTCATTTACCACGGTTCTAAGCTCTTCTGAGCTTAAGTGGTCGGTCGCATCGTGGCTGGCTTTGACACCTAAGATACGAATGAAGCCGTTGGTAATGAAGTTGACCAAGATCACTAATGGTGACAGCACCTTCATCAGTATCATCAAAAGGATACTACTCGCGTAAGAGACACGTTCAGGAAATAGAGAAGCGATGGTCTTTGGTGTTACCTCGGCGAACACGAGGATCACGAGAGTCAGGGTACCAGTAGCGATAGCCACACCGATATCCCCGTAGATGCGCATACCAAGAATAGTAGCGATCGCAGATGCAAGAATGTTGACGAGATTGTTGCCGATAAGAATGAGACCAATCAATCTGTCTGGGCGGTTCAGAAGTTTTTCTACACGTTTGGCACCTTTATGACCCGTATTGGCCAAGTGCTTTAAACGGTAGCGGTTCAGGGACATCATGCCCGTTTCGGAACCAGAGAAATAACCAGAAATTACAATGAGACACGCGAGTAGCGCAAATAAGATACCCGTTGATATGTCGTCCAAAACTATTCTTTTCCTATTTGTGTATCTTGATTAATTTATGACCGAACATGGTCGAGATGTCAATTGAATGTATTGCACTCAATATTTTAAAGGCAAGGTATGTGAGACCTTGCCTTTATTTTACAGACTAGTTCAGGATGATTTCCTGAACGAAGCGACTACCGAAGTAGGCTAATGTGAGCATGCTGGCACCCGCGAGTGCAAACCACGTGACTTTTTGTCCACGCCAACCTTTCTGATAGTGACCCCATAGAAGGATGGAGTAGATAACCCAAGCGATAAAAGACAGCACAGCCTTGTGCGCTTTTCCTTGAGCAAACATATCTTGTACGAAGATGAGGCCGGTTAACAAAGTACCCGTTAATAAGCCATTACCAATCAGAATGATCTTGAAAAGCTGTCTCTCCACCATCATTAAAGGAGGTAGGTTAGGGTTGATCACCAACGCTTTTTTCTTTTTAAGTTTGTGATCTAGCCACGCGAGTTGCAGGGCGTATAGCGCGCCGATAGTCAGTGTCGCGTATGAGAATAGAGCCAAAGAGATGTGCACGAGCAGTTTTGGGTCATTCTCTAGATGTTTGATGAAGGTGCTTGGAAGAAAAGTGGCAGCCATCAAGTTCAGTGCCGCGAAGCTATAAACGACGGGTAAGATAAACCACAAACGAGTTTTGAGCATAGCGCCGCTCATAACCACAGATATGATTAAACTGATTAATGAAGCAACGTTCAAGATACTGAGGTTTTGGCCACTGGCATTAAAAATCAAATCGCCAAGCAACCAAGCATGGAAAGCTAGAGCAAGTAATGCGCTGATAAACACCGTTTTTACACGGATTCCTGTTTGGTGCACGAGACCTGGAATGATCGTGGAAATCGCCATTGTATAAAGAAAGGCTGCTGCGATCGCAATAAGACTGTCCATGGTATCCATTTAAATGATTACTAATTGGCGAATTATACCTCGCATCGCTCTTTGGGGCTATGGCGAACCTCATTCAATTCCAAGTGAATAATGTCTCACATCACAAGCACGGATGATTAACGCTCTACAACGGGTATGACTCTAATCCGCGCTAATGTATACTCACAGTAATAGTCGCAGTTTTGAGCGAAGAGAAAACTATGTTTGATAATTTAACGGATCGTCTATCCAAAACGCTGAAGAACATCAGCGGTAAAGGTCGTCTGACCGAAGACAATATTAAAGAGACGCTGCGTGAAGTGCGTATGGCGCTACTTGAAGCCGACGTTGCACTGCCCGTTGTCCGCGATTTTGTTAAGCGCGTAAAAGAAGGTGCTGTGGGTGTTGAGGTTTCTAAATCTCTAACGCCTGGTCAAGAATTTATTAAGATCGTTCAAGCTGAACTTGAAGCGGTGATGGGTGAGTCTAACGAGGCTCTTAACCTAGCAGCGCAGCCGCCAGCCGTTATCTTAATGGCGGGTCTACAAGGTGCGGGTAAAACCACATCGGTAGGTAAGCTATCTAAGCTTCTAACTGAGCGTGACAAGAAGAAAGTCTTGGTTGTATCTGCCGACGTTTACCGTCCAGCGGCGATCAAACAGCTTGAAACGTTAGCAAGCGATGTTGGCGTAGACTTCTTCCCATCTTCAGCTGATCAAAAGCCTCTTGATATTGCAAACGCTGCAATCGACCACGCGAAGAAGAAATTCTACGACGTGCTACTTGTCGATACTGCTGGTCGTTTGGCTATCGATGAAGAGATGATGGGCGAGATCAAAGAGCTTCATACTGCAATTAAACCAGTAGAGACACTGTTCGTTGTTGATGCAATGACAGGTCAAGATGCTGCGAATACTGCAAAAGCCTTTGGCGATGCGCTACCACTAACCGGTGTTATCTTGACGAAAGTTGATGGTGATGCGCGTGGTGGTGCAGCTCTGTCTGTTCGTCATATCACAGGCAAACCGATTAAGTTCTTAGGTGTTGGTGAAAAGACTGACGCACTAGAACCGTTCCACCCAGATCGTGTTGCTTCTCGTATCCTAGGTATGGGCGACGTTCTGTCTCTTATTGAAGACCTACAGAAAAACGTTGATACCGAGAAAGCAGAGAAACTGGCTAAGAAGTTCAAAGAGAAGAAAGGCTTTGACCTTGAAGACTTCCGTGAACAACTTGGTCAGATGCAAAACATGGGCGGCATGATGGGCATGATGGATAAGCTTCCAGGCATGTCTCAGCTACCAGATAACGTTAAAGATAAAGTTGATGACAAGATGTTCAAGCAAATGGAAGCGATCATCAACTCTATGACCATGAAAGAGCGTCAACGCCCTGACCTAATCAAAGGCTCACGCAAAAAGCGTATTGCCGCTGGTTCAGGTACACAGGTACAAGATGTAAACCGTATGCTTAAGCAGTTCACCCAAATGCAGAAGATGATGAAGAAAATGCAGAAAGGTGGCATGAAAGGCATGATGCGCAACATGCAAGGCATGATGGGCGGCGGTGGAGGTATGGGCGGAATGGGTGGTGGCTTTAACCCGTTTGGTCGATAATCTACAAATGTAAGCTTTAGCTACGTTACTTTTCATAGTGTTAGCCGTGTCACAGAAAGTGTACGGCAGCTATGTTGGTGAAAAAATAGCTAAAGCCCTTGCATTGCCCCGGAATAAGAGTAAAATTCCGGGGCTTTAATTTGGCACGAGACCCCAAGCTATTTACTTATACTTGGGGTTAATTATTTTATTAAGAAAGCAAAGAGGACGACATGGTAACCATTCGTTTGGCACGTCACGGTGCAAAGAAGCGCCCATTTTATCAAATCGTAGTTGCGGATAGCCGTAACGCTGCAACTGGCCGTTTCATCGAGAAAGTAGGTTTCTTTAACCCTACTGCTCAAGGTCAAGAAGAAGGTCTACGTCTAGACCTAGATCGTGTTAACCACTGGGTTGGTCAAGGCGCATCTCTATCTGATCGTGTAGCTAAGCTAGTTAAAGACGCTCAAAAAGCGGCTTAATTCTTTTTTAAAGAGAAATAGCTTATGTCGATGAAGGGTAAAGAAACTATGAGCGAGCAAAACAATAGAATTGTCATGGGTAAACTTGGGTCTACCTATGGTATTCGTGGCTGGCTTAAAGTGTTCTCCTACACAGACAATGCTGAAAGCATATTTGATTACAGCCCTTGGTATTTAAACCAAAAGGGTAAGTGGGTTGAGTACAAAGTTGAGAGCTGGAAACGTCATGGCCAAGGTTATGTATGTAAGCTAGCGGGATTAGATGTTCGTGAAGACGCGCAACTGATGACTAACTTTGAAATTGCTATTGACCCTGCTTCGTTACCTGAATTGTCAGAAGATGAATTCTACTGGCGCGAATTGTTCGGTATGCAAGTCTTTACTACTAAAGGTTACGACCTTGGTAAGGTCACTGACCTATTAGAGACTGGCTCGAACGATGTTCTAGTAATCAAAGCAAATCTTAAAGATGCTTTTGGCCAAAAGGAACGGTTAGTACCGTACCTTGAAGAGCAAGTGATCAAGAAAGTTGATCGCGAAGCTCGCCGGATCGAAGTTGACTGGGATCCTGGATTCTAACTCCAAATTACAGAGCGAGAGAACACATGTGGGTTGGCATTATTAGCCTTTTTCCTGAAATGTTCCGTTCTGTTACTGATTTTGGAGTAACAGGTCAAGCGGTTAAAAAAGGTCTTTTATCTATTGAGACATGGAATCCTCGTGATTTCACTCATGATAAACATCGCACTGTTGATGACAGACCTTACGGTGGTGGTCCTGGCATGTTAATGATGGTTCAGCCTTTGCGCGACGCTATCAAAACGGCCAAGCAAGCAGCACCGGGAAAGACGAAAGTTATCTATCTTTCACCTCAAGGTCGTAAACTCGACCAGAAAGGTGTTGAAGAGCTGGCAACAAACGAGAATTTACTTCTTATTTGTGGTCGCTACGAAGGGGTAGATGAGCGCATCATTCAATCTGAAGTTGACGAAGAATGGTCGATTGGAGATTTTGTGATGACGGGTGGCGAACTGCCAGCCATGACGCTGATTGATTCAGTATCTCGGTTTGTTCCGGGTGTACTTGGAGATTTCGCTTCAGCAGAAGAAGATTCTTTTGCAAATGGTTTGCTAGATTGTCCCCATTATACGCGCCCTGAGGTGCTAGACGATAAAGATGTGCCATCGGTACTCAAGTCTGGAAACCATAAGGACATTCGTCGCTGGCGATTAAAACAATCGTTGGGCCGAACTTGGCTAAGAAGACCAGAACTCCTGGAAAACCTAGCTCTGACTGACGAACAGGAACAATTACTGGCTGAATTCATTAAAGAGCAACGCTCTTAACGAAAAGCAAGCAGTAACCTATTAAATTTAGTATCAGTTTATTCTAGGAATTTATACAAATGAGCAACATCATCAAGGCTCTTGAAGAAGAGCAACTAAAATCAGACCTTCCTAAATTCGCACCAGGTGACACTGTTGTAGTTCAGGTTAAGGTAAAAGAAGGTGACCGTGAGCGTCTACAGGCTTTCGAAGGCGTTGTAATCGCTATTCGTAACCGTGGTCTACACTCTGCATTCACAGTTCGTAAGATCTCGAACGGTGAAGGCGTAGAGCGTGCGTTCCAAACTCACTCTCCAATGGTTGATAGCATCGAAGTTAAACGCCGTGGTGCAGTACGTCGTGCCAAGTTGTACTACCTACGTGAGCGTTCTGGTAAGTCAGCTCGTATTAAAGAGAAGCTTACTAAGAAGTAATTCTTTTTGCATTCTATCGATAAAAGCGGAGCCACTTGGCTCCGCTTTTTTGTGCCTGCTATTTAGAGTTTGAAAGTAAGATATCTCCAACTCGCTCGTCCCTCGCTCTTGAGGATGACGGACTAAAACGAAACTCACATTTAACCGTTATTCCCTAGACTGACGAAGGAAGGAGTAGGGAATCTCTACTAGCGCCATGCTATAGGTAATAAAAAAGGATTGACGTTAAACGGCAACCCTTCAAAATTTACTCGCTACTCGCTACTCG
>NZ_MCSD01000057.1:18314-33906 GCF_002872555.1 Vibrio sp. 10N.286.55.E10
TCGCTACTCGCTACTCGCTAGTACTGGTCTTCCGACCAACCATCGCTATCCGACATATCAGGCGCGCCAGCGATGCTGTTCTCTTCATCTGCCCATTCACCGAAATCAATCATCTGACATTGCTTGCTGCAAAACGGGCGGTGCGGGCTTTGTTCACCCCATTCAACGTCAGTATTACATTGAGGGCATTTAACGATGGTGATTTTGTTCGACATAGTGATTCTTAATTAGAGGGTATTGTAAGAAAGAGTTTAGGCTCGAGTGAGGACTCAAGCCAAACTATAAAAGGAAATTAATTAGGTGCAGATCGCCAATTCAAATTCGATGTCTTGAGTACAGGCTTGCCCAGTTTCAAAGCTCATGAACTTAACAGCAAAACGGTTTTTGTGACCCGAGATCATCGGGTAGGCACCGTATTGCATTGGAATAGAAAGGCGAAGGATATTCGCTTCATCGGCATCGCTCTGGAAGAAGCCAGCACGAGCGATTTGCTCTTTAAAGTGGCCAGTCTCTCTGGTGAGCTTCAACCACAGTGTTAGCGCTTCATACAGAGGTTGTAAGCTATCCATCCAAGCTTTAGCATCTCTCATTCTCTTATCGAGAGGAAGGTGCAGCCAATAATGCAGTGCCGGTAAATCAAAGCAGCATGAGCCACCTGGAAGATTAAAGCGTTGGCGAATCGCACTCAGGAAGCGGTCTTCTTTAAGTGACTGGCCAAAACGCTCTGCCTGCATCAGATCACGATAGATATTACCAATGTCATTAAGCAGTGATGTCAGCATCTCTTGATCGACACCTTCAACATCCAACCAACTTTTGTAGGTTACACGTTGTTTCTCAATATCTTTTGCGAGTTCGCTCTTGAGTTGGATCTGTTCGAAGATTTCAATCAGATCAAAGATGGAACGGAAAAAGAGTTGATACTGTTGAGCATCGGAAAATGTAGAAGACAAGTGTAGCTGCCTCAAGAGTGATTCAACTCTTAAGTAGATGCGTGTTTTCTCATTTAGCGGATGTTCAAATTTATGGGTGATCATCGAGCAAACCTTCATTCAACATTGTTCTATTCTGACCCATCTACAGCACTGATTGCCAGATACTTTTGATGTAAATCTGTGATTTGAGGCAAAAGTTCTTGGTTTTTAGTATGGTTTTTAATCACGTCATCTGCAACTGCTAAGCGTTGTTCTCTTGAAGCCTGTGATTTTAAAATTGATGCAACTTGTTCCCTAGAAACATTATCACGACTCATCGTTCGTTCTATTTGCACTTCTGCTGGCACATCAACGATTAATACGCGATCGGTCATGCCTTGCATTTGGTTTTCAACCAATAGCGGTGCGACTAATAAACCATACGGGGATGTGATTTTAGACAGGTCACTGTCAATTTTCTCACGGATCATGGGATGAAGAAGATCATTGAGCCATTGCTTCTCTTTTGGATTCGAGAAGATCAGCTCACGCAACCTACTTCGGTTGAGTGTTCCATCTTCAAGCAAGATAGACTCACCAAAGTGTTCTGTAATCTGTTTTAAACCATCACTGCCCAGTGCGACCACTTCACGTGCCACGATATCAGCATCAACAATATCAATATTAAAATGCTCATTGAACAGGTTAGCGACGGTGGTTTTGCCACTGGCGATACCACCGCTTAATCCGATAATGATTGCCATGGTTAAATTCCTAGTACAGAAGTGAAATACCAACCCATGATGTCGTTACCCCACATCAAGCTTACCCAACCCGCAATCGCAAGGTAGGGGCCAAATGGAAAGGCTTTATCTATGCCTTGCTGTTTCAAGCGAAGTTGAATCAAACCAAACACAAGTCCAACAAGCGAAGATAAAAGGATGATCATCGGTAGGTGCTGCCAACCAAGCCATGCGCCAAGCGCAGCCAGGAGTTTGAAGTCACCGTAACCCATACCTTCTTTGCCTGTCAGTAGTTTGAACAACCAATAAACAGACCACAGCGCTAGGTAGCCAGCCATTGCCCCTACAACTGAGTCTTGAAGTGATACAGGGCTGATATTAAACAGTGCTAAAGTGATACCAGACCAAACCAAAGGCAAGGTGATTTGATCAGGCAACAACATAGTATCGAGATCGATAAAGGTCGCGGTAATCAGTGCGAAGGTGAAAAAAATCAAAGTAATGGCGTAGTAACTGAAACCAAAGTGGCTAGCAACCATTGTGCAAAGTATTGCGGTAAGCAGTTCGACCAAAGGGTAGCGAGCACTGATTGGATTCGCACAGCTGTGGCACTTCCCCTTTAAGAACAACCAGCTTAAGACTGGAATATTGTCGACGATTCTTAATTGGGTTTTGCATTTCGGGCAGGTTGAACGAGGAATGCTGAGATTAAACTTTCCTTCTGGTGCTGGAATTTTATATTGAGAGAAATATTCCGAGCACTCTTGTTGCCACTCTCGTTCCATCATTATCGGTAAACGGTGTATGACTACGTTGAGGAAGCTGCCGATAAGAAGGCTAAAAATGAAAGCTAATACGGGGAATAGCCAAGGATAGTAGTGAAATACTTCCATAGTGTCCTTTACCACTTAATCAAGGTGAGCAGAGATTACTGCTCATGGGTGTTTAGTTGCTTTTAACTATCCTAACACACTCATAAGATTAAAGATCGGTAAGTACATCGCAACCACAAGTCCACCAACAACGGTGCCTAAAAACACGATGATCAGTGGCTCTAGAATCTTGCCTAAATTGTCGACGGTGTTGTCTACTTCAAACTCGTAAATCGAGGCTACTTTATTGAGCATATCATCAAGGTTGCCAGACTCTTCGCCAATCATCACCATCTGTAACACCATTTCGGGGAAGGCATTGGTATTGCGCATTGCGATATACATCGGCATGCCTGCAGCCGTTTCTCGGTGAACTTCAATGATGGCCGACTCATAATGCAGGTTGCCTGCGGTTTTGGCTGTGGTTTTTAGGCTCATTAAAATCGGAATGCCAGAACTAAAGCTTGTTGATAAGGTTCGGCTAAATTTCGCAATAGAGGCTTTGGCTAATACGCCACCAAGAACAGGGAAACGTAATCCTAGCCGACTGACAGACAGTCTGATCGAGTGGGAACGTTGACACAGTTGGTAAATAATCAGGACAACAAGCCCGATGCCTACAGCCGTATAAAAACTGTAAGCCTGCATCCAATGGGAAAGGTAGAGTACTTTTTGAGTAAACCAAGGCAGGTCGGCACCAAAGCCTGAAAACATCGATTCAAACTCCGGAATCACCATGGTCAGCATTAGATAAGAAACAGTCAGTGCAACGGTGACCACCATGGCAGGGTAAATCAGTGCTTTGACGACTTTGGATTTTAATTGCTCACTCTTTTCTCTATAGGTCGCTAAGCGCTCGAACACTTGTGCGAGATTGCCAGAAAGTTCGCCTGTCGCGACCAAGTCAGTATAGAGGTCATCAAAGTGACGGCTTGCGGTTCGCATCGCTTTTGAGATTGGCGTTCCGGCTTCTACGCCTTTGCAGATGTGCGATAAAATCGATTTCATTTCAGCTTTACGGTGGTTGTCTGATACCAACTTGATGGCTTGCACGATAGGCACCCCCGTAGCCAGCATGGTCGCTAGCTGCCTAGTCAAAATAGTGATGTCTTTGGCTTTGACTCTATGGGTTAAACGAGTGACGGCTGAAATACTTTTCTTTTTGATTTTCTTAATCTGAATGTGCTGCTCTTTGAGCTTTTCTCGTACTTCCAATTCGGTGAGCGCTAAGGTCTGCCCAGACACTTTCTTGCCGGAACTATTAATACCTTTCCAGTGATAGCTTTTTAGTTGTGATTGTTTGGACTTGCTACTCATTGGTGATCCATTAGTTTATAGGTACAGAACACGTTGCAGTTCTTGATAGCTGGTGGTGCCTTCAAGCAATTTATCTAGCCCCGACTCTTGCAGAGTTCTCATGCCTTCTCGGCGAGCCAAGTTTTCAATGGCTAACGCGTTAGGCTTGTCTATCAGGCTATTTTTCAGCTGATCGCTAAAAGGCATGACTTCATAGATACCCACTCGCCCCGAATAACCTTGATTACACTCATTACACCCTTGGGGATTAGCTTTGTAGATGGTTTGGTTGTTAGGAATCGAGTGACGCAGAAATATGTCCGGTGAGTTGTCATCTTCTTTGCAATGGTTGCACAATCGTCTTGCCAGTCGTTGGGCGATAATCAAACTCAGTGATGAAGCGAGGTTAAAGGGTTCTATCCCCATATGAGCGAGTCGAGTGACGGTTTCTGCGGCGGAATTCGTGTGCAGCGTTGAAAGGACCAAGTGACCGGTTTGCGATGCTTTGATCGCGATCTCTGCCGTTTCCAAGTCGCGGATCTCTCCCACCATCACCACATCAGGATCTTGTCGTAAAAATGATCGCAGCGCCTCAGCAAACCCAAAGCCGATCTTAGGTGTCACTTGTACCTGATTGATACCACATAGGTTAATTTCAACAGGGTCTTCAGCTGTTGAAATATTGCGTTCTGTGGTGTTCAGTACTCGAAGCCCAGTATAAAGCGACACGGTTTTTCCGCTGCCAGTTGGCCCTGTCATTAAGATCATCCCTTGTGGGCGTTTCAGGGCATTGAGATAGAGTGCTTTTTGATCGTCGCTGTAACCGAGCTTATCGATATCGAGATTAGCTGCGCTGCTATCGAGTAGCCTCAGTACAATTTTCTCACCCCATAAGGTCGGCAATGTTGAGACGCGCATATCTATCGCGAGTTCATCATTCAAACGGAGCTTAATTCGTCCATCTTGTGGCAAGCGACGTTCAGCAATATCAAGCTTGGCGAGAATCTTTAAACGGGCTGATAAACGGCGACTTAAGTGGGAGGCTGGCTGTTGAATCTCGACAAGGATGCCATCACAACGCAGGCGTACTCGGTAGTGCTCTTCATAAGGTTCGAAGTGGATATCTGATGCACCTTTGCGTACCGCATCAACCAGTATCTGATTGATAAACCGGCTAACGGGGGAGTCGTCCTGGCTGAGGTCTTCAATCGACGCTATCTCGTCGTCAGAGACTTCAACAAGATTGGCGAGTTCATCTTGAGTGATCTCTTTGCGTTTCGAACCTTGCCCGGAAATAGAGCGGCCATACAACTTTCGTATTGCGCCTTCTAATTCAGAGTAGTTAGCGACAACTAATTCAATCTGTAATCCCGTCGCGAATCGGAAATCATCTTCGGCTTGTAAATCGGTCGGGTCGGCTGAGGCGAGTGTTAGAGTAGAATTAGAGACTGAAATCGGTATCGCACGATACTTGGTGATCAGTTCACGAAGCCCTAATTGGTCACATAAGATTTCATAATCAACATTGGCGAGTTGCACCAGTGGCAGACCGAAGATGGCCTGAATGTTATGTGCGAGACTCTCGCTAGTGAAAAAATCCAGAACGAGTAAAGCTTCAGATGTCGAAATACCCGAAGCATGTATATGTTCCGCAACGGCTTGTTCTTGAGTCAGGCTAAGTAAGCCAGCCTGACGGAGAACGGTTGGGAGGTTGGTTAGCATTTATTTAAGGTCTACAGCTTTTTGGCAACAAATCGCTTGATACTGCTTGAGCTCCGGAAGCTACACATGACCATGAACCATCGCTATCTCTGTCTAGTTGAAACTCACTAGCGATTAAAAGAGAGCTAACGTCCGAAGATGAAAAGGTAAAATCAATACTGCCGGCAGATGATTGCGCTGGCGCAAAGGCAATTGTTCCTTGTGGAATATTAGCTGGGACACCTAAAGCTGCAGATTGAGCAGCTGTAGGGAAAGCTCCATACTCGACAGCATAAGCTTCAACATTTGTTTTTACACCTGTCATGGTTGCGAGAGCTGCTGCAACTTCAGCTTTTGCTACGTACTTTTGATATTGAGGAATTGCAATCGCAGACAATACGCCGATTACAGCCACAACAATCATCAATTCAATTAAGGTAAAACCTTTCTGGTTCGTTCTTTTGTTCTTCATTGTCTAATTCCATTCTTTAGTTTGTTTCAGCGCAAGCACTGGTTGATTGAGAGAATAGAAGTCGAGATAGGGAAGTGGAATGGTGTTCAGGTGTGGTCGCGAGTGGTTTTGTATTTATTAGTGTGGTGTTTCATATAGCGCGCAAATTTATGCGATCAACTTAAATAACGGTTTGAAATACTGATAATTAAGGCAATAAAAAAGGCACTGCTATCAACAGTGCCCTTACAGAAATTATCTATTATTCAGTCAATTACGCTTTGAATCTCATTGATAGATCCATTGCTTTTAGGTGCTTAGTCAGTGCACCTACCGAGATGTAATCAACGCCTGTTTCAGCGAACTCAGCAATGGTATCTAGAGTTACGTTACCAGAGTTTTCTAGCGCAGCACGTCCAGCGTTGATTTTCACAGCTTCACGCATCATGTCAGTGGTGAAGTTGTCTAGCATGATGATGTCTGCGCCCGCATTGATAGCTTGCTCTAGCTCTTCTAGGCTCTCAGTTTCCACTTCAACAGGCTTACCCGGGTTAAGCTCTTTTGCTGTTGAGATAGCTTTTTCAATACCGCCACACGCGATGATGTGGTTTTCTTTGATTAAGTAGGCATCGAAAACACCGATACGGTGGTTGAAACCGCCACCACAAGCCACAGCGTATTTTAGTGCACTACGTAGGCCTGGGATGGTTTTACGAGTATCTAGCAGACGGCACTCTGTGTGTTTGATTTTGTCAGCATAGATAGCGGTTGCTGTCGCACAACCAGATAGCGTTTGAATGAAGTTCATTGCGTTACGCTCACCAGTCAATAGTGCGCGTGCTGGGCCAGTTAGGGTGCAAAGCGTTTGGTTTGGTTCTACCTTATCGCCATCTTCTACGTTCCACTCGATAGTCACTTCACCGCCTAGCTGCTTAAACACCTCATCAGCCCATGCTTTACCACAGAATACACCGTGTTCACGAGTGATGATGGTTGCGCTGTTGATAGCGTCAGCTGGGATTAGACTTGCTGTGATGTCAGCCGCTGGATCTAACGTGCCACCTAGATCTTCTTTGATGGTCTCAGCGACTGCACGAGTGATCTCTAGAGGCAGTTGCTCTTTTAAGTAGTCAAGGCGTTGGTGGCTGTTATGTGTGTTTTTCATCGCAAATCTAATCTTGAAAGGGAGTGGGAATGGAATGATACTCTTGCTTAACTTCAAATTAAAGAGGCTAGCGCGACTGCTCTATGGGCAAGGTCACATCTTATTGTGCTAGCAGAAAAGAAAGTGAGACCAAGATGACGATCAGCTCCAACGGATGGTACGACAACGCTCGGCATGTTTCTTCCCCGTATTTTGATGCTAGACCTAGTGTTGAGGATATCTCTCTGCTGGTGGTCCACAACATTAGTTTGCCTCCGGGGCAATTTGGTGGGCCTTACATCGAACAGTTTTTTACAGGCAAGCTAGACCCGTCGGAACACCCATTTTTTAAGGTGATTCACCAAATGGGCGTATCGGCGCACTGCTTGATTCGTCGTGATGGCGAAGTGGTGCAGTTCGTTTCGTTCTTAGACCGAGCTTGGCATGCCGGCCATTCGAGCTTTGCAGGGCGTGACAGATGTAATGATTATTCGATTGGTATTGAACTCGAGGGCAGTGACTTTGTGGCGTATAGCGAGCAGCAGTATCAAGCGCTTGCCCAATTAACAGAAACGATTGTATCCACTTTTCCTCAAATCACCACCGAACGCATCACTGGCCATCAATATATAGCGCCTCTGCGTAAAACTGACCCTGGCTTGGTGTTCGATTGGAAGAAGTTTAAAGGAAAGCTAAAAGCTTAAGTCTTAGTTTTTGGTTATGACCTTACCGCTTTTGGGCGTTGAATAGTCAACGCCTAGCATAATGACTTGTGAATTTTTGTTGTTGCGATGTAAAGAAAGTGGTGGAGAGAAGAGCATCAATAAATAGAGAGTGTGACGAGCTTATCAAACACTCATTTATTAAAACTTATTAACAGAAATTCGACCCTAAATGTGCGCTTGGTTCGATTTTTAAACAAGTGGCACTAATCTTTCTGAAACAATTCATTTTTATCCTGAAACTTTCTAGCACGAAACCTCCCCAAAAGTATTACCCCTGTAAATGGTAAGACCAATTTGGTTGCTGTTTTAAATTTCATTTGTTAAATCATGGTTAATTCACACTGCGTTCTATGATGCAGGTCAATTTTACACTGGACAGTGGCGTTTTAATTATGTTAATTTCTGCCCAACTTAAAATTGGTATTACCAATTGTCAGCGAAGAAAAAGAAGAACAACAAACTATGGCTTATCAAAGGATTCGTCAGCCAAAACTCTCCGATGTTATCGAGCAAGAGTTAGAAAGGTTGATAGTGGAAGGAACACTGGCTCCAGGGCAGCAGCTGCCGCCTGAGCGTGAACTGGCGAAACAGTTCGATGTGTCTCGTCCTTCAATCCGAGAAGCGATACAACGTTTAGAAGCAAAACGCTTGCTTACTCGCCGTCAAGGTGGGGGGACGTTTGTTAGCGAAAATATCTGGAAAAGCTTTTCAGATCCTTTGCTTAATTTGTTGTCCTCCCATTCTGAAACCCAACTAGACTTGTTGGAATCGCGTCATGCGATGGAAGGGATTTCGGCTTACTTCGCGGCATTGCGTGGCACTGATGAAGACTTTGCTCGAATTCAAGCATGCCAAGAGAAAATTCGTGGTGCGCAAGATAAGGGTGATATTGAAGCCGAATCTGCAGCGGTGATGGCTTTTCTTATTGCTTTAACAGAGGCAGCGCACAATGTGGTGTTACTGCACATTGTTCGTAGCTTGGCTCCGTTACTCGAACAAAACGTCTTAGAAAATTTAAAGCTGTTGCATCGTCGTAAAGACGTTGTGGAGAAAGTGAGTATACATCGAGCTAACATTGTAGATGCGATCGTTTCAGGACAGCCAGAACAGGCACGTGAAATGTCACACTCTCATTTAGCTTACATCGAAGAAACATTGATGGATTTGACCAAAGAAGAATCGCGTCGCGAACGTTCTTTACGTCGAATTCAACAGGGTAAATAGCCGTAATACTTCGGCTTTTTACGTGTTTAGTAGAATCCAACTAACAAAAAGGATAGATCGCCATGTCTGACATGAAGCATGACGTTGATGCTCTGGAAACTCAAGATTGGTTAGAAGCTCTTGAGTCAGTAGTACGTGAAGAAGGTGTAGAACGTGCACAGTTTTTACTAGAACAAGTTCTAGATAAAGCGCGTTTAGATGGTGTTGATATGGCTACAGGCATCAACACAAACTACATCAACACAATTCCAGCAGCACAAGAGCCAGCTTACCCTGGTGACGTAACTCTTGAGCGTCGTATTCGTTCGATTATTCGCTGGAACGCAATCATGATTGTATTGCGTGCTTCTAAGAAAGACCTAGACCTTGGTGGTCACATGGCTTCTTACCAGTCAGCAGCAGCGTTCTACGAAGTATGTTTCAACCACTTCTTCCGTGCTCCAAACGAGACGGACGGTGGCGATCTAGTTTATTACCAAGGTCACATCTCTCCAGGTATCTACTCTCGTGCATTCGTTGAAGGTCGTCTAACTGAAGAGCAGCTAGATAACTTCCGTCAAGAAGTTGATGGTAAAGGTATTCCTTCTTACCCGCACCCTAAACTGATGCCTGAGTTCTGGCAGTTCCCTACAGTATCTATGGGTCTTGGTCCGATCTCTGCGATCTACCAAGCGCGCTTCCTTAAGTACCTTGACGGCCGTGGTCTTAAAGATACTTCTGCTCAACGTGTATACGCTTTCCTAGGTGACGGTGAGATGGATGAGCCAGAATCACGTGGTGCTATCTCTTTCGCTGCGCGTGAGAAGCTAGACAACCTATGTTTCCTAATCAACTGTAACCTACAGCGTCTAGACGGCCCTGTAATGGGTAACGGTAGCATCATCCAAGAACTTGAAGGCCTATTCAAAGGTGCAGGTTGGAACGTTGTTAAAGTTATCTGGGGTAGCAACTGGGATTCTCTACTAGCTAAAGACACTACTGGTAAGCTTCTTCAACTAATGAACGAAACTATCGATGGTGACTACCAGACATTCAAATCTAAAGATGGCGCATACGTACGTGAGCACTTCTTTGGTAAGTACCCAGAAACAGCTGCACTAGTTGCAGACATGACTGACGACCAAATCTTCGAACTGAAGCGTGGTGGTCACGACTCTTCTAAACTGTTCGCTGCATTCAACAATGCAAAAGAGACAGGTGGCAAGCCAACAGTAATCCTAGCTAAGACAGTTAAAGGTTACGGCATGGGTGAAGCTGCAGAAGGTAAGAACATCGCTCACGGTGTTAAGAAGATGGATATGACTCACGTACAATACCTACGTGACCGTCTAGGCCTACAAGACATCCTTTCTGATGAGAAAGTGTCTGAGCTTCCTTACCTGACTCTTGAAGAAGGTTCTGCTGAGTACGAATACCTACATGCTCGTCGTAAAGCCCTACAAGGTTACACGCCAGCACGTCTGCCTAAATTCACTCAAGAATTCAAAGTTCCTGAGCTAGACGCATTCGCACCTCTACTAGGTGAACAGAAGCGTGATATCTCTACAACTATGGCTTATGTACGTACGCTAAACATCCTTCTTAAAGATAAGAACATTGGTAAGAACATCGTTCCTATCATCTGTGATGAAGCTCGTACATTCGGTATGGAAGGTCTATTCCGTCAGGTTGGTATCTACAACCCACACGGTCAAGAATACACACCTGAAGATAAAGGCATCGTTTCTTACTACAAAGAAGCAACGTCTGGTCAAGTACTTCAAGAAGGTATCAACGAACTAGGTTCTATGGCTTCATGGGTTGCTGCTGCAACTTCATACAGCACAAACGATCTACCGATGATTCCGTTCTACATCTACTACTCAATGTTCGGTTTCCAACGTATTGGTGACATGGCATGGCTAGCAGGCGACCAACAAGCTCGTGGCTTCCTATTAGGTGCTACTGCAGGTCGTACAACACTGAACGGTGAAGGTCTACAGCACGAAGATGGTCACTCGCACATCCAAGCGAACACTATCCCGAACTGTATCTCTTACGACCCAACGTTTGCTTACGAGCTAGCGGTAATCATGCAAGACGGTATCCGTCGCATGTACGGTCCTGAGCAAGAGAACGTTTACTACTACCTAACAGTAATGAACGAGAACTACGCAATGCCAGCAATGCCAGAAGGCGCTGAAGAAGGCATCCGTAAGGGTATCTACAAGCTTGAATCTCACGCTGGTGCTAAGGGCAAAGTTCAACTAATGAGCTCTGGTACTATCATGAACGAAGCGCGTAAAGCCGCTGAAATTCTAAGCGAAGAGTACGGCGTAGCATCTGACGTATTCTCTGTAACGTCGTTCAACGAACTAACTCGTGACGGCCAAGCGGTAGAGCGTGACAACATGCTTCACCCAGAAGCTGAAGAGAAAGTACCGTACATCACGACTGTTCTTGGTAAAGAACCTGCAATCGCAGTGACTGACTACATGAAGAACTACGCTGAGCAAGTACGTGCGTACATGCCAACTGAGTCTTACAAAGTACTTGGTACAGATGGTTTCGGCCGCTCTGACAGCCGTGCAAACCTACGTCGTCACTTCGAAGTTAATGCTGGCTACATCGTAGTTGCAGCTCTAACTGAACTGGCTAAACGTGGTGACATCGAGAAATCAGTAGTTGTTGAAGCAATTGCTAAGTTCGATATCGACACTGAAAAAACTAACCCGCAATACGCATAAGACTGGCATTAAGGTAGGTAAATACAATGACAATCGAAATTAATGTACCAGACATCGGTGCTGACGAGGTTGAAGTAACTGAGATTCTTGTAAACGTTGGTGACAAGGTTGAAGAAGAGCAGTCACTGATCACTGTTGAAGGCGACAAAGCTTCAATGGAAGTTCCAGCGTCTCAAGCGGGTATCGTTAAAGAAATCAAAGTAGCTGAAGGCGATTCAGTTTCTACTGGTTCTCTTATCATGATCTTCGAAGCGGAAGGTGCTGCTGCAGCACCGGCTGCGCCAGCAGTTGAAGCGGCGGCACCAGTTGCTGCAGCTCCTGCAGCGGCGGCTGAGCTTAAAGAAGTTCACGTACCAGACATCGGCGGTGATGAAGTTGAAGTAACTGAAATCATGGTTGCTATCGGTGACGCAGTAGAAGAAGAGCAATCTCTTCTTACTGTTGAAGGCGATAAGGCTTCTATGGAAGTTCCTGCACCATTCGCTGGTATCGTTAAAGAAATCAAGATCGCTTCTGGTGATTCAGTTTCTACTGGTTCTCTAGTAATGGTATTCGAAGTGGCTGGTTCAGCACCTGCAGCAGCTCCGGCTCCTGCGGCGGCAGCACCAGTTGCAGCGGCTCCAGCAGCATCTGCTGAGAAAGAAGTAAACGTTCCTGATATCGGTGGTGACGAAGTAGAAGTTACTGAAATCATGGTAGCGGTTGGCGATACAGTAGAAGAAGAGCAATCTCTAATTACTGTTGAAGGCGACAAAGCTTCAATGGAAGTTCCTGCACCATTCGCTGGTACAGTAAAAGAAATCAAGATTGCAGCTGGCGACAAAGTGTCAACTGGCTCTCTAATCATGACTTTCGTAGTTGAAGGCGCAGCTCCTGCTCCTGTTGCAGCACCTGCACAAGCAGCAGCTCCAGCGGCGGCACCTGCTCCTAAAGCAGAAGCACCTGCAGCGGCTCCAGCAGCAGCTGGCGACTTCCAAGAGAACGGTGACTACGCTCACGCTTCTCCAGTAGTTCGTCGTCTAGCTCGTGAATTTGGCGTTAACCTTTCTAAGGTTAAAGGTACTGGTCGTAAGAGCCGTATCCTTAAAGAAGACGTTCAGTCTTACGTTAAAGATGCACTTAAGCGTCTTGAGTCTGGTGCAGCTGCATCTGGCAAAGGCGGCGACGGTTCTGCTCTTGGTCTACTACCATGGCCAAAAGTTGACTTCAGCAAGTTCGGCGAAACTGAAGTTCAGAAGCTTTCTAAGATTAAGAAGATCTCTGGCGCTAACCTGCACCGTAACTGGGTAATGATCCCTCACGTTACACAGTGGGACAACGCAGACATCACTGAGCTAGAAGCATTCCGTAAAGAACAGAACGCAATCGAAGCGAAGAAAGACACTGGCATGAAGATCACTCCACTTGTGTTCATCATGAAAGCTGTCGCTAAAGCGCTAGAAGCATTCCCAGCGTTTAACTCTTCTCTTTCTGAAGATGGCGAAAGCATCATTCTTAAGAAGTACGTAAACGTGGGTATCGCTGTTGATACACCAAACGGTCTAGTTGTTCCTGTTTTCAAAGACGTGAACAAGAAAGGCATTTACGAGCTATCTGAAGAGCTAATGGCTGTTTCTAAGAAAGCACGTTCTGGTAAGCTAACAGCGGCAGACATGCAAGGCGGTTGTTTCACAATCTCTAGCCTTGGTGGTATTGGCGGTACTGCATTTACTCCAATCGTAAATGCTCCAGAAGTAGGTATCCTAGGTGTATCTAAGTCTGAAATTAAGCCAGTTTGGAATGGTAAAGAGTTCCAACCACGTCTACAGCTTCCACTGTCTCTATCATACGACCACCGTGTGATCGATGGTGCTGAAGGTGCACGCTTCATTACTTTCCTAAACAGCGCACTATCTGACATTCGTCGTCTAGTACTGTAATTGAGAAAGTAATTATTAAGGTGACTTTCGGGTCACCTTAATTCTTTATATAAAGACTATTTTTAGAGAACAGTTTCCTGCATTTCTCATAATCTGATAGGGAATTGTTGTCTAGCTCACAGGCTAACTTAAAGCTACTTTCACACTGTTAACATCTCTGTAAAATGTTTCCTGTTTGAAAGCCCAATAATTTTAAGAACATCTACTCAGCCTGTTAGGGATAATGACTACAAGAGGTCACAATGAGCAAAGAAATTAAAGCCCAAGTTGTTGTACTTGGTTCAGGTCCTGCTGGTTACTCAGCGGCATTCCGTTGTGCGGATTTAGGTCTAGAAACAGTACTAGTTGAACGTTACAGCACTCTTGGTGGTGTATGTCTAAACGTTGGTTGTATTCCATCAAAAGCACTTCTTCACGTTTCTAAAGTAATCGAAGAAGCTAAAGCGATGGCAGAGCACGGCGTTGTATTCGGCGAGCCACAAACGGACATCAACAAGATCCGTATTTGGAAAGAAAAAGTAGTTGATCAACTAACTGGCGGTCTTGGCGGTATGGCTAAGATGCGTAACGTTACTGTTGTTAACGGTTTCGGTAAGTTCACTGGTCCTAACAGCATTCTTGTTGAAGGCGAAGGCGAAGCAACAACTGTTAACTTCGACAACGCAATCATTGCTGCGGGTTCTCGCCCAATCAAACTTCCTTTCATCCCACATGAAGACCCACGTATTTGGGATTCTACGGATGCACTAGAACTAAACGAAGTACCTGAAAAACTGCTTATCATGGGCGGCGGTATCATCGGTCTTGAGATGGGTACGGTTTACCACTCTCTAGGTTCTAAAGTTGAAGTTGTAGAGATGTTCGATCAAGTTATCCCTGCTGCGGATAAAGACATCGTTAAAGTCTTCACAAAACGTATTAAGAACAAGTTCAAGCTAATGCTTGAAACTAAAGTAACAGCAGTTGAAGCGAAAGAAGATGGTATCTACGTTTCAATGGAAGGCAAAAAAGCACCAGCTGAAGCTGAGCGCTACGATGCTGTTCTTGTTGCTATCGGTCGTGTTCCAAACGGTGCACTTATCGACGCTGAAAAAGCGGGTATCGAAGTTGATGAGCGTGGTTTCATCAATGTTGATAAGCAAATGCGTACAAACGTTCCTCACATCCATGCGATCGGTGACGTTGTTGGTCAACCAATGCTTGCTCACAAAGGTGTGCATGAAGGTCACGTAGCTGCTGAAGTTATCTCTGGTAAGAAGCACTACTTCGATCCTAAAGTAATCCCATCAATTGCGTACACTGAGCCAGAAGTTGCTTGGGTAGGTAAGACTGAGAAAGAAGCGAAAGCTGAAGGCATCAACTACGAAGTTGCTACTTTCCCTTGGGCTGCTTCTGGTCGTGCAATCGCTTCTGACTGTGCAGACGGTATGACTAAGATGATCTTTGATAAAGAGACTCATCGCGTAATCGGTGGTGCTGTTGTTGGTACTAACGGTGGTGAACTTCTTGGCGAAATCGGCCTAGCAATCGAAATGGGTTGTGATGCAGAAGATATCGCTCTTACTATCCACGCTCACCCAACTCTACACGAGTCTGTAGGTCTAGCTGCGGAAGTATTCGAAGGTTCAATCACTGACCTTCCAAACAAGAAAGCAGTGAAAAAGAAGAAGTAATTCTTTCTTAGCCACTCGCTAATGTTTTTAAAAACCGCTGATTCGTCAGCGGTTTTTTTATGTCTGAAGTAAGGCGCAGGAACGTTTCACTCCGAGATGCGAGTACGCTGCGCTTCGGGATGCGAAGAGCCATTCCATTCTACAAAAAAGGGTTGACCGCTTAGGCCAACCCTTAAATTATTTACTCGAATCTCGAATCTCGAA
>NZ_MCSD01000057.1:34714-92164 GCF_002872555.1 Vibrio sp. 10N.286.55.E10
AATCTCGAATCTCGAATCTATTTATAAATGCACAGCATGTTTAAGTAGCTATCTGTTAAGCTTGAAAGCTCTTCAGGTGTTTCTACACGTTTCGCTTGGATGAATAGCGAGTAGCAGATGCCGTGGAATAGGTTCGCTAGATGCTTAGGATCGTGATCGTCACAAACTTCGCCGCGCTCAATCGCTTTACTAAACATGTTTTGTACCAACATTTGGTTAGTGCGGTTTGTTGTTACGAACAGTGGCCATACTTCATCACGCGTCGATGCGCTCCATTCGAACCATACGTTCAACCAGTGGCTGTCTTGAGCTACTAGTGTCACCATTTCAGTCGCAATATTATGTAGGTTTTGTTTTGCGTGAATATCTAGATCGATATTGTCTGAAAGGAAGTTTGAGAATTGACGGACAACATGATTAAGCACTTCATCAACCAGATCTTCACGAGTAGGGAAGTAGTTAAATACTGTTGCTACTGATACCTGAGCGATGTCTGCAATGTCAGCGTGACCACCACGGCCAATGCCGCGACGAGAGAACACTTCAAGCGCGATTTCCATCAGCTGAAGTTTTCTTTTTAAAGGTGAAAGCCTAGTTCTAGGTCTCTTAGAGATTGAGTCCATTTTATTTTCCTTGCCAACGATTTTTTTATATTAATGATTTTATTATTATTTAAGCCAAGATGAGTGTAATGGTGCATATGCGAATGGTCAATCCTTTCAGCTTGTTTAATAGACAGTTACATCAAACTTGATACATAAAGCGTGATCCACATTGATGTGAAAGGAGGCGACTATCAGACAAAGCACAAGTGCACATTTCATTGATAATCTGACAGTAAATTGGAACCATAAGGTGGTGTGGGTATTTGAGCAGTGCTAGACTTACGCACAAATTGAGCGGCACCAATGGCAAAACTGTCTACACTTGTCGCAATCACCAAACAAAATGAGAGCAGTATGAAGCATACAGTTGAAGTCATGATCTCTGAGCAAGAAGTTCAGGATCGAGTAAACGAACTAGGCAAACAGATCACGGAACACTACCAAGGTAGTGAAGATCTGGTTTTAGTTGGCTTATTACGTGGATCGTTTGTCTTTATGGCGGATCTTGCTCGTGCTATTGATTTAACTCACCAAGTTGATTTCATGACCGCGTCTAGCTACGGCAACGGCATGGAAAGCTCACGTGATGTTCGTATTTTGAAAGACCTTGATGATGATATTCAAGGTAAAGACGTTCTACTTGTAGAAGATATTATCGATACGGGTAACACGCTGACTAAGGTGAAAGAGATTCTAAGCCTACGTGGCCCTAAGTCTATCGAAATTTGTACGCTACTAGACAAACCTTCTCGCCGTGAAGTGACTGTAGATACAAAGTGGATTGGTTTTGAAATCCCAGATGAGTTCGTTGTTGGTGTTGGTATCGACTACGCACAAAAATATCGTCACCTACCGTACATCGGTAAGGTAGTACCTCAAGAGTAATCATTGCGCTTGTGGTTTAGAAGTCATTAAAAAGCCCGCTTGATGCGGGCTTTTTGTATTTATTACAGAAGGGGGTTAGCTTTGTTGACTAAGAAGAGGCGTCGTTAAGATCTTGTTTAATGCATCTAAGTGACTGTTCTCTAGGGTATCGTTACTTGAGCAACGTACGCCAAGGTCTTGCAGCTTGCCATCGCCAATACCATAAACCACACCGTGGATTTCAACTTCTTGGCCACGCTCCCACGCATTCTGCATAATGGTTGAGTTGCCTAGGTTATAAACCTGTTCTGCGACGTTAATTTCGCACAACTTGTCACCCCATTGCTCACGAGGTAGCCCTTCGATTTGCTTACGGTATTTTAGGTAGTTATCACGGATATGAAGTAACCAGTTGTTGATAAGGCCAAGTTTAGGGTTATCAATCGCCGCATTAACACCGCCACAACCGTAGTGACCACAGACAATGATGTGTTTAACTTTGAGTACATCGACGGCGTACTGCACAACTGAGAGGCAGTTTAAGTCGGTATGAACCACTTGGTTCGCCACATTTCGGTGAACAAACAGTTCGCCAGAATATAAACCAGTGAGACGCTCGGCCGGAACACGGCTATCTGAGCAGCCAATCCATAGAAAACCAGGGCTTTGACCCTCTTCAAGCGTTGTAAAATACTCAGGTCGTTGAGAGCGAATTTCTTCTGACCATTTAGAGTTGTTTTCAAAAAGCTGTTTAATCTCTGGCATTTTGCGTCTTACATCCCTTAATTAAGAATCTCAACTATACACAATGTTACAAATTCAATCTCGTAAAAACTGTGTCAAATAGTACTCATCTGACGTGTACTCGTTGTTAAAATCATTAACTTAGCGTAGAAGCTATGATCCGGTTATAAGACATGAATAATGTGATTGAATTAACACTTTCTGAACACTTGATACATTTGTTAAAGTGATAAGGTTTGTCATTTCATCATCAGGAAGGTGTGTTTTGTTTGGAAGTCGTTTTACGGATATCAATCTCAAAGGGGATATGTTTGGTGGTGTCACTACAGCCATCATCTCATTGCCTTTAGCATTGGCATTTGGTGTTGCTTCTGGTGCGGGCGCGGAAGCTGGCCTTTGGGGAGCCATCATGGTTGGCCTATTTGCAGCTTTGTTCGGCGGTTCAAGCAGCCTGATATCTGAGCCAACCGGCCCGATGACAGTGATCATGACGGCGGTAATGACCAGCATGGTGGCTAAATATCCTGAAACCGGAATGGCAATGACCTTCACCGTGGTAATGATGGCAGGTGCATTTCAGATACTACTCGGTACGTTAAAGCTCGGAAAATACGTTACTTTGATGCCATATAGCGTGATCTCCGGATTTATGTCGGGTATCGGCGTTATTCTAATTATTCTGCAGTTGTCCCCTTTATTAGGACACGCAGCCCCCTCTGGAGGGGTGATGGGCACGCTTTCCGCACTTCCAGATACACTGGCTAATCTTAAAATCAGTGAGCTGTTTTTAGGCGCTTTGACACTCGGCATTCTTTTCGGTTTTCCCGCTAAGTATCGTAAGTATGTGCCTGCTCAACTGGTCGCTTTGGTTGCTGTGACGCTCTTGTCTGTCATTATTTTTGATACCGATTCTATTCGCCGCATTGGTGAAATCCCAGCCGGTTTGCCTTCTCTCGTTATCCCTACAATCAGCGCTGAACAGTTCACTACCATGGTTATTGATGCCTTGGTACTAGGTACGCTTGGCTGCATTGATACGCTTCTTACCGCGGTTATCGGAGACTCACTGACTCGTAAAGAGCATGACTCAGACAAAGAACTTCGCGGCCAAGGCATTGCGAATATGATCTCTGGTCTGTTTGGTGCGCTGCCTGGTGCGGGGGCAACCATGGGGACAGTGACTAATATTCAGGTAGGAGCGCGTTCTCCGCTTTCAGGTGTTATTCGAGCTTTAGTACTTGCGCTAGTGGTATTGGTTGCGGGTGGCTTAACAGAACCGATTCCTATGGCAGTGCTGGCTGGTATCGCGATGTATGTTGGTTTCAATATCCTGGATTGGAGTTTTATCCAACGCGCACACAAGGTTAGCTATGCCGGCATGGGCGTGATGTACGGCGTGATGCTCCTGACTGTGTTTGTCGACTTGATTATTGCGGTCGGACTGGGCGTGTTTATCTCGAATATTCTGATTATTGAAAGATTGAGCCGAGAGCAAGCCAGACAAGTTAAGGCGATCAGTGATGGTGATGACGAAGACGATATCCCATTGACCGATAGCGAACGTCAGTTACTCGATAGTGCCAATGGTAAGGTTCTGTTCTTCTATCTTTCAGGGCCAATGATCTTCAGTGTTTCAAAAGCGATTTCACGCCAGCACTCAAGTATCTCTGACTATGAAGCGATGATTCTAGACCTGACAGATGTCCCTATGATTGATGTCACTGTTGGCCTTGCGCTAGAGAATGCGATTAAGGATGCATTGGATGCGCAGTGTGAGGTGTACCTGCTGTGTCCTAATGAGAATACTCGTCAGCAACTAGAGAAGTTCCACGTGATTGACCTAGTACCTGAATCCAACACTTATCGATTCAGATATGAAGCGCTGACGGCAGCAACAAGCTATGTCGACAGAGATGAGCATCAATTTGAGTCAGTTTAATTTTCAGTAATAAGCGAACATGAATGAGCTGATATGAATAAGCTATAGACGCTCACTTCAAGGCTGATCATTAATGCCGTTAAGTGAATCACTTAGCGGCATTTTTATATTTACTGAACATTGATTTAGTCTTCACGTAGCCAAGACGCTTATTTTTTTTGAAATAAACTCTCACACGATATTTGTATTCATCGTTAATCAACGATAAACTTGTTTGCAAAATGGCCGAGTAAACAAGTTTGGGTTAGTTTTCTGCTAGCTCGTTTTAAGCATTACTCTCTTCCTCAAGCTCGGTCGTCTACATCTTATCTATAGCAAATGGCAGTCTATCTCTATGTATGCATTAGAAATTGAGCAATTAAGAAAAACTTATGCTGGGGGCTTCGAGGCTCTTAAGGGCGTTAGTTTACAAGTAGAAAAAGGCGACTTTTACGCACTACTTGGTCCAAATGGTGCGGGTAAATCAACCACCATTGGTGTTATCTCTTCACTGGTAAACAAAACTTCAGGCAAGGTTAAAGTGTTCGGTTACGACATTGATACTGATCTGGAGTTGGCGAAGCAGAACTTAGGTCTAGTGCCCCAAGAGTTCAACTTTAACCCGTTCGAAACCGTTGAACAGATCGTGTTGCAACAGGCGGGCTATTACGGCGTGCCAAAAGCATTGGCGAAAGAGCGAGCGAAAAAGTACCTATCTCAACTCGATTTGTGGGAAAAACGTGGCGAACGTGCGCGTAACTTGTCTGGTGGTATGAAGCGTCGTTTGATGATCGCGCGTGCATTGATGCATGAACCTCATTTGTTGATCCTTGATGAACCAACGGCGGGTGTTGATATTGAACTGCGTCGTTCAATGTGGGAATTCCTAAAAGAGATCAATGAGAAGCAGGGCATTACCATTATCTTGACCACGCACTACCTAGAAGAAGCGGAAATGTTGTGTCGCAACATCGGCATCATTAATCGCGGTGAGTTGATTGAGAACACAACCATGAAAGCGCTGTTGGGCAAATTGAGTGCTGAGACCTTTATTCTGGATCTGGAAGAAGGCACGACAGAACCTAAGCTTGAAGGTGTGAATAGCCAAGTCATGCTCAATGGCTCGCTAGAAATCGAAATCGATAAAAACCTAGGTTTGAATACCATCTTCGCTCAGTTGAGCGAGCAACAGGTGAAAGTCCTCTCTATGCGTAACAAAGCAAACCGTTTAGAAGAGCTATTCGTGAGTATTGTCCGTGAGGGGAGTAAATAATATGTACAGCCTATATTGGACAGCTTTCTGCAGTTTGTTGACGAAAGAGATCAATCGATTCACGCGTATCTGGGTGCAAACTCTGGTGCCGCCAGCGATTACCATGACGCTTTATTTCATCATCTTCGGTAACCTGATTGGTGCTCGTATTGGTGAAATGAACGGCTTCAGTTATATGGAATACATTGTTCCTGGCCTGATCATGATGTCGGTGATCACCAACTCATATTCGAATGTGGCCTCGTCATTCTTTAGTGCTAAGTTCCAAAAGAATATTGAAGAGTTGCTTGTAGCTCCGGTTCCTAACTACGTGATTATCGCCGGTTTCGTAATGGGTGGTGTAGTGCGTGGTTTGTTAGTGGGCACTATCGTAACCTTCGTATCTTTGTTCTTTGTCGACTTACAAGTTGACCATTGGGGGGTGATCATTGCGACAGTATTTTTAACGTCGGTAGTGTTCGCTCTGGGTGGCTTGATTAACGCGGTATTCGCACGCACGTTTGATGATATCTCTATTATCCCAACCTTCATCTTAACGCCGCTGACGTATCTGGGTGGTGTGTTCTACTCAATTAGCCTGTTGCCTGAGTTTTGGCAGGGTGTGTCGAAGCTGAACCCGATTGTCTACATGGTAAACGCGTTTAGATATGGCTTTCTGGGTGTGTCTGATGTGGGTATCGTGACGTCGTTTGGCGTACTAGGCGTGTTTATCGTGCTGTTGTATGGCATTGCACACTACCTAGTGACAAAGGGTATTGGCTTACGTAGTTAATACCTAGTTAGCCAGAATTGCAGGCAAAGAAAAAGGTCGATATTACATCGACCTTTTTTGTCTCTTTCACTTGTGCTTTTGCTTTGTGTTTAGAGAAGAAAGCGATTACTCAGCGGTTTCTTCTTTCACTTCTTCTTTGGTTTCCGTTACCAAGTCGAGAACTTGGTTGTCGATAAGACGAGTCTTACCTAGGAAAGCTGACATAAGAATCACAGCTTGAGTGGATTCTGGAGTGATCGCTTGTAGCGTTTTCGCATCACAAATGAATATCTCATCTGGTTGAAGATCTGCAGCGCGTAGCTGGTCGGTTGCATCTTCAATTACTGATGCGTAGTCATCGCGACCACCACGAATAGCACTGCTGATCCAGCGCATAGTACGCGCTAGAACTGGTGCTCGTTGGCGTTCGTCAATCGTTAGATTGCTATTGCGAGAGCTCATTGCCAAGCCGTCCATTTCACGAACGGTCGCAACGCCCACAACTTTAATGTCTAACGCTAAGTCAGTGGTCATCTGGCGAATAACAGCAAGCTGCTGGAAGTCTTTTTTGCCGAAGCATGCAAAGTCTGGCTGAACAATGTTAAACAGCTTGGTGACAATCGTCGCTACGCCACGGAAATGACCTGGACGAGATGCACCTTCAAGCATGTGAGATATGCCAGGGACCTCAACAAACGTCTGTTTGTCTAATCCATCTGGATACATCACCTCTGGCGTTGGTGTAAATACCAGCTCAACGCCTTCGCCAGTTAGTTTGCTTAAATCTGCTTCTAACGTGCGAGGGTAGTTGTTTAGGTCGTCGGCGCGGTCAAACTGCATTGGGTTTACAAAGATGCTTACCACAACGATGTCTGCCAGTTCTCGAGCTTTCTTTACTAGAGTTAGGTGGCCTTCATGTAGGTTTCCCATTGTCGGTACAAAAGCAACCGTACGTCCATCACGCTTAAACTGTTTAATCTGCTCACGAAGAGCCGCTATTTCAGCAAAAGTTTGCATACTTACTCCTAAGCGATTGTATGAGCTTCATCAGGGAAGCGCGCGCTCTCTACTTCTTCTTTGTATAGAGCTACTGCCTTACGCATATCACCGGTTTCTGCTAGGAAATTCTTAGAGAACTTCGGCATGTAGTTCGCAGAAATACCGAACATGTCATGCATAACCAATATCTGACCATCGGTAACATTGCCGGCGCCGATACCGATAACCGGTACGTCACAAGCTTCTGTAATTCGTTTTGCCAATGAAGCTGGCACACATTCAAGTAGAACGATTTGAGCGCCTGCGTTTTGCAGGGCTAGCGCGTCAGCAACCATTTTGTCGGCTTGCTCGTCGTCACGACCTTGAATTTTGTAACCACCAAAAATGTTCACAGACTGAGGTGTTAAGCCTAAGTGTGCACATACTGGTACTGCACGTTCTGTTAGCATCTTTACAGTATCAACCAACCAGCTTCCGCCTTCGATTTTTACCATATTCGCGCCAGCACGCATCAAGGTAGCTGCGCTTTCACAAGCTTGCTCTGGAGTCGCGTAGCTCATGAAAGGCATGTCAGCCATAAGAAGGCAATTAGGGCTACCAGCACGCACTGAGCGAGTATGGTAAGCAATATCTTCAACGGTGACAGGTAATGTATCGTTATGGCCTTGTAGAACCATCCCTAGTGAATCACCGACAAGTAGTACAGGCATCTCTTGGCTTTCGAATAATTGAGCAAAGCTCGCATCATAAGCTGTCGACGTCGCGAATTTACGGCCTTCACGTTTGCATTTGATCAGGTCGTTAATGGTTACTTTTTTCATTGGTTTTCCTTAATGCGCTTGGCTATTGTTGCCAAACATTGAGCCCGTTCTTATCTACTATTTTCAGTAGTTCTGTCAGCTCAGTCCCATCAGGGAGTTGTAAACTTGGTGCGATTTCAGCAAGCGGGTAGAGTACAAACTCTCGTTCTTTCATTCCGTAATGAGGAACAATTAAGCGCTCTGAATCGATCACCTCATTGCCGTATAACACAATGTCGAGGTCCAAGGTTCTTGGCCCCCAACGCTCGTCTTTACGGACGCGCCCTTGCTCTAACTCGATCTTTTGAGTGCAATCAAGCAGTTCAATTGGCGTTAATTCGGTTTGGATAGCGACTACCGCGTTGATGTAGTCCGGTTGATTTTGCGGCCCCATTGGAGTGCTACTATATAGCTGAGAGGTCGCAATAAACGTTGATCGCGGTAGGCTTTTTAGCGTTTCGATAGCCAAATTTGCTTGGCTAACTGGGTCGGCAAGGTTGCTGCCGACCGCAATGTAAGCCGTTATCATTCTGATTGCTTACTCTTTTTGTTTCGGTAAGTCTTACGGCGACGATGGCCTGACTTTGATGGTGCTGCAACGTCGTTAGCCATCGCTTGACGCATGTTGCGACCGGCTGTTTGATAACGCTCCCACCATTTCGCAAGATCTTTAGTTTCGCCACCCTCAATCTCACCACGCATTTCTAGGAAATCGTAGCCTGCACGGAACTTGTTGAGCTCCATAAGACGAACAGCGCGTTTACCGTTGCGACGAGGCAGTCGAAGTTGCAGTTGCCAAACTTCGCGAATGGTTGCGGTGTGACGACGAGGAATCGCAATAGACTTTACTTGCTGATCAAGAATGATGTTACTCGCTTCCATGATCGCGTCATAGTGCGCCATACCCTGTTCAGCGACAAGTTTGTCTGCAAGCTTGTTCATTGGGTACCAAAGCATCGCTGCGAACATGAATGCTGGGTTTACTCGCTTACCATCTTCGATGCGAAGATCGGTTGAATCGAGAACCAAATCAAGCATCTGCTCTGTGTGAGAGTCGTAATCTTCTGTGAAGTATTCCGCTACAGCTGGGAACATCTGCTGAAAGAGGTTGTACTCGCGCATTAGGTGGTAGGTTTCTAAACCGTGACCTGATTGCAGCAATTTCAGAGACTCTTCGTAAAGACGCGCTGCTGGGATATCTCTTAGAAGGTGCGCTAACTCTTCAATCGGGTCAGCTGTGTCTTCTTCAATATCGAAATCCAGTTTAGCGGCGAAGCGCATTGCACGTAGCATACGTACTGGGTCTTCACGGTAACGCGTTTCTGGATCGCCAATCAGGCGGATCAGTTTATCTTCTAAATCTTCTACACCACCCGCGTAATCGTGGATGCTGTAGTCTGCAATGTTGTAGTACATCGCATTGATTGTGAAATCACGACGCTCTGCATCTTCATCAACACTGCCATACACGTTATCGCGCAATAGCATGCCTTCTTTCGATTGTGCAGACACGTTTTTCGATGGTTCTTGGTGGTGGCCACGGAAAGTTGCCACTTCAATGATGTCACGACCAAACATGATATGTGCCAAGCGGAAACGGCGACCGATAAGACGACAGTTTCTGAAGAGGTGTTTGATTTGCTCTGGCGTTGCGTTGGTCGCAATATCAAAATCTTTTGGCTGAGAGCCTAATAAGATATCGCGCACACCACCACCAACTAGAAATGCGTCAAAACCCGCACCATTCAGGCGATATAGCACTTTTAGTGCGTTGTCGCTGATCTGCTTGCGTGAAATATTGTGCTCTTGACGAGTATAAATATTCAGAGCTAATTCGTGGAATCCGCGTTGTTCGCTTGGGGTATTGTCGTTTGTATTCATTAGTTTAGAACAAAGTAGGTATCGCCAACTTTGTTTTTCTCTTAGTCCAAAGTGGTAGTGCAGAGTTTAATTGCGGCTAATAATAGCTTAGCGCGAGCCATTTGAGAACATCGTCTGCTTAACCACAGTGGTTGGTTATGGCATTTTTATGTGTCGTTTTTGCTATTTGCCGTGAGTTTCGAGCTAATTACAGTGCTCTTTTTGTAAACTATCAGGTAACTGACTGACGTTCCATTGTTGGCAGCCCCACAATAAAATCTCATCCATTGAAGCCTCACAAAGGGCTGTCGGGATATCAAAACCTAAGAATCGCATCGCGTTGAGTAACGTTGGTTTTGGATTGTCGAGATTGATTGCGGTGGCATGGTTCTGTTTTGACAGTTTATTCCCCAAGTCATCGGTTGCCAATGGTAAGTGCAAGTAGCTCACTGTTTTTTGCTTGAGCGTCTTATATAAACTGATTTGACGGCCTGTTGGCTCTATCAGGTCTGCGCCTCTTACGACTTCCGTTACTCCTTGTTCGATGTCATCAAGGACAACGGCCAAGTTATAGGCAAACAATCCATCTCTGCGTTTAATAATAAAATCTTCTTCAGCTAATGCTTTAGGGATTTGAATCGTGCCGTGGCGCACATCATCAAAGGACTCTACAGGAAAATCCATGCGTAAGCGCACCGCTTGTTCACCTGAATCGATTAAGCCTGCATCTCGACAGTGACCATTGTAAAAGCCACCCAAAGCCTTTATCTGCTTACGAGTACATTGGCAGTAGTAGGCTTGTTTATCAGCGACCCATTGATCAATTTGAGCTTGATACATGTCGTGACGCTGGCTTTGATAAACGACTTCACCATCCCAAAATAGATGGTAAGCCTCAAGCGTCTTAAGAATCAGGTCTGCAGCGCCGGCCATTTCTCTTGGTGGATCTAAGTCTTCCATACGAACCAACCATTTTCCTTGGTTAGATTTTGCTTGGAAGTAACTACCAAGAGCAGCAACAAGTGAGCCAAAATGAAGAGGACCTGACGGTGATGGTGCAAAGCGCCCGATATAATTCATGTGTGAACAACCTAATCTGGATGGTACCGCAGTAGCCGATTCTTAAGACGTTTAACTGTCGTATTATTGTTTCTAACTCGCGCTTTAACGCTGAGTTCACCAACAAAAAAGGGAGCCAAGGCTCCCTTTCTTTACATCTGCAAGAATTAACCTTGCATCTGTTTCTCTTTGATTTCTGCAAGTGTTTTACAGTCAATACAAAGGTCAGCAGTTGGACGAGCTTCAAGGCGACGAATGCCAATCTCGATACCGCAAGAATCACAGAAGCCGAAATCGTCTTCTTCGATCTTGTCTAATGTCTTCTCAATTTTTTTGATAAGACGACGCTCACGGTCACGGTTACGTAACTCTAGGCTGAATTCTTCTTCTTGAGAAGCACGGTCAACTGGGTCTGGGAAATTCGCTGCTTCGTCCTGCATGTGGTGCACAGTACGATCAACTTCTTCCCTGAGCTGGTTGCGCCAAGCTGCTAAAATTTTTGTAAAATGTTCCGTTTGCTCAGGTGACATGTACTCTTCACCTGGCTTTTCTTGGTACGGTTCAACACCTGCGATGGCTAGGATGCCTAGCGCTTTTTTCTTAGATTCTGGCATACAGCATCTCCTATTTACACCTAGTCAACTGCAAAGCAGCTAATTTTAAGGCGGGTATCTATAGCAGAAAGAACGAATGGTGGCAAATACTCTTATTCAAACTTGCAATCAATGTGATTAGTTCAGCATCTTTGCTTAGCTATTGATAAATTCAACAGCTTGTTTTAGTTGTATTTGAGTATTGCTGAGCTCTGCTTTATAGCAAAGCACTTCAACTCCAGCGTCTTGTGCTTGTTTTAGTAATAACGAATATTTGGCGTCTATATGGTGTGCCGCAGACACTTTTTCAATACCTGAATGTAAAACAGTGAATAAAAGTACGGCTCTATTTCCAGATTCGACCATTTCTGTGAGTTCACGCAGATGTTTTTGGCCTCTGGTGGTGACCGCATCAGGGAAAAAGCCTTGCCCTTTAGTTGACGTTTCTTGCTCGTCGAGCAAAGTGACGCTTTTTACTTCGATATAACAAGGCGGCTTTTCGTTATCCTCAAGCAGAATATCAATGCGACTATTCTCACTGCCATATTTCACTTCGGTTCGTAACGCGTTATAGCCTAAGAGTTCAACTATAGTATTATTTTCAATTGCTTCCACTGCCAACTGGTTTGCTCGCGCAGTATTTACACAAATACGATGACCTTTGTCTGTTTCTGAGATCTCCCAGCTGTTTGGGTACTTTCTTTTTGCATTATCGGAGGTTGAGTACCACACCGTATTGCCAGGAGTCGCACATCCTGTCATCGCTCCAGTGTTAGCACAGTGGATAGTACGCTCGCTGCCGTCTGGAAGTTTGATGTCAGTGAGAAAGCGTTTATAGCGTTTAATAAGAGTCGCTGGCTCTAATGGGGGATTGAACTGCATATTACTTATTTAGACAGGTAGGTTTTTATGTACAATGTTGCCAACATTACACCACAAGGTTCTCCCATTGCCACAACTGCCCATAGAAGCTGTGATGCCAGATCTGCTCGCTGGCGTAGAAACACACACTCAACTTATTCTAAAGGCCGCTCCCGGTGCGGGTAAGTCAACATTCTTCCCTTTACAACTGGTTAAGACCAATGCCGTTCAAGGCAAAATAATCATGCTTGAACCTAGGCGTTTGGCGGCAAGAAATATTGCGACTTACTTGGCGAGCCAATTGGGAGAGAAGGTCGGGGAGAGCATTGGCTTTAGAGTTCGTGGTGAATCTAAAACCAGCAGTTCAACTCGCTTGGAAATCGTCACTGAAGGGATCATGACAAGAATGATCCAAACCGACCCTGAATTGACTGGGGTTGATATGGTGATCTTCGATGAATTTCATGAGCGCAGCATCCACGCCGATACCGCATTGGCGTTTAGCTTAGAGATCCAAGAGGCATTGCGTGACGATCTAAAGGTGGTTGTGATGTCGGCAACCTTAGATCAACACGCGCTGCAGTCTTTATTGCCTAATGCCAAATACGTAGAATCACAAGGTCGCACCTTTCCGGTCGATTTCCGTTATCAGCCTCTTAGCGCAAATGAATATCTAGCCCCTAAAATGGCTAGCGTGATTCGCTCTCTGATGGAGAAAGAGTCAGGCTCACTTCTAGCTTTTTTACCAGGCGTTTCTGCGATTAAGCAGGTGGAATTTCAACTTGAACAGCTTGCTGGTGATATCGATGTGTGTCCTCTTTATGGGCAACTTAGCTTTCCTCAACAACAGAAAGCGATCGCGTCATCAGAGAAAGGGCGTCGAAAGGTGGTATTGGCCACCAATATCGCGGAAACCTCTTTGACTATCGAAGGTATTCGATTAGTGGTGGACTCCGGGCTTGAAAGAGTCGCTAAGTTTGATTTGAAAACTGGTATCACCAAGCTCGAGCAAGTGAAAATCTCACAATCTTCTGCTGAACAACGAGCGGGTCGTGCAGGACGAATTGAAGAGGGCTTGTGCGTTCGTTTGTACAGCGAAACGCAACTAATGCAGCAACCTGCTGTACCAGAGCCTGAGATTCTTCATTCTGATTTGTCTTCGTTGGTGTCTGAATTGACGCAATGGGGCGCTGCGAGTGCAGACGAGTTGCAATGGTTAGACATTCCGCCCCAAGCTTCAGTGGAGCAAGCCAAGCAACTGCTGCAAAGCCTTGATATATTAGACAGCAATGGTCAATTTACGGCGTTAGGTAAACTGGCTCAACGTTTAGGCCTTGAACCACGTATCGCCAGCATGCTGATAAAAGCGCAACAGAACGGCCAAGCATTGCTGAATGCTGCGATTGTCGCAGCCGCTTTACTTGAAGAGCCTGAACGCAACGTCACAGATATTCAGCATTCGTTGCACCGACTTAAGCAAAGAAAACATTCGAAAAATAACGTGGTGATGCAGCGAGCGAAAAGTCTCGCCAGCAAACTCAATCATCACTTAGATTTGTCACAAGCTGACGAATCATTGCTACCATTAGTGCTTTGTTTTGCCTTCCCGGACCGGATTGCACAAGTGAGAAGCGCGACCAGCAGTGCTTTCCGTCTTGCTAATGGCCACGGCGCCGAGGTTCGTGACGATGACCCATTGGCGAACAATGACTATATCGTAGTGATTGATTTGATGCGCAGCACAGGGCGAGCCAGTCAGATTTTCTTGGCCACCGCGGTTGATATTGCGCTGCTAGAAGAAGCGTTTCCAAATCTCTTTGTCTGTTCAGATTATGCGGATTGGGATGAAAAGCGTGGCCGTTTAGTTGCCGAGCAGCGAGTGTCTCTGGGCAAACTGATTATCAGCACCAAAGCTTTACCTGAGCCCGATTCGAATCAGGCGAGCCAAGCGCTGCTCAACTATGTCGCTCGATGCGGGCTGGATCGATTACATTGGACACCTTCGGCTAAACAGCTGGTTGAGCGTGTACGCTGCGCTCAGCTTTGGATGCCTGAACATGATTGGCCAGCGATGGATGACGCGAGTTTGGTTGAACATATTGATGAGTGGCTATCACCCTATCTGAATGGCATTAAGTCGGCAAAAGGGCTGACTAGTGTTTCGATTGAGCAGGCGTTGTCTGCTTATCTTGGCTGGCCTTTGAATCAAGAGATAGACCAATGGTTACCAACGCACTATGTGATGCCGACAGGCAGCAAGAAGATCATTCGTTATCAATGTCAGTCTGAACCCGTGATCTCAGTGCGAATGCAGGAAGTCTTTGGTGAACAAGATTCGCCATTGATTGCGCAAGGGCGTAAAAAAGTCGTGCTTGAGCTACTTTCTCCAGCACAGCGACCACTGCAAATTACTCAAGATTTAGCTGGCTTTTGGGCTGGCGCGTACAAAGAAGTACAAAAAGAGATGAAAGGCCGTTACCCAAAACATCCTTGGCCGGATAACCCTGCTAACCATGTAGCAACCACTAAAACCAAACGACAGTTGAATCGATGATGACCAAAATGTTAACGCCAAAAAAGGCACCACCTAAAAAAGCGCCAACAAAGAAGTCACCCGCGACCAAAGCCAAGCCAAGAAAACCAAGAGCGGCTGCGAAAAAGACCAAACCTAAGGCTAAGAAGTCAGGTCAAAGAGGTTGGTTGAAGATCCTGTGGGGTATTTCTTGGAAAGCGGGCATAGCGCTCGCGGCATTGCTGTTGTTTGTCGGTATTTATCTTGATTCTGTGGTCAAGCAGCGTTTTGAAGGTCAGCTGTTTGATTTGCCAACTGTGGTTTATGCGCGAGTACTAGACCTGTCTCCTGGAACTCCAGTGAGTTTGGTGCAGGTTAAGAATGAGCTCGATGTGCTTAATTATCGTAAGGTGAACGCGCCTCGTCACCCGGGCGAATACTCCTCTTCTTCAACCAAGATTGAAATGATTCGTCGTCCGTTCGAGTTTGTCGATGGACCCGAAGCGGATCGTCATGTGATGCTGCATTTCAACGGTAACGAGTTAACTCGAATTCAGTCGCTAGAGAAGAAAGGCGACATGGGGTATTTGCGTGTTGAGCCGAAAATGCTTGGCATGCTTGAGAAAAGTAACGATGAACAGCGACTGTTCTTAAAACGTAACCAATTCCCAGAAGTGATGGTTGATGCGCTACTGGCGACCGAAGACAGAAATTTCTATCAACATGATGGGGTTTCGCCATTGGCGATCGCTCGTGCGATGGTGGTGAATGTTAAAGCCGGGCGCACGGTACAAGGTGGTAGTACGCTGACTCAGCAGTTGGCGAAGAACCTGTTCTTGTCCAGTGAACGTACATTGTGGCGTAAGGTTCGTGAAGCCTACATTGCGCTTATCTTAGACCATCGTTACAGCAAAGATCGTATTCTAGAGGCTTACTTAAACGAGGTTTACCTTGGGCAAAATGGCGGGCAAGCGATTCATGGTTTCGGTTTGGCGTCTCGCTTGTACTTCGGTCAACCTATTCAAGAGCTCCGTATTGATCAGCTAGCACTGCTTGTCGGTATGGTAAAGGGACCTTCGTATTACAATCCGGTTCGTTATCCTGAGCGTGCTAAGACTCGACGCGATCTGGTGCTTCGCTTGTTGATGCAGCAAGACATATTAACTCCGCGACAATACGAAGAAGCGGCGAGTCGTGATTTGGATATTCAAGACAACCCACGTATTGCTAGCCGTCAGCCCGCTTACTTCCAGCAAGTCAATATTGAGCTTAAGAAGTATGTCGGCGATCGATTTGAAGCGAAAAAAGGCATTCGAGTTTTTACCTCTTTGGATCCGGTTTCCCAAGACAAGTTAGAGAAGTCGATTGCACGTAAGGTGCCTGATTTATCGAAAACCGCAGGTAACAAACTGGAAGCTGCAGCTATTGCCGTGGATAGAAATACCGGTGAAATCCGAGCTATGGTCGGTGGTAAACGTACTGGCTACGATGGTTTTAACCGTGCCTTGAATGCGAGTCGTCCTATTGGTTCTTTGGTTAAGCCTGCAATCTACTTAACCGCCTTAGAACAACCCCAAAAGTACACGTTGGCGACAACACTGAAGGACACGCCACTGAGCTTGAAAGGCAGTAAAGGCAGCGTATGGAGCCCAAGAAACTTCGATCGTAAGTTCCGCGGAGATGTGCCCTTGTATGTGGCGCTTTCTAAGTCTTACAACGTACCTACCGTTCGTTTGGGCATGCAGTTAGGCATTGATAGTGTCTCGGATACGATTGAAAAGCTGGGTGTCGATAAAAATGAGATTCGCCCAGTGCCGTCGATGTTTTTGGGTTCGTTCTCACTGACTCCGTTCCAAGTAGCGCAGATGTACCAAACCATTACCAACTCTGGTCGTATCGCACCTTTGTCCGCCCTTCGTTCTGTGGTTGATAATGATGGCGAGGTTCTGTATCAGTCGATTCCTCGTGTATCACAAAGCGTTGACCAACAGGCTGCTTGGTTAACAACCTATGCGATGAAACGTGGTGTGTCGGAAGGCACGGGTCGTTTCCTACAAGGCCAGTTTGCTTGGGCGGGGTTAGCTGGAAAAACGGGCACCAGTAATGACAGTCGAGACAGTTGGTTCGTGGGTGTTGATGGCCGTGAAGTCACCACCATCTGGCTAGGGCGCGATGATAATAAGCCAACTAAACTAACGGGCTCAAGTGGTGCGTTACGTGTCTATGCCGATTATCTTAAACATAGAACTCCGGAGCAATTATTACTGCCTTGGCCGAATGGGATTACGACGGCCAGTTTTACTCGAACTTCTGAAGGGGCTTTAGAGTTTGACTGTGATGGTGCGGTGAAACTGCCTGTTTGGGATGAGAATGGAAACATTAAAAAGGGCTGTGAAAGTCAGCCAAAACAGTGGCTAAAGAAGCTTTTTCAGTGGTAAAGTCATAACAGAAAAGAATGACAAGGATAGTTTAAAGAATGATTTCTCGTTGGATAGTGAGCGGCTTAGGCATTGTGGGTACTGTAATCAGTTTTCAGCTGTTTGCATCTACCGCGACACAGGTTGATCAATCTCAGCAAGCTGAACAAGCTCATAAAAGGCCAACCGTTGCTGTCGTTCTTGCTGGTGGTGGTGCCAAAGGTGCAGCTCACATTGGTGTACTTAAAGCCTTAGAAGAGATGCAAATCCCGGTGGATTATATTACCGGTACCAGTATGGGCTCATACGTTGGTGGTCTTTATGCGACAGGGATGAGCGCAGACGAGATCGAGAGCTTTATTTATACGGTTGATTGGAATCGTGGTTATCGTGATCGCGTTAACCGTAGTGATCGCCGAGTGCGTGACAAAGAGTATGAAGACCGTTACCAACTGAACACTGACCTTGGTTTAGGTTGGGGCGAAATCAAAGCAAGGAAAGGAGTGGTTCAAGGTCAGAATATGTTGCGTATTCTACGTGAGACCACAGGTAACCTCTCTCCACTCGACTCTTTTGACCATCTTGCTATTCCTTACCGTTCAGTCGCAACTGACATTATCGAACTTGAAGAAGTGGTCATCGATCATGGTCACCTTGTCGATGCCATGATGGCCAGTATGTCGGTACCCGGTGCGCTTCCCCCTTATTCGCTAGATGGTCGAATGCTGGTTGATGGTGGTGTCACCAATAATATGCCAGTCGACGTTGCCAGAGCGATGGGAGCGGACATTGTCATTGCGGTGGATATCAGTACCAATTACAAAGGCAAAGAAGACTTCACGAATTTTCTAGCGGCAGCTGACCAACTTTCTAATTATCTGGTTCAACGCAGCACTCAGGAGCAAGCTGAAACACTGACCGATGATGATGTTTTCCTACGCCCTGATGTTGGGCAAATGGAGACGACAGAATTCGATAAAATGCCGGGTGCCTACCAAGCCGGTTATGACGCAGCGATTCAGAATAGCTCTGAGCTTTCTAAGCTGTCACTCTCTAACGCAGACTATCAGCATTATATCGAGGACAAACAAAAAGCACGCAGACAGCTGAAGCACGGTGATAAGACCGTCGTTGACCGAGTTGTTATCAATAACAATACTCACTATTCCGATAAGCTGATCGAAAACCGTTTAAACCTAGATTCCGGTAAGATCTTAAAGACCAGTGAAATTGAATCTAAAGTGCAAGACCTCTATGCACTGGATAGATTTGAGTTAGTCACTTATGAGTTTGATAATGTTGACGGTGAAGAGCAACTTACGGTGAATGTGGATGAAAAGTCTTGGGGGCCAAACTACCTCAACTTTCGTTTCTTTCTTGAAGATGATTTCTCTACTACCAGCCAGTACTCGATCGGTGTTTCAGCCAACTTTACCGATATCAACTCGCACGGTGCAGAGTTAAGAACCAATATCGAGATGGGTACGGATAAACGAATTGAGGCCGAACTCTACTCGCCATTCTTTTCGAGCCAAAAATTGTTCACTTCAGCATCGATTGTTTACAGTAAGCAGAACAGAAACCTCCCGGTCGATATTGACGAAATTGAAGAGCCAACACTAGACGTAACGAACGACTACTTTCCAATGACTTATAGCGAGTATGTCGGAGAGTTAGCATTAGGCTATCAACCTACCTTGTGGCAAGAGCTGAAATTCGGCCTTCGCTATACTGATGGGGATGTTGAGGTGGCTTCTTTACCTTCATTGGGCAGTGGTGGCTATAAACGTATTGGTGGCTTTATGGGCTATCGACTGGATACTTTGGATAATTTCAGCTTGCCGACTAAGGGCTTCTTTGTCGATTTGGAGTACCTTGTCTCCCATGATGATTTTGATAATGACAGCTCTGTTGGTGAATCGGATTTAACGTCTGAGAGTGATACGGTTTATGAGTTTTCAGCCAATTTCATGGCTGCACAAAGTATTGAGAAGCATACTTTAGTCGCAAAGCTCGATTACGGCATTGTAGAAAGTAAAAATTCAGTCTTTCCAATTGATCCGAAAGAGCTAGGAGGGTTCCTCAATCTATCCGGTATTCCAAGGAATAGCTTGATCGGTCAAAACTTAGCATACACCAGTTTGATTTATCGCTATAAGTGGTTTGAAAATGACTTCGGTCTCTTTAAATCACCATTCTACGTGGGGGCATCCATTGAACATGGTGGTGTTTGGTCGAACAATGATTTGAGTATTGATGAAGCGCCAATGTACACCGCGGGTTCTGTTTTCGCAGGAGTCGATTCACCCATCGGGCCGATCATTTTAGCTTATGGCCGAACCGAAGATAACTTCGATTCGGTGTATCTGATTGTAGGTACTTCCTACAAATAATCATGCGTAGAGTCGCCATTTAAGTGCGTAATTAGGCAAAAATAGTGGGACTTTCGTCTTAACTTGCTATGTTGGTCAAAATGATAAGATTTTAATTTAACGTTAAATTTGCTATTCTACCGCCCACAGTTTGGCCTCTATGACGCCGCTCATCAATACAAATTGAATGACAAAAATGGCAATGGAGAGCCAAGTTTCCAAGGATGTTCACTTCTTTATTTTACTAACAATTATGAAGGGAAGAAGTGAACCGCAATGAGAGGAAAAAAGTCGTGCTTGAAGCCTACCGTAAACACGTCGAAGAACGTGCTGCCGAAGGAGTTGTTCCAAAACCACTAGATGCTGAGCAGGTAGCTGGCCTAGTTGAACTTCTGAAGAATCCACCTCAAGGTGAAGAAGAAATCATTCTTGACCTACTAGAAAACCGCATTCCACCGGGTGTAGATGAAGCTGCTTATGTAAAAGCTGGCTTTCTTACGGCTATCACTAAAGGTGAAGTAGCTTCTCCACTAGTAAGCAAAGCAAAAGCTGCAGAACTGCTTGGTACTATGCAAGGCGGTTACAACATCGAATCTCTAGTATCTCTACTAGACGATGCTGAGCTTGCTCCAATCGCTGTTAAAGCTCTATCTCATACTCTACTGATGTTCGATGCGTTCTATGACGTAGAAGAGAAAGCGAAAGCGGGCAATGCATCTGCACAACAAGTACTTCAATCTTGGGCTGATGCTGAATGGTTTACAGCGAAAAACAAAGTAGCGGAAAAGATCACCGTTAAAGTATTTAAAGTTACCGGTGAAACTAACACTGATGACTTATCTCCAGCGCCTGATGCATGGTCACGTCCTGATATCCCAGTGCACGCGAAAGCGATGCTGAAGATGGAACGTGATGGCATTACTCCTGATGAGCAGGGTAGCGTTGGTCCAATCAATCAAATTGAAGAAATGCAAAAAGATGGCATTCCACTGGCTTACGTTGGTGATGTTGTTGGTACAGGTTCTTCACGTAAATCGGCAACCAACTCAGTACTTTGGTTCATGGGTGAAGATATCCCATTCGTACCAAACAAGCGTACTGGCGGTGTTTGTCTTGGTGGTAAAATTGCACCAATCTTCTACAACACAATGGAAGATTCAGGCGCACTACCAATTGAACTGAACGTACAAGACATGAACATGGGCGATATCATTGATATCTACCCGTACGAAGGTGTTGTTCACAAGAACGGTTCTGTAATTTCAAACTTTGAGCTAAGCAAAGTTCTTCTCGATGAAGTGCGTGCTGGTGGCCGTATTCCACTGATCATTGGTCGTGGCCTAACAGGTCGTGCTCGTGACGCTCTAGGTCTAGCTGAAACGGATCTGTTTGCTAAACCAATCGATCCATCTGCATCTGATAAAGGCTACACGCTAGCTCAGAAGATGGTAGGTAAAGCATGTGGTGTTGAAGGTGTGCGTGCTGGTCAGTACTGTGAACCTAAAATGACGACAGTCGGTTCTCAAGATACGACCGGTCCTATGACTCGTGATGAGCTTAAAGATCTGGCGTGTCTTGGTTTCTCAGCAGACCTTGTAATGCAGTCTTTCTGTCACACATCTGCATACCCGAAACCTGTTGATGTAAACACTCACCATACGCTACCTGATTTCATCATGAACCGTGCGGGTGTTTCACTTCGTCCGGGTGATGGCGTTATCCACTCATGGCTAAACCGTATGCTTCTTCCTGATACTGTAGGTACAGGTGGTGACTCGCATACTCGTTTCCCTCTAGGTATTTCATTCCCTGCGGGTTCTGGCTTGGTAGCATTTGCTGCCGCAACAGGCGTTATGCCTCTTGATATGCCTGAATCTATCTTGGTTCGCTTTAAAGGCGAAATGCAACCGGGTATCACGCTACGTGACCTAGTACATGCCATTCCTCTTTATGGTATCAAGCAAGGCCTACTAACCGTAGAGAAAGCAGGTAAGATCAACGAATTCTCTGGTCGTGTACTAGAAATTGAAGGTGTTGAGCACCTATCTGTTGAGCAAGCATTTGAGCTTTCTGATGCATCTGCTGAGCGTTCTGCTGCAGGTTGTACGGTTAAGCTATCTCAAGAGTCGATCGATGAGTACCTGAACTCGAATATCGTTATGCTTAAGTGGATGATCGCGGAAGGTTACGGTGATGTTCGTACGATTGAGCGTCGTATCACTGCAATGGAAGAGTGGTTAGCGAACCCTGAGTTGCTATCTGCTGATTCAGATGCGGAATACGCGCACGTTATCGAGATTGATCTTGCTGACATCGATCAACCAATCCTTTGTGCACCAAACGATCCAGATGATGCTCGTCTTCTTTCTGACGTTCAAGGTACTGAGATTCAAGAAGTGTTTATCGGTTCTTGTATGACGAACATCGGTCACTTCCGTGCTGCTGGTAAGATGCTAGAAGAGTTTAACGGCTCGCTAAATACTCGCCTATGGGTGGCTCCGCCAACCAAGATGGATAAAGATCAGCTGACAGAAGAAGGCTACTACGGCATCTTCGGTCGTGCTGGGGTTCGTATTGAAACTCCGGGTTGTTCACTGTGTATGGGTAACCAAGCTCGTGTTGCTGATGCTGCGACGGTAATGTCTACCTCTACTCGTAACTTCCCGAACCGTTTGGGTACAGGCGCGAATGTTTACCTAGCGTCAGCTGAACTTTCTGCGGTTGGTGCGATTCTAGGTCGTATTCCAACGAAAGAAGAGTACCTAGAGTACGCTGATAAGATCAATGCAACGGCTGCTGATACATACCGTTACCTGAACTTCCATAAAATGGGTCAGTACACGGAAAAAGCGGACACGGTTATTTTCCAAGAACCAGCCTAGTTCCTCGTCATATTTGTAGCGGCAGCGTTGTTGACTGCGTACGTTCACCCTAATCACATAGAGCTTCTATGCTCATAGGGATGAACGTACTTGTCGCCTAGCTGCCACTCCAACTATTTAGAGGAACCCAAATGATAGAGCGTCTACTTCGGTAGGCGTTTTTTTATGTCTGAATGTTAGAAGACGAGCGACTCGATCTCTTGATGACTTCGCTATATACTCTCGCCTCATTTTTAACCCTATCTGTCATTAGTGCGCGGAGCCTTTATGGAATTTGAATTTACAAGAAACACTTTAATGGGCGAGTACTATGTAAAGTGCAGTATGGGGCACGAGATCGTTGGCCGCTGGTTACAAGAAGAGATCGGCAAAGATAAGCAGAAACTAGATCATGTGATGGCGCTTATTGAGCAATCTCGACAAGACCTGAGCAATGAAGTGACGCTACTTGGCAAAGAGATTAGCCTTGCCATCAATGAAGATGAAGTCACGATTCAAGAAAACGTGTTAGCGCATGAGCAAGAAATGGAAGAGGGCAGTGAGTTCGACTTCTATAACTGTGAAAGCCAAGCAAGCTGTGGAATCGATGATTTTGAACTACTCATCGAACGCTGGATAGATTTTTTAGGTTACTAGTTTCTAACACCTATTTGTTAGTCATTCAGAGCTTTGAAGGCTCCGTTGCCCAAATCTGGAGCAATAAGAGCAATACGCATTAAGATAGTGAAAAGGCCGCACCATATTGGTGCGGCCTTTTTTGTTTTTATAGTCCTATCATGTGTATTTTGTTAAAAATCAAACACTTAACTTTTTGGCACGCTACTTGGATTGTTATAAGAGAATTAACGGATTAAGTAAGAATTTAAGGAACGAATATGAAATTAATAAATGCCATTGTTAAGCCATTCAAATTAGACGATGTACGCGAAGCGCTCTCTGATGTGGGTATTGAAGGTATGACGGTCTCTGAAGTGAAGGGCTTTGGTCGTCAGAAAGGACACACAGAATTGTACCGTGGTGCAGAGTACCAAGTCGACTTCCTACCAAAAGTGAAGCTAGAGATTGCTACTCAAGCTGAAAACGTTGACCGAGTTGTTGAAGCGATCAGTCAAGCGGCACACACAGGTAAAATCGGTGACGGTAAGATTTTTGTGTATGACCTAAGCCAAGCCGTACGAATCCGTACTGGTGAAATGGATGCTGAAGCACTTTAAAGAATTACAAGGACTGGAGACTTTAATATGGAACTTACAACAACAGTAACGGAACTACGTTACGCACTAGACACTTTTTTCTTCCTCATTTCAGGTGCGTTGGTAATGTGGATGGCAGCAGGCTTCGCGATGCTTGAAGCTGGCCTAGTTCGTTCAAAGAACACAACAGAAATTTTAACTAAGAACATCTGCTTGTACGCGATTGCTTGTACAGCGTTCTTAGTGGTTGGTTACAACATTATGTATGTCGACAACGGCGAAGGCGGTTGGTTGCCATCATTCGGTACTCTGATTGGTACTCAAGGTGAAGGCGCAGACCACTCTCTAGAATCAGACTTCTTCTTCCAGGTAGTATTCGTTGCAACTGCAATGTCTGTGGTATCTGGTGCAGTTGCTGAGCGTATGAAACTTTGGTCGTTCCTTATCTTCTCGGTAGTACTAACAGCATTCATTTACCCAGTTGAAGGTTACTGGACTTGGGGCGGTGGTTTCCTATCAGAAGCGGGTTTCAGTGACTTTGCAGGTTCGGGTATCGTACATATGGCCGGTGCAGCAGCTGCATTAGCTGGTGTTCTACTACTTGGTGCTCGTAAAGGTAAATACGGTAAGAACGGTGAAATCTACCCGATTCCTGGTTCAAACATGCCGCTTGCAACACTAGGTACATTTATTCTTTGGTTTGGTTGGTTCGGTTTCAACGGCGGTTCTCAATTGCTGGTTTCAGATTTCGAGAACGCGACAGCAGTTGGTCAAATCTTCCTTAACACCAACGCAGCAGCGGCAGCTGGCGCAATCGCAGCACTACTAGTATGTAAAACGACTTGGGGTAAAGCAGACCTAACAATGATTCTTAACGGTGCGTTAGCTGGCCTAGTAGCAATCACTGCGGACCCTCTATCACCATCACCTCTATTTGCTGTAGCGATTGGTTCGGTATCTGGTGCATTGGTTGTATTCAGCATCATCGCTCTAGATAAAGCTAAGATTGATGATCCAGTAGGTGCAATCTCTGTACACGGTGTGTGTGGTTTCTTCGGTCTAATGGCTGTGCCACTAAGCAATGCTGACGCAACGTTTGGTGCTCAACTAATGGGTGCAGCAGTAATCTTTGCATGGGTATTCGGTGCTAGCCTAGCGGTATGGGCAGTGCTTAAAGCAACAATCGGTATTCGTGTTAGTGAAGATGAAGAGCTAGAAGGTATGGACATGCACGATTGTGGTGTCGGCGCTTACCCAGAGTTTGTATCAGTAAAATAATCGATAGTATTTGTCTAATCTGAACGGGTTAGGTAGGACAAAGAAAACCCCATAGCCATTGGTTGTGGGGTTTTGTTATTAATGGTCGAGTAGTTTTGATTGATGTAGATAAACCGATCTAGCCGGCAACGCTTCGCACGCATAAGTGGTCGCTTTGAAATGAATTGTTACAAAAGTGCGAGGCTGATGGCGCAGAGCGAACAATTTTTTTGTCGGACATCATTGTAATTGTGTTACTGATGAATATAATAACGCAACTGATATAGATTATCATTTCGATATAAAGGATTTTACCATGAAAAAACTGCTAACACTTTCAGCTCTAGCGTGTAGTGTCATTGCCCCTGCTGCAATGGCTGCGGAAGAAGTGAACGTATACTCTTACCGTCAACCTTTCCTAGTTGAACCAATGTTCAAGGAATTCACAAAAGAGACTGGCATTAAAGTAAACGTTAAGTTTGCTAAAAAAGGTTTAGCAGAAAAGTTAGCTCAAGAAGGCGAATACAGCCCTGCAGACGTAGTGTTAACTGTAGACATCAGTCGTCTATCTGAGCTAACTAAACAAGGTTTAGTTCAGTCTGTTGAAAGCGAAGTTCTTGAAAAGAATATTCCTGCTCAATACCAAGATACAAACAATGAGTGGTTCGCTCTAACAACACGTACACGTAGCGTTTACTCTTCTCGTGACCGTGTTGGTCGTCTAGGTGAGGAGTTTACTTACGAAGATCTAACTAAGCCTGAATTTAAAGGTAAGATCTGTACGCGTAGCGGTAAGCACCCATACAATGTTTCTCTAGTATCTTCGATGATCGCTCACAAAGGTGAAGCTGAAACGAAAGAGTGGCTAGAAGGCGTAAAAGCTAACCTAGCACGCAAGCCTCAAGGTAACGATCGCGCACAAGTTAAAGCGATTAAAGAAGGCTTATGTGATGTTGCTCTTGGTAACAGCTACTACCTAGGCAAGATGGTTAACGATAAAGAGCAAAAAGCTTGGGCTGACGCTGTTTACATTAACTTCCCTAACCAAGGGACAACGGGTACTCACGTGAATATCTCTGGTATGGCAATGGCTAAATACTCTCCAAACGAAGAGAATGCCATTAAGCTAATGGAATTCCTATCGGGTAACACAGCACAAAGCATGTATGCAGAAGTGAACTATGAATACCCAGTGAAAGCTGATGTTAAACCTTCTGAGCTTGTTGCTTCATGGGGTGAATTCAAAGCAGATACAATTTCTCTAGACCAAATTGCTGACCACCACGCAGCAGCAATTAAACTATTAGACGAAGTTAAGTTCGATCTTTAATTTATTACTGTAGGCTTCGGCCCAAGTAAAATGACAACCTCAAGTCGCCATTTTCGGTCACTTGGGGTTGTTTGTTTTGGAAAATCACTTTTTGATACAAAGCTCGCCGTTGATCCCTTGAGTTATTAGCATCTCACCTTGAAGTCATTACAGTATATGGGTATAAATAACCCCACCATTAAAAGGACATGAGATGTATTTACAAATGCATTTGTGTTTCATTAAGCCTCTTTGTAGTTAGGCGATGAAAGAAAAGAATTATTTATGGAACACCAGTAGCGGCATTATTGCTGTATTACTGGTTTTACCGATCTTAGCGATTTTTACGACGGCTGTTGGAGAAACAGATGAGCTATTTTCTCATCTGATGTCCACAGTAATGCCCACCTATGCTTACAATACGGTGGTTTTAGTCATGGGAACCTTATTCCTGTCTTTGGTTTTTGGTATTCCGTCTGCTTGGATTATGGCAATGTGCCGCGTTCCGGGAGAGCGGGTTTTGCAATGGGCGCTAGTACTGCCATTAGCAATGCCAGGCTATATTGTTGGGTATATATTCACCGATTGGTTCGACTTTGCTGGGCCTGTTCAAGTTCTACTGCGAGATCTTACTGGGTGGGGACCCGGTGAGTATTGGTTCCCGGATATTAGAACCTTATCTGGTGCTATTATTGTTCTGTCTCTCGTTCTCTATCCTTATGTTTACTTGCTGTGCCGCGCCGCATTTATGGAGCAAAACGTCTCCTTACTGCAATCCGCTCGGTTGCTAAAATGCTCACCTTGGGAAAGCTTTCGTCGTATCTCGTTGCCACTTGTTCGCCCATCAATGGCGGTAGGTCTATCGCTTGTTGCGATGGAAACTATCGGTGATTTTGGTACCGTGAGTTACTTTGCAGTCAACACTTTAACGACAGCGGTTTACGATACCTGGTTAGGTTATTCAAGTTTAACGGCTGCTGCGAAAATATCGGCAATTATGCTAGTTATCGTGATCCTGCTGTTGAGTTCAGAGCGCTACAGTCGTCGTAAACAGAAACTGTTCCAGAATCAATTCAGCAGTCGTGAAGACTTTCGTTACGACCTATCCGGTTGGAAGAAGTGGTTGGCACTGTTTTGGTGCTGGGGGTTAGTGTGCGTTGCATTCTTGTTCCCTCTGGGTCAGTTGATGATCTATGCCTACAAATACTTTGCACAAAGTTGGACGCCTGAATTCAGAGAGTATGCTGTTAACAGTCTTTATGTGTCAGTAGTCGCGGCGATTATTGGCGTTATCATTGCGATGATTGTGAACTTTAATCAACGTGTCAGCCCGAGTAAGAAAAATCAGGCTTACATGCGTATTGCTTCGATGGGCTATGCTGTTCCAGGCACTGTGTTGGCTATTGGTGTGATGGTGCCTGTGCTGTTTATGGATCACTTAGTCAATGATATTGCCAAAGTGATGGAGTGGGGACGCCCGGGGCTGATTTTCTCTGGTTCCATGTTTGCGCTGATCTTTGCAATGGTGGTGCGTTTTTCTGCAGTGGCGATTGGCAGTATTGAAAGTAGCTTGAGTAAAGTATCTCCTTCATTGGATATGGCTTCTAAAACCATGGGTTGCAATACCAACCAGATGTTACGTCGTGTTCATTTACCTTTGATTAAACGCGGCGCGCTGATCGCCGGTTTACTGGTGTTTATCGAATCAATGAAAGAGCTAAATGCGGCATTGCTGCTGCGCCCTTTCAACTTCGAAACATTGGCGACCTATGTTTATAACTATGCCTCAGATGAGCACCTCGAATTGGCGGCGATGCCTGCTGTATTACTGGTGTTAGTAGGTTTAATTCCTCTGATCATCGTAAACCGTTCTTTGGAGCAGAAACACTAATGAGTTGTGCATTATCAATTAAAGATCTGACTTGTAAGTATGAGTCGCAAACCATCTTGGAAGCGCTCTCGTTAGAAGTTGAGCATGGTGAAATTGTTTGTCTTCTTGGTGCAAGTGGTTGCGGGAAAACCACCTTACTTAAGGCGATTGCTGGCCTGCTTCCATTGAGTAGTGGCGTAATGAGTTTAAACTGTCAAACCATCGATGATGGCGATAATTGGTTGCCACCGGAGCAACGAAATATCGGTATGATTTTCCAAGACTACGCTCTGTTCCCGCACCTGACGGTCAACCAGAACGTTGGCTTTGGGCTAAAAGAACTCTCAGAGCAGCAAAAGAAAGAGAAAGTTCAAGAGATGTTAGAGTTGGTTCACTTAGATGAGTATGGTGACCGATACCCGCATCAACTTTCTGGTGGTCAACAGCAGCGTGTTGCGATTGCCCGATCTTTGGCATACAAGCCTGACTTACTGCTGTTAGATGAACCATTCTCGAACATTGACACTCAAGTTCGTCATGAGCTGATTTCTCAAATTCGTAAGATCTTTAAGAAGCAGGGTGTGACCGCTATTTTTGTGACTCACAGTCGCGAAGAGGCATTTGCTTTTGCAGATAAGATGGCTGTGATGAACCATGGTGTGATTGAACAGTATGGTTCGGCATCTGAGTTGTATTTCCACCCTTCGAGTAAGTTCGTTGCTGATTTCTTGGGTGGCGGTAGCTACTTAAAGGCACAGCGTATTTCAGACAATGAGTTTGAAACCAGCCTAGGTCTGATTGAAGCGAAAGCACAAACAGAGATTGAAGTGGGTGCGGATTGCGCGTTGTTGTTAAGACCTCAACATATTGTGGCAAGCCATGATGTCGACAGTAATCTGTCTGTATTGGAGCAGCAATTTATGGGCGATCACTGTCGCTATGTGATTGAAGCCAATGGTCAGAAGTTATTATCGACCTCTTCTGAAGCGCTTGAAGTCGGTATGCCAGTAACTGTGAAAGTAGACACCAAAGGCGTGCTTGCGTTCTAACTCAGTTTAGTCGCTAGCTAGACTCAGTAAATCTTACTCGGCTAAGTAATAGAAGTTCGCTATAAAAAAGCCCAGCACTTTAATTAAAGTACTGGGCAAGAGTTCTTCACCTATAGGCTTTAACAAGGCAGTGATTTGTTAAACCCCATCCAAAACTGCTGCACTCTATAGGCCTATAGAGAGAGGAAGTCTTTCACTTTCTGAAGAACACGTTCTGCTGTCTCTTTATCTTCCATTTCTGCGAAGATTCGTAGTAACGGCTCTGTTCCTGAGAAGCGAGCAATCACCCAGCCGCCATTCTTGAAGTACACCTTAGCACCATCTTCATAGCTGACTTTTTCAATTTCGTACTCAAATTCAGGCAGTTGTTTCTCTACGTAGATCTTAGTGTAGAGTGCCTCTTTCTCCGAAGGCTTAAACTTACAATCGCCTTCAGCGGTGTAGGCGTAGCCATACTTAGAGTAGATTTCATCAAGCAGTTCAGACAATTTCTTACCTGTCACACTGATCATCTCAACCAATAGGCTTGATGCGAATACGCCATCTTTACCTTTGATGTGACCACGAATGGTTAAACCACCTGAGCTTTCGCCACCAATCAGTGAGTCATCGGCTTCCATTTGCGAGCTAATATGTTTAAAGCCTACCGGAACCTCAAAGCTCTTCTCGCCGTGATCCGCCGCCACTTTGTCGAGTAGGTGTGTGGTTGCGATGTTGCGTACGACAGAACCTTTCCAGCCTTTGTATTCCAATAAATAGTAGTAAAGCAGCAATAGCACTTCGTTAGGGTGGATGAAGTGACCTTTCTCATCGATGATACCCAAACGGTCGGCATCACCATCAGTACCAATACCAATGTCATAACCTTCAGCGGCTACTAAGTGCTTTAAGCGATACAGCGTTGCGGCATTTGGTGATGGCATTAATCCACCAAAATCTGGGTTTTTGCCATCGTTGATCACGTCGACATCACAACGACCATTGATAAGAACCGTTTGCAGAGCGTTCTTTGCTACACCAAACATAGGGTCAATCAGTACGCGCAGATTCGCTTTCTTGATCGACTCGATATCGATGAAGTTAATGATCGAATCAACAAAGTCGTTCATTGGATTGATGATCTCGATCTCTTTGTCGTTCAACGCTTGTTCAAAGTCGACACGGATAACGTCTTCGTTGGTTAGAGTTGCGATTTGCTGCTCGATCTTCTCTGTGATGATCTCGTCAGCATCACGACCACCTTCAATGAACACCTTTATACCGTTGTAATCCGCTGGGTTGTGAGATGCGGTAATACATGCCGAGTAGGTACAACCCATCTCTTTTGCTTGGAACATCACGATAGGTGTTGGAACGAATTTATCAATGAAGCTTACTTTGATGTTGTTCGCTGCAAGTACTTCTGCAAACCAGCATGCCGCTTTATCTGAAAGGAAGCGACGGTCATAGCCGATCACAAATCCGTTCTTTGCAGCATCTTCGTTGTTGATGATGTTAGCGAGCGCTTGCGCTACCAAACGGACGTTTTCTCTAGTGAACTCCTCACCAATGAAAGCGCGCCAGCCACCTGTACCAAATTTAATCATTAGAAAATCCTTTTAGTCTCATTGTCTCAAGCCTGTAAAGACTTGAGACAAGAGCTGTTCGTTAAATTGAGTGACTAGCCTAGAACAACGACAACATCGTTCTCACTGCCTTCTGCTTGTACTGGGATTGCACCTTCAACTGACTCACCATTGATAGTGATAGAAGCAACGCCTTTGCTTACTGCATTCGGGTTTTGCACTGTGATGTTGTAAGTTGCGCCACGCCATTGACGAGTAACCTCGAACTCTGGCCAATCTGTTGGGATACATGGATCAACCGTTAATCCTTCAAAGCCGGTACGAACACCAAGAATGAAGTTGGTTACCGCAAAGTAAGCCCAACCAGAGGTACCGGTTAACCAAGGGTGGTTTGCGCGGCCGTGGTCTTGGTGGTCTTTACCCATGATGAACTGCACGTACGAGTATGGTTCTGCGTAACGTGTTTCAATCATGTCGTTTTGGTTATACGGGTTAAGTGCATCGTAGAACTTCATCGCACGGTCACCACGGCCAAGTTTCGCTTCTGCTACCCAAGCCCATGGATTCGGGTGAGAGAAGATTGCGCCATTCTCTTTTACGCCTTGGTAAACGCGAGTCACGAAACCGATGTCATCGTTTGGTGTTGCAAATGAGGGAGAGTTTAGGTGTAAGCCATAATCAGAGAATAGGTTCTCATCCACTGCGTCCATCGCTTTCTCACCGCGCTCTTGAGAAACGGCACCAGACAGAACTGCGAGCGTGTTTGACTCAAGGTGTACACGGCCTTCAGCTTGTTGTGCAGTACCGATCTTGTCGCCATTTTTAGTCAGGCCACGGATGTACCAACCACCCTCGTCATCCCAAAGGTGAGTTTCACACGCTTCGCGTACGTTCGCTGCCATTTCTGTGTATTTAGCAACATCAGCATCGTTATTGCGGAACTTAGCAAGGTCTAAGAATTCTTGTAGCGCCCAGAAGTGTAGGAATGACACCATTGAAGATTCACCGCCACCTAGGTTCAAACAGTCATTCCAGTCAGCACGTAGACCTTTACAAATACCAGTTTGACCCACGTATTCAGCAGAGAAGTTCAGTGCCGCTTTCATGTGTTCGTAGACAGTCGCTTCACCGCCGTCTGCGTATGGAATTACTTCATCAAAGAAGTCATGTTCACCGGTTTCCATCACGTATTTGATGATGGTCGGAACGATCCACAAGTGATCATCAGAACAAGTATCTTCAATACCGTGGATCTTGTCGTCATCTGACGGTGTTGGAACAACCGTTGGTGATTTTGAAGGCTCAACGTCTGCTTTCTCTGGATCGAACCAGTCTGGATCGAATAGGTGTAGACCGTAGCCCGCTTTTACTTGGCCACGAAGCAGGTCGATAATACGTTTCTTGGTCATTTTTGGGTTGGCATGAGGTACTGAAATCGCATCTTGCGCAGTATCACGGTAGCCAAGACCAGTACGACCCCCAACTTCAATGAATGATGCAAAGCGTGACCAAACTACACAGGTTTCTGCTTGGTACAGTGTCCAAGTGTTGATCATGGTGTCTAAGCCTTCGTTTGGAGACTTAACTTGGAACTTGTTGCAACGCTCGTCCCAGTGATCTTTGATGCCTTGGAAAGCCGCATCTACGTTTGCTGTGTCTTGGTACTTCTCACGTAGGCGCTCACCGTTGCCTTTGCCGATACCTAGTACGTAAGCAAAGCGAACTTCTTCACCCGGTTGAATGGTAAATTGCTTATGCAGAGAACCACAGTGGTTGTAACAGGTTTGAGCGCTGTTCGAACACTGACCGTTTTCAACCGCAATCGGGTTAGCTTCATCGCGGTACATACCAAGGAAGTTGTCACGCTGACCGTCGTAGCTGTCTGGTGAGAAGGTTGACGCTAGGTAGTAGAAGCCTTCAAAGTCGTTAGTGTTGTAGTACAGATCGTATTCCAACACACCTTCTTGGTAAGACGTGCCCGCAGAGTACAGAGACATCTGGTGGTTTTGGTTGTCTGATTGGATGTGGCTGAACGAGAACTCTACAAATGAGAATGTGCTGATAGTACGAGGCTTATCCGTGTTGTTCTTTAGCACAACGTCCCAAACTTCTGCATCTTCGCCTTTAGGTACGAATAGAGTTTTGGTTGCGGTAATGCCGCTGTATTCACATTTGAACTTTGAGTATGACAGGCCGTGACGAACCTCGTAGTTCGCTTCATCTAGGCTCTTGGCCACTGGTTGCCAAGAGATAGACCAGTAATCACCCGTCTCATCATCACGCAAGTAAACATAGTGTCCAGGACGGTCAAAGGTGCCGTTTGGACGGAACTTAGTAACACGGTTGTATTCCGGAGAGTTGTAGAACGAGTAACCGCCCGCATTGTGCGAAATCACGGTACAAAACTTTTCAGTACCTAGGTAGTTGGTCCAAGGTGCTGGTACATCAGGGCGAGTGATGACGTATTCGCGATTGTCGTTATCGAAATAGCCGTATTTCATTGTCATTTCCTTTTTAACAAACTGCATCTATGCAGCTAATTTTTAAATAGTGATGCTGAGTCTTATCTGACTGAGCACCTTAATTTGAGTTAGCAAGCGCTCGATGTGAGTGTTGCTTTGGTTTTGTTTTATTGAGCTTTCCAAGGGTTGCGATAGTCAACATTGAGTCTGTCGAGTAGCGGCAAGTGACCCTTTAGGCGAGACAGGTAATCTAGCCAGTTTCGGTTGTTTTTATGTGTCCAACATCCTTCAGCTAAAGCGCTAATTCTTGGAAATACCATGTAATCCATACGCTTTTGGTTGGTGACGATCTCACACCATAGAGCACACTGAATTCCGCGGATCCGCTTACGAATTGGGTCGGTGTCGGATATCTCAGCAAGCGCTTCGTAGGTATAAGCTTGTTCTAATGGGATAACGGCAGCCCAATCTACGCCCGGCTCTTCCGGTGCATAATCTTGGGTCATGTCGAGATAGGTAAATTGTGCAGGTTGCAATACCACATCAAAGCCTTGGCGAGCGCAGTTCACAGCCGCTTCTTCACTGAGCCATGAATAGATGATGGTCTCTTTGCTCACCTTGTCGCCGTGCTGAGCTTCTTCCCAGCCCACCATGCGTTTGCCGAGTTGCTTAAGCTTATTCTCGGCATAGCGGAATAGGTGACCTTGCAAATCTTTGCTGTCTTGGTATTGATGTTCTTTCATCAGCGCTTGAGCTGCAGGGCTGTTAGTCCATACGCCCGGTGGTACTTCGTCTGCGCCCATGTGAATCAATTCGCTAGGGAATAGCTCTGCGACTTCTTCAATAACCGCATCTAAGAACTGGTAAGTGCCCGGTAAACCTGGATTTAACACATTGTCGTTGTAGTGCTGAATGCTCTTGTATTGAGTAGTGTCTGCTTGCTCTACCAACATATCAGGCAGTGATTTGATTGCTGCACGGCAGTGTCCCGGGATATCGATCTCAGGGATAACCGTGATGCTGCGTTGTTCTGCGTATTCAATCACTTCGCGAATCTGTTGCTGGGTGTAGAAGCCGCCGTAGTTTTCAGCAATATGGGTATATTGTGGCTCTAATGCATGGTCAGGACCTCGCCAAGCACCGATTTCAGTGAGTTGAGGTAGGCTCTTTATCTCGATCCTCCAACCTTCATCATCGGTTAGGTGCCAATGAAAAACGTTGAATTTGTAGTGCGCCAACTGGTTGATTAAACGTTTCACTTGCTCCACCGAGTGGAAGTGACGTGCACAGTCCAACATCATGCCGCGGTATTTGAAACGAGGTTGGTCGGCGATTTTGCAACATGGCACAGAGAAGCGTTCAGCATTTTGTTGTTGAACTAATTGGATTAAGCTAGCTACTGCATGAGTGAAGCCTGATTGACTGCCTGATTCTACGACCACTTGTTGAGTTGTGATTGTTAGCTTGTACTCGGCTTCATCTAAAGTTGGGTTGCTACGAAGTAGAATGTCTCCGCTCGCTTCTGGTGAGAGTTCTGTTGAAATCGCTAGCTCGAACGTAATCAGTAACTCTTGTTGTAACCAAGCGCTGGCCTTCTCTGCAAGGTGAGATTGAACCTCAATTTTGCATTCTTTGTTCAGTGCGAAGTTGCCTTGTTTAAGTTCAAATTGATTCGGTTGAGGGATCAGTGCTACCTGTGCCGCATTCACTTCTGGGATTTGGCTACGTTCACGATATGGCGAAGCCAGCACTATCGGTGATATTGCTACTGGCAGTACCGAGGTTTCGCCTTGGTGATGTGTTTGGATAAAGGCATCATTGAGACCATCAGAATAGAAGCGGAATGGGGCGCTTTGAATACTGAATTCAAGGTAGTAATGGTTATTGGCCTTTAATACTGACGAACTTGGTTTGAACGAACAAAAGCTTCCAACTTGAGTCAGTTCACCTTGCGATAAACTTTCTGGAAGGATGAATCGATCAAATGCAAAGTGCAGAGACCAATCAGTTACGTCAAGATCACTTAAGTTATGTACCGTAAGGCCAAATCGGCAGTTGTTTTTTTGTTCAGAAAGAACAGCTAAGTCGATGCGATAATTCATATAACTTCCCTGCTAAGCCTGTTGATACAAGTTGTGTTGTGGTTTCCCGGCAAACATCAATGCGCCTTCGATAGCGTCGAATTGAGGTTTAACGATCCATTGCTGTACTGGTGGTGATAGCCAGTTGAGAATTCGCTCTGCGATACTTCCCATCAGGCATACCTTGTCCGCACCTTTGCGATGCAGTGCTAGTACAAACATTTCGATATCAGCGGCGGTTTGCTTGAGCATCTCGATAGCCAGTTCGTCACCTTCATTAGCGAGTTGAAAAATAACAGGTGAGAATTGACCGTAATCCTTTGGAATCGCGCCTTTTGACCACTCCACAATGGCATCGACATCATTATTAAAGTGATTCATAACATGCTGAGTCAGTGGGGTTTTGCTACGAATGCCGTCTTCTGCAAGCAGGACTTGTTGAATCAAGCGAAGACCCATAACCGCGCCACCACCTTGGTCGGAAATTGGAAACTCACGCCCACCAACCACATGTTGTTCACCGTCTTTTAGGTAGATACCGCAAGAACCCGTACCGCCAATCATGATGGCGCCGTTTTGGCCATTGTGAGCACCAATGCAAGCACCATAAGCGTCTGTATTTAGCGTCATGCTAGCGAACGGGTGCGGTTGTGCCATGAAGTCGAACCATGCCGACTTTTGCTCAGCGCCAGCCAGAGCAAGGCCAACATGCATATTTGAAACATGATTTGAATCGAGTTGCCCTTGCTGTGCCGCTTGAGTAATAGCATCAACAATTGAGCTCATTGCAACGTCAACACCCAAAAGGATGTTAGCGCTGCCGCTTTTCGCTTCACCAATGAGTTTGCCTTGCTCATCGCGAATACGAGCACGACAAGAAGTGCCTCCACCATCAATACCTACGTAATAAAGAGTCATGATTATTGCTCCTTACGTTGTGCTAGGAAATTGAATTGCGCAGCGGTTGCTAATAGGAACCAAGCGCCGTGAGGGATCCATTGTTCGCCCCAGCGCCAGTTTTGGAGCATGTCATCTTTTTGCGCTGGTGGATTGAATGCAATGTCTTGATCATCTTTAAAGCCTGCTGTGATGCCGTTACAGATACCGCCTTTGGCATTGAAAAAACCAAACTGAGGCAGGTAGTCAGGGTTGTTATGACCATGACCATCAAGCATGCACATGTGGTATGGGTTGAGGCCTAAGATCCAATCTAGGCTGTTCTGTGAAAGTTGGATTAAACGCTTTTGAAGTTCGCTGTCTTGAATGTGTGGTTGAACTAAGTAGGCCATGGTTGAGATTGAGCCAAGACGTGCGTTCTCGCCTTGCCACCAGTAGCCTGTTTCGTTTTTCTGAGCGACGAAGAAAGCATCGCGCTTATCACCATCAACATTTTTAACGTACTGTCTTGGGTAGCCAAATGGGTTGGTTACTTTATCGGTGATGTTGATTTCGAACTGACATGCTTGTTCAACAACAATGCGAGCTTGTTCTTTGAGCTCCGTATCGGTTTCATTGTTGATGTACTCACACAAAGCAATTACTGGAAGGCCAGCTTCAGCTGCATGAAAGTATGGGCGAGAGCCATCAGAGTTTGCTGACCAGAAGTGCTCAAATGAATCATCTGACTGTTGGCGAGAGATTAAGCGAGCCGCCCAAGTTCTTGCTTCTGAAAGGTATTGTTCGTCTTGTGTTACTCGATACAGCTCATTGGCTGCGAGTAGGGCACAGTACTCATCGATGATGTTCTCTTCACCATCGTTTAGATACTGGAGGTTGTGCTCTTTAAGGTGCCAGTAACCTTTGGTCGCGGTACCAAGATAGGTTTGGCTAGAGTAGCTGCCTGAAACCTCAAGTTCAGAAGCCGCAGCGAGTGCCGCAATAGCAACACCTGCACCTTGCCGGTAGCCTGCTTGTAAGTCTGTTGATTTATGACCTTCTTGAGTCGCATAAGCACAGATATCGCGCTGGTTGATATCTTTACTCCACTTGTCGAATACTGTCATGTAGAAGTATCCAGCCGCGTCTTGCATGCGTACTAAGAAATCAGCACCGAATAGCGCTTCTTCTGTTAGGCGAGTCATGGAGAATTTAGGGAAGTCTGGATTGTCACTGGTTAAGCGCACGCTTTTGAGCATGTTCCAAACAACCATAGGAATCTGTTGTGGATTGAGGTAGTTGCCGTAAGACAAGTGGCTAAAGTACTTGCTTACATCACCTGATGCGTCGTACCAGCCACCGTGGACATCGACGTATCTGTCGGTGCCAAGAATTTGTGCTTGTCGATCTTTCTTGTCAAAAGTGCCGCCACAACGTTGAGACTTAAAGTAATGAAGCACATCAGAAAAGGTGTGGTTCATTAATAGGTTGCTACCAATCTCGAAAACTTCTGAGCGTAGGTTATCAAAGCGCAGGTAGTAGCGACCAGATTCAGTGGTTGAACTGAAATCAATAGTGAAGAATTGCCCTTGATGCCAATTTGCTACGCGGCCTTGTTTAACCACATCAAAACTTCCGACAGTCATATGGTTGTCAGCACAGACGAGTAGAGCCGTTGTGCTAGATAGGCGAGCTTTCTTAGTTTGTAAGATAGCTTGCTTGGGGCCTGTGGACTCATAGCCAATATGGTTGGTCAATAACAGCATCAATATTCTCCGACAGTCCTAGTTTCTATTGGCTAGGTACTTGAATTTTTTTGGATATAAATAGTTAGGGCCCGCAGACCCTAACTTGGGTTTTTATGCTTAGCTTTCGTGTAGGTAACAGCGTACAAAGTGGTTATCAGCTAGCTGTGTAACCCCTGGTAGCTGCTCTTTACACTTGTCCATCGCATGAGTACAACGGCCTGCAAATGGGCAGCCTGCTGATACTGGTGTCCAAAGAGGAATCTCACCTTTGTTGCCAGCAAGTTGCTCGTGGATCGATTTCTTAGGATCTGGAACGGCAGAAACCAGCAGTTGAGTGTAAGGGTGTTGAGGGTTAGCAATAACGTCGTCGGTATCGCCCCATTCCACCATGTGACCGACGTACATCACTGAAAGATCCTCAGCAATATAACGAGCAGTTGCGATGTCGTGAGTGATGTAAAGCAGTGACATTTGCTTCTCAAACTTCATCTCTTCCATCAGGTTTAAAACACCCGCACGAATTGAAACGTCTAGCATTGATGTTGGTTCATCGGCCAGAACAACTTCAGCACCAACTGCGATGTTACGTGCTAGATTGACACGTTGACGTTGGCCGCCAGACAGTTGGTGAGGGTATTTCTTCGCCGTCTCTTTTGGCGGAATGAGACCAACTTGCTCTAAAAGATCGTAAACGCGTTCTTCTAGTTCTCTTTTATTGCCCGGAGATACTTTCTTGTGGATTAACAACGGTCGAGCAATGTGGTGGAAGATATTGTGCGTTGGGTTCAATGAACCAAACGGGTCTTGCCATACCATCTGCACGCCTTCACGGTAGTGCATAAGATCTTTTCTGCTTGAGATCTCTTGGATATCACGGCCTTTGTATTCTATCGTGCCGCCCGAAGGCGCGTACATTTTTGCGATCATCTTTGCCGTTGTTGATTTGCCTGAACCAGACTCACCAACCACCGCTAAGCCGCGACTTTTATACATCTTGAATGACACGTCGTTAATCGCACGCATCATTGGGGTTTGAATGGTGGTACTGCTTATTGGGAAGTCTTTTACGACATTTTTGCCTTCTACCAATAATTGACCGAAATCTTTGCTCATAATTGTCTCCAGAATCCTTATTCGCTTTGCTTGTTTTTAGGCGGGCGAGCCGCCTTGTTCGTTATTCACGCCAAGTCAGCGTGCAAGCTATAGCTTCCTTTGTACTATTGGGTCACCGTACAGGTGGCAGTTAGACAAATGTCCCGGGTCGATAGAACGCAGCTTGGTTGGCACCTTAGTACACGTTTCATGTACACGGTCACAACGAGCTTGGAAACGACACCCTTCTGGAATCTCTAACAGGTTCAGAGGGTTACCCGGAATACCTGCTAACTTTGTCTTTGGCCCTGTCAGTGGAGGGAAAGAACTTCCCAGCCCTTTGGTGTAAGGGTGGTAAGGGTTTTCTAGAATATCTTGAGAGTTAGCCACCTCGATTAGCTCACCTGAGTACATGATGCCGATGCGGTCAGAGAACTCGACCATCAATGACAAGTCATGGGTGATGAACAGAATAGAGAAGCCAAACTCTTCTTTCAGTGCATAGATCTTTTGTAGGATTTCGCGTTGCACAACCACATCAAGTGCGGTTGTCGGTTCATCCATAATGATCAGTTTTGGATTCAGTGCTAACGCGATAGCAATAACCAAGCGCTGACGCATGCCGCCAGAGAATTGGTGGGGGTAGTCACTCAATCGGCTTGGGTGAATATCTACAATTTCAAGTAGACCTTCAGCACGTTGTTTAGCTTGCTCACGAGTCATGTTGGTGTGACGCATAATTACGTCACAGAACTGCTCTTCCATCGGTAGTACTGGGTTGAGTGCGTTCATCGCGCTCTGGAATACCATCGACATCTCGCTCCAACGGAACGACTGCATACGGTCATCACTGTATTCAAGGATGTTCTCACCGTTGAAGATAACCTCACCACCACTGATGTAAGCGGGCGGCTTATGAAGACGCATCAGAGAGAAAGCGACCGTTGATTTACCACAGCCAGATTCACCAGCTAGGCCGAATACTTCACCTGGAGCGATGTCGAAGCTTACGTTGTTACACGCACGAACATCGCCAGACTCTGTGATGTAATCCACGCATAAGTTGCGGATAGAAATTAGTGGTTCAGACATGATTATTTATCTCCGCTCCAAAGTGCATTTTGTGGTGGTAGTTCTGGTTCACGTTCTTCTTTGTCTTGTGCTGCTAGTTTCTTCCAACGCTTCATGCCTTTGTGAGAACGCAGTTGCGGGTTAGCAATTTCATCGACAGCGAAGTTAAGTAGAGCAAGACCAGTTACAAGTAGTGTCAGTGCGATACACGGAGCCAACAGTTCCCACCAAGCGCCAATCAGCATTGATGAAGAGGTTTGAACGTTGTAAAGCATGATGCCCCAGCTGATTGTGTTCGGGTCACCAAGACCTAGGAACGAGATCGTTGCTTCCATCATGATTGCGTACATCACCGAACCGATGAAGCTTGCGCCAACGATAGAGATAAGGTTTGGCAGAATCTCTACGAAGATGATGCGGAATGAAGATTCACCCAAAACTTCAGCGGCTTTTACAAACTCTTTTTCACGCAGTGCCAAGGTCTGGGAGCGAACAACACGAGCGCCCCAAGCCCAGGACATAAAGCCGATAACCAAGGTTATGGTGAGTGGCCCAGCCTCACCGATAAAGGCTGCTACTACGAACAACAATGGGTATTGAGGAATAACCAACATGATGTTCATTGCTGCGGTTAGAACGTCATCGACACGGCCGCCGAAGTAGCCTGCAGAAACACCAATAACGGTTGCTAATAGACATACGGTTAGACCCGCACCAAAACCTACAGCAAGAGATACGCGTGCGCCGTATACCACTTGAGACCAAACGTCACGACCCATACGAGTTGTACCAAGTACGTGGTCTGCCTTTTTAGACATAATCAATGTACGACGGTCATCTGCTAGGTTTTGAGCAACCCAGCCATCAGGGTTAGTTTGTGCTGATTTAACGACGAAGCCAGGGTATTCGTGTGGATTACCTGTACGCTTGTCTGGTACATGTTTGGTGATTAATGGAGCTGCAATCGCGCCAAGAATAAAAATACTTAGGATGATGACGCCTGTTAGGGCCATCGGGTTACGCCAAATGAGTTTTAGAAAGTCTTTCATGATTATTTACCACCCTTACGAAGACGAGGGTCAAGAACAACGTAAAGCATGTCTGCAACTAGGTTAAAGAACAGCATGAATAGCGTCATGATAAGCAGCTGACCTTGCAGTACTTGGTAGTCACGAGCGTTAATTGCGTTGAAAAGTACGCTGCCAAGACCTGGATAGTTAAAGATGATTTCGATAATTAACTGACCACCGATTGCCATACCTAGCGACATTGAAAGGGCTGTCACACTTGGTAGCATCGCGTTACGAGCTGCGTAGTTGAATACTACTCGGTTTTCGCTCAGGCCTTTGCCTTTCGCCATGGTGATGTAGTCTTCGGCTAATAGGTTGATCATGTTGTTACGCATGTTTACTAGGAAGCCACCAATTTGAACAACAGAAGCACAGAACAATGGTAAGAAGGCGTGGTAAGCGACATCTTTGATGAATGCCCAGCTTGTCCAATCAGGCATGGTACCTGCGGTGTAGGCATAACCGGTTGGGAACCACTTCAAGCCAATTGCAAAGGTAAATAGTGCAATCATCGCGATAACAACTTGAGGAACAGCTTGTAGAATCAGCATCCCTGGCGTTACGAAGGCATCGTATTTACTGCCGCGTTTCCACGCTGCGAAAATACCTAGGATCGAACCAATCGAGAAAGAAAGAATAACTGCGGTGCCGGCTAAGAAAAGCGACCAACCGAATGCTCCACCCAACAGTGTGTTTACAGAAAGTGGGTAGAATTGAATTGATGTACCAAGTTCCCAGCTAAGAATGTTCTTCATGTACGCTACGTATTGAACCAGTAGGCCACCATCAACGAAGCCTAATAGTTCTTTCATTGCAGCAATACGCTCTGGAGTAACTTGTACAGAAGCGTTCGCAAACATCATGGTAACGGGGTCACCAGGCATTGCTCTTGGAATAATAAAGTTTAACGTCGCAGCAACTAATAGCGCGACAAAATAAAATGACAAACGTCTTAAAAAATAACCCATAACTCACACCTTACTCACCCAGATTGTTTCCCTGTTTCTGGATTCAGGTCGCTCCTAGCGAAATTTGGAACGAAAAATCCCCTGACGACTAGCGCCATACTTTCAATTGAGAGTGTGGGGATTTTTATAAGCGGCGTAAGAGGTTACGCCGCAAGGATTGAACGATTACTTATTTAACTGGTTTTAGGTCCAGTACATGAAGTAGACGCTCTGGAATACCAGCCCAAATGTTTGGACGGCCTTTTGGATTTTCTTCGTTCCACCAGCCAGTGAAGCGAGTTGTGTTGTATTGGTACATGTAAGCACCAGACATCACAGGGATTGTCACTTGGTCTGCAGCGATGATTTGCTGAATACCGTGTGCAATATCTAGCTGCTCGTTCTTATCAGCTGTTTTGTAGAAGCTGTTTAGAAGACCATCTAGCTTGTCGTTTTTGTAGAAGTGCATAGCGAAACGAGGCATACCATCACCAGATTGTAGTGATGAGTTGTAAGCACTATTCCAGTACGTGTATGGATCCGCACCGTGGAAGTAGTTTGTGTATGCTACGTCGTATGTACCTTCAAGCATTGCTTGGTTGTAAACAGAGAAGTCAGGTGTACGAGCTTTCGCTTTAATACCGATTTCGTTCAGCTGTTCTACCGCTAGTTGAACTGTGTTGTTGAAGTCAGTCCAGCCGTTTGGCGATTGAATCATTAGTTCAAAAGACTTGCCTGATGGAGTGTCAACAAAACCATCTTTGTTTACATCTTTGAAGCCAGCGTCAGCAAGAAGCTTCTTCGCGCCTTCAGCGTTGTATGTGTTGAAGCCTTTGTACTTATCGTGAGTTTTTTCATCAGACCAAGCTTCAAACGCGTAGCCAAGACCTGATGCGAAATCGTTCACAGTACCGCCGCCGTAGAATGCGATGTCGATGATAGTTTGACGGTCAAGAGCCATAGAGAAAGCACGACGGAAATCAACGTTGCTCAATGCTTCATGCTTCGCAGCATCAGGGTGCTTGAAGTTAACGATGAATGCTTGTGTGCCTGCTGGCGGGTACCAGTAGTGGTGTTTAGGGCTAGCTGCTGCGTATGTACGGTCGATATCAGGAACGAAAGAAGACGTCCAGTCCATTTCACTGTTTACAACTTTACCTAGGAATTGGTCGTTGTTCGCAATTTGTGGAACACGTAGACAGTCAACATCTAGGTTGTCTGCATCCCAGTAGTTTGGGTTTGCACACTGGATGTATAGTTGCGCTGTAAACGTATCGATTTCTGTAAATGGACCAGAACCTACCGGATTCTCATTGGTAAACGTTGATGGATCTTTAACGTCTTTCCAGATGTGCTTAGGTACTACAGGTACTTTAGCAATCTCATAAGGTACGTTTGAGTTTGCTTCTGTTAGGGTGAACTTAACTTGGTTGTCGTTCAGTTTTTCTACAGAAGTTACCCAAGAGTTGATACCAGATTGGTCAAGCTCTGGCTTCTCTTTTACAAGGTTGAAAGAAAAAACAACATCATCAGCAGAGAAAGTTTCTCCGTCAGACCATTTAACACCCTTACGAATGTCGAAAACAACGCTCATCAGATCATCTGACATCTTGAAGTTTTCAGCTAGACGGAACACTGGAGTGTTACCGTGCATTTCGTTAAATACTACTAGCGGCTCATACATGAAGTCAGTTGTAGTATGTAGGTTAGTAGCACCAAGGTACGGGTTAAAGTTACGTACGAATGTAGTGTACTCTTTCGGGTGAACGGTCAGTTCACTGCGTTCTGCAGCTGTTGCTACTGATGCAAAACCTGTTGTAGCAGTTGCAATAATTGCTGTTGCTATTGCTGTTTTTTTTATATTGGCAAGCATAGCTGTTCCTTACTATTTGCTTTCATTTCACTAATGGATTGAATGTTATCTGTCGCTAAATTGTTTAGTAGATACACACTCTGGTTAAAGGCCTACCTCTTCTTCGTTGCTCCAGATTCATCGTTGATTCTGAGAAGTGGTAAGAGTGGCCTGTAGGCCTTTGGCAGGAGTAAGAAAACACCTTATCGATGAATTAATCAAACTCGTTTCCCGTCAAAAACGTTAAAATTAGATAATCCCACGTCATTAACGTCAAAATGGGTTGCTTTGGTGGTTTTTTGTGCGTAATTGTTAAGGTGATGTGACTCGCATTTGGTTTTGTGGTAATTGTTGGTTGTAAGTGGTCACTAACTTTAAAGGCTTTTTATTATAATGCTTTACCATGCGTTGGTATAATTGTAGATCTCGGTCACTTACCAGTTTTACGTTAAATTTCCCTAGAAAATTAAATCTGCCGTTCTGTTGTGACTCGCTTCTCAAACTGCAACAAAGAGTCGGAGGAATGTGAAATTCAGCCAAGAATAGGACTCAAAATAGCGATTGGATTGGTGATTGTTTAAGCTTGAGTAACGTGTCATTTTGCTTGTTTAAAGCAGTGAAAAAAGTGTATTTGGATTGACGATATTGTGCTTTGAGTGAGAAAAGTACGTACAAAAAAAGCCCACGCTAGGTGGGCTCCATTACTCTAAGTATCGTGATGTTGGTTCAGGGATTAACTGGTCAGTAGTTTCTGCAGCTTATCTCTTAGCATCTCAATATGCGTCCTTTCTGGCGTCTGTTCTTTACAGTGTTCCAGTATGAATTCGATTGAGCTCAGTACCGTTCGCCAGCGAGGCGTTTTCGGTAGCGTTTCTACGCGTAGATATTTGTCTAGCGTTCGCGTTTGTAGCGTACTGCGGTCTAAGTAGACCCGCCACAAACCACTTTTCTCTGCGAAAGCAAACTTGGTTTCACCAGTCACCGATTCCCAGTAGATGATGGCATTCGTCATCGCATCGACCAGCACCTCGCGCATCAACTCTTGCTTGTTTTTACCTTCACCGGTTGCCTTGTCAGCAAGACGAGTAAATTCTCCGCCAAGCTCTTTCAGTTGCTGCAACTTATCTTTGTCGCCTTCAAAGGCATAACTAGAGAGAGCCTCAACCGCTGTTTCAAGGTTATTGATTCGGTTGGAGTTAACACCACCACCTACATTGAAGATATACATGGTGTCGAGCCCTGAACCTTCAGGCAGCTTAAGGATGTCACTTGGTATGCGCTGACGTGTGTCATCTATATAGATATCAATGTCACCGCAGTAGTGGGCTTGTTCTACCTTGAGGTATTTAGGCGCAATGATCTCGTCGGCCATAGAGCGCTTAAGTTGTTCCTGTCCGCGTCTGAATAGTTTTGCCGCCGCTTCGTTGGCAAAGCGAATACGTTGGTCATCACGAATACAGATGATGGCTTCAGGTGCCGATTCTAGTTGCTCTAATAAGCGCCCTTGAGTTTCTAACAAGTTAGCTTCAACCATAGCTCTGTGTTTGAGCTCGAGTTGCAGTTGGTCATTTTCAAGGCGTCTCTGTTCGGCTTTACTTGCTGATAGATGCGCTGTAATTCGAGCCGCCAGTTCTTGTTTGTTGAACGGTTTAGACAAGTAGTCATTGGCACCTGCTTCGAAACCTCGAACACGGTCTTCTGCCTGGTTGAGTGCCGTTAGCATGATGATTGGCAATTGAGCATGGTCATATTGCTTTCTCAGAGCTTCACAAACCTGATAGCCGCTCATACCTGGCATCATGATATCGAGCAGAAGCAGCTCTGGCTTCTCTTTTTCAATCAGTTCAATGGTTTCCGGACCGTCACATGCAGTACGTACTCGATAACCTTCTAACTTCAAGAAGCTGTCTAATACTCGCAGGTTAACCGGCTCATCATCGGCGATAACCAGTAACGGGCCATCTGGGTTTTCACTGATAACACTGTTTTCTTGTTGGCTGTTATCTATTAAATCGGGCGCTTGGAAGTGCGAGTAATGACCAGATTCGTTGTAACTGTCCAGCTCATCTTGAGTAGCTAGGGGCAGGGTAAAGCTAAACGTAGTGCCAAGCATTGGTTGGCTACTTACGTACAGTGAACCGCCCATTAGCTCGATCAACTGACGACTGATCGATAATCCAAGCCCTGCACCTTGGCGGTAGTTACTCGCATCTTGGCCTGCTTGAATCAATGGTTCAAAGATGTGCTCAAGGTACTCGGCCGGTATACCTTGGCCTGTATCGACAACTTGTACACGAATGTTGTCATCGATAACGCTGGCAGAGATAACAATCTTACCTTCAGAGGTGTACTTGATGGCATTGCCAACTAAGTTATACATCACTTGCTCAAGTCGTTGAGGATCCGATGAGACTAGCCCTAAATCACTTGGGACTTGGTTAATGATGCGGATTGGTTTATTGCCCAATAGATGATGAGATAACTCTAGGACCAAGCTGGTGGCTGCAGATAAATCAACAGCTGATTTCTTAATGTCTAAGCTGCCATAGCGCATCTTGTGATAATCAAGCAGATCATCAACCAAGGTTGCTAATCGCTGACCGCTATTGATGATGATATCCAACTGATACTTCTGGTTAGCAGGGATGGGGCCATTCGCACCGGATATCAGTGCTTCAGCAATACCCACCATGCCATGCAGTGGTGTTCTCAATTCGTGTGAAGTAGTAGCTAGGAACTCATCTTTAAGTTTGTTCGCCAGTTGCAACTCTTCGTTTTGCTTTTGAATTGTCTTAAGGTTGTCTTCAAGTTCATCGTTTTGGTTTTTGATGAGCTGCATTTTTTCACGAATCGAGCGCTGCATTCTCTCGAAGCTCACCGCGAGCCGGCCTATTTCATCTTTGCGCTCGGTATTGATCATGGTTTCATCGAGATCACCCGCAGATACTTTCTCGGCAGCCCACGTCAGTTTGAGTAGTGGGGATGTGATGAAGTTAGACAGATAGTGCGATGCAACGACTACCAGAATGATCGCCGTTAGCATCACGATCACGAAGATCTTTTCTAACTGATGAATACGAGCAAACGCCTCTTTTTCTGGCAGCTCTACGACAAGAGCCCATGTTGCGTATTTCAGCTCAATTGGTGTATATGCTGCGATGATCGCTTGATCTAGGGTGTTGTCGAAGGTGCCAACCGCTGTTTCGCCAGCCAATGCTTTATCGACAACATCTAAGCTCAAGTTGATAGATTCTTGTGAATGAGCAAGGCTACGCGGCAGGTGATCATCACCTACAAGCAGTGTTTGAATATTCGAACTCTTGTTGAGATCCGCAATCAGCTTAGTAATGCCGTTGATAGGTAATCTAAACATCGCGTAACTGTGTAGGTAGCCCTGTTGAACGATAGGTGCACCTAGCCATGCGGTCTGTTTACCGTTCTCGTCTTTAAAGTCCGAGACAATAACAGGCGTGTAATCCTCATTAGACTTACGGCGATCGGTGACATCTTTAGCGAGCCGTTGAAAGGTAACGCCTAGGTTTGAATCTTTGTATTTACCTGTCAGCAAGTTAGTGCCGTAATCGTCATTTTTAAAGACGGAGTAAGCAACGTTACCGTTGATATCAACCAATAGAATATCGTCAAAATCGGAGCGTTTAAGCAACTCTAGGTAAGCGTTATGGTAGCGCTTGTGCAGTAGGCGGTAACGCTCACTGCCAATGAAGCTACTGGATTCAGGAAGAATCGATGTTTTGATTTGATCGCCCGATCCTTGAATGTAGCGTTGCTGCGCATTACTGCGTGCTTCGTCAATATCTAACCCTAGACGTTGGAATGCATTGATCAAACCATAGAATCGGCCGCCACTGGCATTGGCTAGTTCAGAGCGAACAAAGCCCATCACTTGGGATTCTTGAGCTTGTAGGTAGTCGACAATCTGTTGCTGCTTAGTATCACGGACTGAAACAAGGTGTGAGGTGCTTTGTTCCTGAAGGTCCTGACTGTGCGATTGAAGGAAAAAGATCGCGATAAGTGTCACTGGGGTAATACTGAGGACAAGAAATGCCAGCATTAGGGTATTTTGAAGGCGCTTAAACTTCTGCTTACGATAAAATCTAAACATAAATTGGGTACTACTTTCCTTTGATGTACTGCTAAAAGGGGCGAAAACAAGTACAGAGAATAGAATTAATGGTTTCCAATTTAACGAAATTAACGAGTTTTTTTACTTTGACAAGTAAGTGGTATTTAAAGCGTGTGCAAAAGCTCACTTTTATAGAGTTTTGATAAAAATATGAACAGACAGCGCAGATAATGACACTGCGCTGTGCTAGAGAGGCTACTTACTTGCGTGGTAGATCGCGAATTTGGTGGTCTTATTTAGAGTCGCGCATTTTCCAAACGCTTGCTCAATAATTGGGATGTATTTTAAGAAACTGTTTGCGACAATAATCATCTCACCAGAGCGCTTCAAATGCGTAGGGGCCTGAGCTAGTAGGGTCTCAGTCGCGCTATAGCTAGTGTCTAAACCTGAATGGAATGGTGGGTTACTGATGATGAATTGGTAGTCTTGTGCTGTATCAGAATAGACATCTGACGCGAAGACTTTACCAGTTAAACCATTCGCTTCCAGTGTGGCTTGGCTTGATGCTACGGCAAATGCACTGATGTCGCACATTTCTAGCTCAATATCTGGGTTACGAGATGCCATTACCGCGCCTAAGACGCCTGCACCACAACCAAAATCCAGTACCTTGCCTTTTAGTTTTGGCAGAGTATCCAACAGAAGTTGGCTACCGACATCGAATTGACCGTGACTGAAGACGCCTGGAAGGCTTTTTACCGTGAGAGGTTGCTCATCAATGTTAACCGTGTAGGTCTTAAACCAGTCTTGTAAGTTGAACGCTTGTGGTTGCTCGAAGCATTGACCCCAGTAGAAAGAGCAGCGACGTGCTGAATCGTATTTAACGACTTTGCCGTAAGGCGCAAACATCTTCTCGATGCTTTTCACGCCTGAGCGGTTCTCACCAACCACGACGATTTCGGTATCTTTGCCTAGCTTGGCAAATAACATCGCCAACAGAAATTCCGCTTCCGCTTTGGCTTTCGGCCAGTAGAGCATCACTAAGTCAGCTTTGGTCTCTTCGGTAAACTCAGCACCGTAAAAACGTTGGATGCTGCTATAACCTTCAAGCTGACGGTAGTAGCTGTAATTAGAGGTGAACACAGAGACAGATTCACAATGCTTGGCTAATTCAACAGGGAATAAGTCTTCAGCCTCACCGGCAACTAAAACATGTTTGCCTTCAAAGTAGGCAAGTTGGCGCTCAGCAATCTGGCTTGGGGCAATATAAGCTGACATAGGACACTCTATTGAATCGTTAGCAAAAAATGAGGGCGGATTTTCGCATAATCCGCCCAAAGCTTGAAGTGTTTAATACTCGTTCGGCAAGTAAGTGATTGAAGAGCGGTTTAACTCTTGTCTTGCTGGTTTAAAAAGTCCTTAAACTCTTCATCGTAGATGTTGAATAGGACGATAGTAATCGCAAAAATCAGTGGGCCGTAGATAAGACCAATTAGGCCAAACAGTTGAATACCACCCAGTAGTGAGAAGAAAATCATTAGGGTGTTCATGCCTGCGCTGCCTTGCATTAGAAGCGGACGCAGAAGGTTGTCAATTGATCCAACAATTGCCACGCAGTAAACCGTTAGGAAAATTGCCCACGTAGTATCACCAGTTAGGAACAAGTAGGTCGCCGCTGGGATCCAGATTAGTGCTGTTCCCACTACAGGGATGAATGAGGCAAAGCCCATCATAGTGCCCCAGAATAGGCCTGGGAAACCTGCAATCCACATACCTAAACCGCCGGCAAAACCTTGCGCGATTGCTGTTAAGAATGAGCCCATTACTGCTGATTTCGATACTTGTTCTATCTCTGTTAGAAGCTTGTCTTCTTGGCTACGAGATAGCGGAAGAATATGACGAACCACACTGATGATTTTGTCGTGATCTCTTAATAAGAAGAACAGAACAAACAACATCAAGAAGAAGTCCATTAAGAAATTGGTCGCGTCACCTAAGATTTTCGCACTGATACCAACCAGTTTAGAGCCGAAGCTTGTCGCGAACTCACCCACCTTCTGTGCGATGGCTTGTGGTTCAATATTGTCGAAAGGCAGGTAGTTGTTCACGAATGACAGCGCTTTGACCACCAAGGGGTGTGCGAACAGAGTTTGAATGCCGCCGTGTGTTACCCATTGGTAAGTGTTCTGAGAGAGCAGGGAACCTTGCTGAACAATTGCTGCGAATACTGCCAATAAAGGGATAACAATAATGAAAGTCAGGATGATACAAGACAGCAAAGAGACGATGTTTTCTTTATTGGGTATCTTTTTTTCAAGCCACTCATGGATTGGGAACATCAATAGTGAAATGATAAAGGCCATCACAATTGAGTTAACGTACGGCTCAATAAGCAAGTAACAAGCATAAGCCGCCGCAAGTAGGGCGATGATGATCACCCAGTGGCTGGAATTGATTTTAATTTTTTCTGACACGGTAATGGTCTCTATATTTGCGTTCTGAGTTTATAATGGCTGCAAAACAGAGAGTTAGCAATGAGGAGTTTTGATTATGGGATGCTGTGATAAAGATAAGAAATGCCAAGACGAACAACAGCAAACAAAAAAAGAGATCCCTTGGTTCAGAATGTTCCTTGGTACGCTGATGTTGTTGGTTTTCCTTTTCTGGGAACGTTAGACGCTTTTCGTTAAATTTCCGAACAAATTGACGGGTAATCCAAGCGGAAAGACTTGAGGCTGACTAAGTTGATGCATTAAAAAGGGCTGCGTTAATGCAGCCCTAAATTCAATCGGTTAGCGACTTAGAAAGTGCTTTCGATTATTTGCTTTCAGCAGCAATGATCGCAAGAGAGCGGTCAGCGGCTTCTAGTGTCGCATCTAGCTCTTTTGAACCATGAGCAAGAGAAGTAAAGCTTGCTTCGAATGCTGAAGGTGCAAGGTAAACACCGTGATCCAGCATTAGGTGGAAGAAGCGCTTGAAGCGTTCTACATCACACTTAGTTACATCTTCGTAGCACGTCACCGTTTCTTGGTCTGTGAAGAAGAAACCAAACATACCGCCAACTTGGTGTACTAGCATCGGGATACCGTGCTTGTCAGCAAGTTGCTTGAAGCCATTTGCCAGTTGCTTAGTTTTTGAAGCTAGACGTTTTTCGTTGCCTTCTTCTCGTAGAAGGTTCAAACACGCGTAGCCAGCAGCCATTGCAACAGGGTTACCTGAAAGCGTGCCTGCTTGGTAAACCGGGCCTGTTGGTGCGATGTATTGCATCACTTCCTTACGACCACCAAAAGCACCCACAGGCATACCGCCGCCGATAACTTTACCAAGACACGTTAGATCTGGCTTGATGTTGTAGTAAGCCTGCGCACAGCCTTCAGCAACGCGGAAACCTGTCATTACTTCATCAAAGATTAGCAATGCACCTTCTTGGTCACAGATTTCACGTAGACCTTCGTGGAAGCCCTCTACTGGTGGGATACAGTTCATGTTGCCCGCAACTGGCTCAACGATGATGCACGAGATCTCGCCTTTGTTTGCTGCGAACAGCTCACGTACTGAATCTAGGTTGTTGAAGGTTGCAGTCAGTGTGTGCTTAGCAAAATCAGCTGGAACGCCTGGTGAGCTTGGCTGACCTAAAGTCAGTGCACCAGAACCGGCTTTTACAAGTAGGCTGTCTGCGTGGCCGTGGTAGCAGCCTTCAAACTTAAGAATTTTGTCACGACCAGTGAAGCCACGAGCAAGACGAATCGCACTCATTGTTGCTTCTGTACCTGAGCTCACCATACGTAGCTGTTCCATTGATGGAACCATCTCAGATACAAGCTCAGCCATTTTGATTTCAGTTTCGGTTGGAGCACCGAAGCTAAGGCCGCGTTGAGCTGCTTCAATAACCGCATCACGGATAACAACGTGGTTGTGACCAAGGATCATTGGACCCCAAGAGCCAACGTAATCGATATATGCTTTACCATCAGCATCAAAAATAAGTGGGCCATCAGCGCGTTCAACGAAGATTGGAGAACCACCTACGCCATTGAATGCACGAACTGGAGAGTTTACGCCACCAGGAATAGTTTGCTGTGCTTTTTCGTACAGCTCTGCTGATTTGGTCATTGATATATCCTCTTTTGACTGTCGGACCAATTGGCACGCATTGTACCTATCCCTAATCCAACTAGGAATGCTTTCGCCCAGATAATCACCCGAATCTGGTTGTTTTGTGTTGTTACACGTTTTAATTGCCAGATATTGACGAGTTTACAACAGTAAAAGGAAGGATCCGGTGGTGAATACTTGAACGTTTCAGTCAGGTATTAGATAATCACCCGAATATAAGAAAATACTCAACAACTATGGTCTCGAATTAGATTTGTATCATGTTGTTTTTGACACAGGTAAGAGAGGTTGTCGTGAGCGAAGTAAATATCCCATTGTCTTTTTCTGATGCAGCAGCTACCCGCGTACAAACGCTAATCGCTGAAGAAGAAAACCCAGAACTAAAACTACGTGTATACATTACAGGTGGTGGTTGTAGTGGTTTCCAATACGGCTTCACATTTGATGAAAAAGTAAATGATGGCGACACTACGATTGTAAATAGCGGTGTAACGCTGGTTGTTGACCCAATGAGCCTACAATACCTTATGGGCGGCATGGTTGATTACACAGAAGGCCTAGAAGGCGCACGCTTCTTTGTGAACAACCCGAACGCTACAACAACATGTGGTTGTGGCGCATCATTCAGCGTATAGCTTGAAAGATAGCTAGAGTTAAAAGACAGCTTTAGCTGAAAGCTACACCATAAGGTTGTAAACGCCGAACTTATGTTCGGCGTTTTTGTTTTTATATCCCCAAATTTCTCTTCATAACAAAGCTCGGTTCTGAACAAGGCACTTGTTTTTCACGCAGCTTCAAAATTGATAAGACATATTAAGTCATTGCTTTTAAAACCATTCCAACCCTCTATTTTGACATTTTTAGTACACGGCATATTTTTTAAACTGTCGATAGCGTCCAACTTCGTTTGATTTTGGTCTGTTAAGGTTACCTATGTGTATCAGGAAGTTGCACATGACAGTGTTAAGCCATTTAGCGCGCCTTAATCACATCGGACAAAAGGATTTGTTATGCCCACTCTATCTTCTAACTCACCACTTTTTCAGAAACTGAAACAGCCGTGGCTGGTGTCTCTGATTTTAGTGATGTTGTTGTCTATCTGGCTTGGTTTAGGGGTGGGGCAGGCAGAAGAGTCGCCAGAGAAAAAAGCGACAGAAATCCCGTTAGCCAAAGTTTCCTTTCAAACCTTCACCTCATCACCCACCTTTAAAACCATTGATTTATACGGTCGAACGGCACCCGATAGGCATGCTCGATTAGGCGCGGAAGTCGCGGGAAAGATTGTTCGATTGAACGTTGTGAAAGGCGATGCGGTTAAAGCAGGGCAGGCTATTGCTCAGATTGATAAAGGTGACTTGGAAATACAGTTAGAGCGTGCAACGGCTCTGTATCGTTTAAAGCAGAAAGAGTTCAAAGCAGCGCAATCACTGAAGAAAAGAGGTCTGCAAGGTGAGATCGCCTACACCACAGCAGAGGCTTCGTTAACGGAAGCAAAAGCCATGATGCGCAATGCGGAATTGGCTTTAAAGAATACCGTTATTAGCTCGCCTTTTTCGGGTGTGGTTCAAGATTTGATGGTCGAGTTGGGTGACTTTGTTGGGGTTGGCGATCCGGTTGCGGGCGTGATTGACCTTGATCCTTTGGTTATTGAGGCCGATGTCAGTGAACGTCATATCCAGCATTTGTTAGTTAACCAGTCTGCCTTGGTTCGCTTGCTAGGAAGAGAAGAGGTGGAAGGGCGCTTGCGTTATGTGTCTCGAATTTCTTCGGCCTCAACTAATACTTTTCCAATCGAAATTGAAATCGATAACTCTGAAGGCCTACTGCCTGCAGGTGTCAGCGCTGAAGTGAAGCTCAACCTCGAAACAAGGGATGCTATCAAAGTCACACCTGCGATGTTGGCTTTGGATGAGGCGGGTAACCTTGGGGTCAAAACGTTGGTTTCAGTCGATGACTCACCAGTTGTGAAATTTGTCGGTATTCAACTAGTGAAGGCAGAGCAAGATGGTGTGTGGCTCACAGGTTTAGGTCAACGGGTCGATATCATCACCGTCGGACAAGGGTTTGTGCGTGATGGTGATTCGGTGATTGCGGTTGAGCAAGGTGCTGAACTCTCAAACGTAACAACTGAGTAGGAGATAACTGATGTATTCAATTATTGATGCAGCCTTGTCTCGTGCTCGAACAATGCTCTCTCTTTTGGCGCTCATCTTGGTTGCAGGTGTCATTACCTATATCACGATACCCAAAGAGTCGAGCCCTGACATTACCATCCCGATTATCTACGTTTCAGTCGGGCACCAAGGGATCTCGCCAACCGATGCCGAACGTTTATTGGTTAGGCCTATCGAGCAAGAATTAAGGTCGATTGAGGGCGTAAAAGAGATGACTGCAACCGCAGCGGAAGGCCACGCCTCTGTGGTGTTGGAGTTTAACGTTGGAGTCGATCTAACAAAGGCAATGGCGGATGTGCGTGATGCCGTTGATCTCGCCAAACCAAAGCTACCAGAAGACAGTGATGAACCGACCGTAAATGAAGTCACACTCGCTTCTGAGCAGCCAGTACTTTCTGTTGTGCTGTTCGGGACTGTACCGGAACGTACTATCGTACAAATTGCCCGAGAAGTGGGAGATAAACTCGAAAGCTATCGCCAGATATTAGAGGTCGATATTGCGGGTGATAGGGAGGATATCGTTGAAATCATCGTTGACCCGCTATTGATGGAGAGTTACAGCCTAGATCAAGCGGATATCTACAACCTGATCGCTTTGAACAACCGAGTGGTTGCCGCGGGTTTTGTTGATACGGGCTATGGTCGTTTTTCGGTCAAAGTCCCTTCGGTGTTTAATTCCTTAAAGGATGTGCTTGAGCTACCTATCAAAGTGGATGGTAAGCAAGTGGTGACATTTGGTGATGTGGCTACTGTTCGTCGAGCGTTTCGAGATCCAGAGAGTTTTGCGCGTTTAGATGGTAAATCTGCGGTGGTGTTGGATATCAAAAAGCGTGCAGGCGAGAACATCATCGAAACGGTTGAGTTAGTCAAAGCTGTAATGGCCGGGGCTCAGCAGCAAGCAGAATGGCCAAATAACCTGTTGGTCAAATACACCTGGGATGAATCGAAAGATGTGAAGATCATGCTTAATGATCTGCAAAACAATATTCTATCCGCCATCATCCTGGTGGTGATCGTAATCATCGCGATTCTTGGCGTGCGTACTGCTTTGTTAGTCGGCATTTCAATTCCGGGTTCATTCTTGACCGGACTATTGGTTCTGTCTGTATTTGGCTTAACCGTTAACATAGTGGTGCTGTTCTCTTTGATTATGGCGGTCGGGATGTTGGTTGACGGTGCGATTGTGGTAACTGAATTTGCCGATAGGCGGATGCAAGAAGGGGAAGGGCGTAAAGCAGCCTATCGAGATGCGGCTAAGCGAATGGCATGGCCAATAACGGCATCAACCGCTACAACTTTAGCGGCGTTTGCTCCACTCCTTTTTTGGCCAGATGTAACAGGCGAATTCATGAAATTCCTGCCACTAACTCTGATCGCAACGTTAACTGCCTCATTGATTATGGCGCTGTTGTTTGTGCCCGTGTTAGGTGGTTTGATTGGCAAACCTCAATACGTATCGTCTAAAAGCCAAGCTCGAATGGTGGCTTTGCATAATGGGGATTTCTCACAGGCGACAGGCTTAACCAAGGCGTATTACCACACACTTTCTATTGCGATTAAGCACCCCTTTAAGATTCTTTGTAGTGCGATACTGCTCGCGGTTGCGGTTGGTTTCACGTATTCAAAAGCGGGGCTCGGTGCTGAATTCTTCCCTGAAGTTGATCCGCCATTCTTTAATGTCAAAGTTCGCTCTCATGGCGATCTTTCTATTCAAGAAAAAGATGACATCATGCGCGATATTGAACAGATGATGCTGAATCATGATGAGTTCGATACCGTTTATACGCGAACCGGTGGTGACGACCAGATTGGTTTGATTTCGATAACGCCCGTCGATTGGCAATACCGCCGCAGTGTTAAAGCGATCATTGATGAATTAAAGGTGCAAACCGATCAATACGCTGGTGTCGAGATTGAATACAAGTTCCCTGATGCAGGACCTCCGGTTGAAAATGACTTGGTCATCGAGCTTTCTGCTAAAACACCTGAGCAACTTAATCAGGCCGCAAAAATTGTGAGAAACTGGGCTGATGGCAATCAAGCACTGACCAATATCAGCGACACTGCGAGTAAAGATGGCATCGATTGGAAGGTGGATATCCGCCGCGATGATGCCGCCCGTTTTGCAGCTGACGCGACCTTGGTCGGCAATACCGTTCAGTTCGTCACTAATGGATTAAAGATTGGTGATTACTTGCCTGATGATTCATCAGAAGAGGTCGATATCTTGGTGCGTTACCCGAATGATAAAAGGGATATTGGACGCTTTGACCAGCTGAGAGTGAAAACGCCAGCTGGCTTGGTGCCGATCACCAACTTTGCTCAGATTGTTCCCGACCATAAGCAAGATACGATTAAACGTCTCGATGGTAAGCGTGTGGTGAACATCATGGCGGATATGGAAGAAGGCTATAACCTTGCGCTGGAACTACCAAAGATCGAACAAGCATTAAGTGAGCTAGGGCTGCCGAGTAGCGTGGAATTTCGTATCCGTGGCCAAAACGAAGAACAAGAGAACTCGTCAGCCTTTTTACAAAGCGCGTTCTTGGTGGCACTAGCGGTGATGGCTTTAATTCTGATTACTCAGTTCAATAGTTTCTATCAGGCGTTCTTGATTCTAAGTGCAGTGTTGTTCTCAACGGTTGGTGTGTTCGTTGGTTTACTTATCTTCCAGCGCCCGTTTGGCATCGTGATGTCCGGTATTGGGGTGATTGCGCTGGCAGGTATAGTGGTGAATAACAACATCGTGCTGATCGATACTTATAACCAATTGATTAAAAGAGGCTTGGATAAGCGAGATGCGATTCTGAGAACCGGTGTTCAGCGTTTAAGGCCAGTAATGCTCACGACGGTCACCACCATTTTAGGTTTGATGCCGATGGTGCTAGAAATGAATATCGACTTGATTAATCAAAAGATAGAATTTGGTGCGCCGAGCACGCAATGGTGGTCGCAACTCGCTACGGCAATTGCGGGAGGCTTAGCATTCGCCACGGTATTGACCTTGGTACTGACTCCTTGTTTATTAATGTTAGGGCGAGATAAGAAGCCGGAAAAATAGTAGATACAGTGGTTCGATGAACATAAAAAGAGCGCCTTGGTGGGTAATGCCGATCAGTTAAGA
>NZ_MCSD01000058.1:0-475 GCF_002872555.1 Vibrio sp. 10N.286.55.E10
TATATCTCAAAGTTATTAGTAGCTAACCGAAAATTTCACACCATAAGTGAAAGATAAAATCTATAACCTACGTGATTTCAACCTATCTTAAAGAGCCACTCCAAATGAAAAGCAAACTCGCATTATTAGCACTACTCTCGTTCAACACAGCTTCAGCCAGCGACTTATTCTTATTTGAACAAGTCACCGCTTTCAAGTTAGGCGGTGAGCAACATAGCCTTAGTGGAATAGAAAAGCACACGCAGCAGAGAATTCGTATTGAGTGGCGAGAAAACCCTTACGAGAATTCACAGCGTTTAGATAGATGTATTACAACGTTCCAACAAGCAATGAACCAACCGGAACGTTATTACTTGCATGTTGAGCTCGCACAATCGACGTTCATAGGTTGTGAAGTCGGAGTGAAGGAAAGCTTGTTAGCGAATTGAACTCAATAAGATTAAGATCACATGGTTGGTCGTGAATTTATCGTCGG